>NZ_CP022540.1:1372500-1741666 GCF_002237555.1 Antarctobacter heliothermus | reverse complement strand
GCGCAAGGCGGCTGAAAACCTTGAGTTCGAAGACGCGGCGCGGTTGCGTGATGAAATCAAGCGACTAGAGGCGGTCGACCTCGCAGTCTCGGACGATCCTTTGGCGCGTCAGCAGGCGGTTGAGCGAGCGTCAGAGGCGGCAGTAAAGGCCAAGGGGCGATCTACAGCCGGGAAGCCGGGGCAACGAGGTGGGAATGTGAAGCGGCGGAAGAGGTGACTTTGTTGCCAGCCGAACTCAATGAAGCGGAGTTGCACCACAGTTGGTCACTCTCTGTGCAAACCTGAATTAGTGCTGCTCTGCTGGTAAGTGGCGATGTTAACGCCCGCGCAAAATCAGGGATTGCCACAGCCCGTTGGCAGCGGGTTGAAGCCTAGTGAGTCATCAGTTTCGTCGAATGTTCGACCGCGAAAACACTTGGACTTCTGCATGTCTGACGCCCTCGTAAAAAGGCCAATATCTCGCCAGCAAGATGCCCCCCACCAATCTCTCATATCCCAAGCGTGGCAGGCATTTTTCACACGACATTCGATCACAGCCGGAAGGCTGCAATCCTGTTCATGTCTTGCGCGATGTGTGAGGTGCCGCTAGTTTCCTAGACTGTGAACAGGCGTGCAATTTTGACCCCGTAGAGGGGTTACCGGCGTCCAAAATGACCCCCTTACACTGAAGTGGATGATGCCCCCGAGATCATCGGGGAGCACAGTGTGGGATATTGGTGGTGGAGACGATAGCGAAGATCCGTCGGGCATATTTTCAGGACAAGAAGTCGATCAAGCAGATCTGCCGGGAGCTGCGGGTTTCACGGAACACGGTGCGCAAGGTGATCCGGTCCGGGGCGACCGAACTGACCTACGAGCGCACGATCCAGCCGCTGCCGAAGATCGGCCCTTGGACGGGTGAGCTCGACGAGATGCTGGCGGCCAACGCCCGGAAACCCAAGCGTGAGCGGCTGAGCCGTATTCGGATGTTTGAAGAACTCAGGGCCCGTGGATATGGCGGCGGCTATGATGCTGTCCGACGTTGCGCAGCCACGTGGTCCAAGGAGGAGCAGGTCGCATCTGCGGCTGCCTATGTGCCGCTGATCTTCGATCCGGGTGAGGCCTACCAATTCGATTGGAGGTAAGGAGGATCAGGAAAGGCGCCAGTGGCGCGTTTCCCCGACGAACAGAACGTGGTGATCGATGGCGCGACGACCACTGTGAAGGTCGCCCACGTCCGGCTTTTCCACAGCCGGATGCTGTTCGTGCGAGCCTACCCGCGCGAGACGCAGGAGATGGTCTTCAACGCCCATGACAAGGCCTTCGCCTTCTTCAGGGGCACCTGCACGCGGGGCATCAACGACAGCGGGAATTGTCCGCCATTGGTCCGAGGACAATGGACGCGAAGACCGCGGTCGACACGATCTTCGTCGGCCGCGACCGTGCCTACAACCGCCGGTTCCAGCAGATGTGCGGGCATTACCTCGTCGATCCGCCGTCCATTGGGCTTGAACCAATGGCGCCTCAATGAACGGCCCTGCACTCCGACATCCGGCCGAAGTTCAGGAGCTACGCCGAGCTCAACGCCTGGTTCGAGGACCGCTGTGTTGCCTGGGCCAAGGCCAATCCGCATCAGGAGCTTCGGGATCGAACGATCTGGAATGTGTTCCAGGACGAGCGCGCGAGTCTTGTGCCCTACGTCGGTCCGTTCGATCATTGCCCGGCAGGCGATTGCGAAGCAATCTGCCGAGAGGAGGCTTCCATGCCGTGCCGGCGTCGGTCTCGAAGACCTGCCTCGTCCGGTTTGACAAGAACCGCTACTCGGTGGAGGGCCGCGCCATGCGGGTCGCATGCCTTTGGCATGACGGCCGCCCTGTCGAGATCCGCGCCTATGCCGAACGGGTCGAGTTCTGGCAGGACGGCAAGATCATGGGGCAGCACGCCCGCGCCTTCGGGCGCGACAAGGCCATCTACGACCCGTTGCACTACATTCCTGTTCTGGCTCGCAAGCCCGGCGCTCTCCGGAATGGCGCGCCCTTCAAGGACTGGGACCTGCCGCCAGCGATCCGGCGTGTGCAGCGCAAGCCTGGCAAGGTGCCGAACGGCGACCGGCACCCTCTCGGGACATTGCTGCGCAATGCCCTGCCGGGCAGTGAATGGTCCAGATCCTGAGCATGATCCCGACCGACGGATTGGATGCGGTGGACGCTGCCTGTGCCGAAGCCCTGAACGAAGGAGCCCCTGCCGCCTCGGTCGTCATCAACATCCTGGCCCGATATCGTGAACCGCCGCCGCCGTTGACCATTGATACGCCGGACGCGTTACGACTGACCTGCGAGCCCGTGGCCGATTGCCAACGTTACGACAGCCTCAGGAGACCCAACCATGGAAAGATCACAGGCGCTGGACGCGTCACGCCGAAGGCGTGCCTCCGGCACGACCCAGCTGAAGCTCTACGGCATGAAGGCCGCCTACGATGAGATCATCACCGTCGTGACGGAGGCACGCTTCCAGCGTGACAGTGAAGCGTCAGCACGAACCGCAGCAGATCGTCCACTGCCCGGCAGGCGCATGCGTAGCATGCTGCCGAGAGGGGGCGACCTGCTGAATGCCGAGATCAGCGAGAAGCAGGCGCGCTCGATCAAATACCAGATGACCATCGCCAAGCTGCCCCTGGCGAAAGAGGTCTCTCTCGTGGTTCGCAAAGCGAACCACTGCCGGCAGTGGACGAGTTCAGCTTTGAAGAAACGCCGGTCAACGAGACGCTGGTGCGCGATCTGGCCTCTGGTGAGTTCCTCGAACAGCAGCGCAATGTCGTGCTCATCGGTGGCACCGGGACCGGCAAATCCCACCCTGCCATGAGCATCGCCCGGGCCTGCATCCGGCGCGGCAAACGGGGGCACTTCTTCAATGTCGTGGACCTGGTGAACAAGCTCGATGCCGAAGCTCGTGCCGACCGGCAGGGGCGCACGGCCGACCTGCTGTGCCGCCTCGACTTCCTGATCCTTGACGAGCTTGGCTACCTCCCGTTCGCCCAGACCGGCGGCCAGTTGCTGCTCCACCTCATCAACCGCCTCTACGAGCGCACCTCGGTCATCGTGACCACCAACCTCGACTTCGGTGAATGGCCTTCCGTCGTTGGCGACGCCAAGATGACCACTACGCTCCTCGACCGTCTTACCCACCATTGTGAGATCGTCGAAACCGGCAACGAAAGCTGGCGCTTCAAGACCAGGGAATAAACGAACTCCCGCTGGCCCGATACGGCTGCGCTGTGTGGTGGCTACACCGCTTCGAGACAGGCGCCCGAGGGCGCAGCAGGGGGTCATTTTTGGATGCCGATAGGGGGTCAAGATTGCGAGCCGATTGACACCAAATCGCGCTACGTGAAAAAATTGGGGCGACCCGGCAGGAACTTAGGTCGCTCGAAAAGGACGGCATTCTTGTTCCACGAACAAAGGTATCAACCATTAAATTGGGGCTCATATACCTAACTAGCCAAATTCGACCTGCCATGCTTGGCTAGTTAAGTTACACAGGTTCCAGAAGGAGCCTGACCCAATGTCCAAGCCGAAGCCCGAAACCCTCTCTACCTTCCAGTTCTTCCAGAAGTTCCCGGATGAGGAAGCGGCGCGCAAGTTTTTCGAGACGAAGCGCTGGGGCGATGAGCCGGTTTGTGGTCACTGCGGTTCGGTTTCCGTGACCGAGTGCAAAGACCATAAGCCGATGCCATACCACTGCAAAGATTGTCGTAAGCATTTCAGCGTTCGCACTGGCACAGTTCTGGCCGAAAGCCGCCTCCCCCTCATTAAGTGGCTGCTGGCGATCTTCATGCTCACCAGCGCCCGCAAGGGCATCCCTAGCGCCCAGATGGCGCGCGAACTTGGCGTCACTCAGAAAACCGCATGGTTCCTTGCGCAGCGTATCCGTGAGACATGGCTGGCCGAAGGTGGCAACCACACAGGTGGTCAGACGCAGGTTGATGAAACCTACATCGGCGGCAAAGAGGCCAATAAGCATTCGGACAAGAAGTTGCGTGCCGGTCGCGGCGCTGTCGGCAAGACGCCCGTTGTCGGGATGCGCACTGCCTCCGGTGAAGTCCGCGCCATGCCCGTTGCCGATGTTAGCAAGAAGACCCTGCAAGGCTTCATTCGCCAGAACGTCCGTCGCGGCTCCACTGTCGTCACCGATACATTCCGCAGCTATCATGACCTTTCGCGCAACTATAACCACGTTCAGGTCAATCACAGCGTCGGACAGTACGTGAACGGCATGGCGCACACCAACGGGATCGAAAGCTTCTGGTCGCTTCTCAAGCGCGGTTTCATCGGCATCTATCACTACATGAGCGCCAAGCACCTGCACCGCTATGTGAAGGAATTCTCATTCCGCCATAACACGGCGCAGATTGGCACCATGGATTTCATCGGAATGACAATTGACCGCATGGTTGAGAAGCGGCTGACCTACAAAGGGCTGATCAATGGCTGACAAGAAAGACCTCATTCAACCGATTACGGATGGCACATTTGACGATGTGGTGAATAAAGTCGTTGGGGCAGCAGATAAAGACGAACAGAACACCCCAAGGGCGCGATACGGGGGTATTCTGGCAATCAGTGACGTGCAGATACCCTGCTACGTACTTGAAGATGGCACCCGAGTGATACACCAGCGGGGAATGGTCAGCTCTTTAGGCATGTCACGCGGCGGAAGTTCCAGGGGCGGCGGTGACCGCCTCGCGTATTTTGTTGCCCAAAAGAACACTTTCACCCTATGTTTCCAAAGAGTTAAGGGATGTGACCAAAGAGCCTCTGTTGTTTCGAACTGACAAGGGGGCGCTCGCTTACGGATACGACGCAACGGTCTTGGCGGACATTTGCGAGGCAATTCTATCCGCTAGGTCGAATGATGCTCTAAGCAAGCAGCAAAAGCACATCGCTGAAAAAGCTGAAATTCTTGTTCGAGCGTTCGCCCGAGTTGGCATCGTGGCACTTGTGGACGAAGCCACTGGCTTCCAAACAGATCGCGGCCATGACGCGCTACGCTTGCTCTTGGAGCGCTACATTGCAGATGGCCTCCAGAAATGGATACACACGTTTCCAGACTCATTTTTTGCCGAGCTGGATAGGTTATACGACAATGCGCCAACGTCAGCCCGGTCCCGCCCGCAGTACTATAGTCGATTCATTAACAAGTATGTCTATGACCCTATAGAACATGGCTATGTGAAAGCTGAGTTGGATAAACTGAACATAACCGACGAGGGGAAACGCCGCGCTAGGTTCCATCAGTGGCTTACAAGCGAAGGGCGAACAATTCTCACGCGCCAGATTGGAAAAGTTGAAGGCATGATGGAAATGTGCAGTGACATCGAGCAATTTAAAGAGATGGTTAAGCGCAGGAAGGCGGTGACCGTTGCACCGTACTTGTTTGATGAGATGAACAAAATTATTGAGTAGGGCGGCGATTGTCAAAGAAGTACCTTTTTTCTGATGAGGCAGGATGCTTCACGTTCAACCGCAATCCGAATGTCTCAAAGTACTTCATCATCTGCACCATCACCCTTAGTGATCTCGCAGTAGCAGCCGACTTGGTGAAATTACGTCGAGAAATGATTTGGGATGGGTCGCCTATCGGCGACTATTTTCACGCCACCGTGGACAAACAAGAGGTCCGTGACCGGGTTTATGAGGAAATCCTAAAGCACGATGTGAGAATACAAGCAACAATTTGCGAAAAGGCCAAAGCCCAGCCCCACGTCGCAACCTCTAAGGCAGAGTTTTACAAGCGCCCTTGGTATTATACGTTGAGATATGGGATAGCGCCACATGTCAGTGCGGGCGACGAATTGCTTGTTACAGCAGCGTCAATCGGAAAAAAAACAACGATTGACCTACTGCACAAAATTGGATGACGTGATGCGCCAAACAATTAAAGCCGCGCGATGGGCGGTTGAATTCCGTCCATCTTACTGCGACCCTTGCCTCCAAGTCGCCGATTACTGCGCTTGGGCGATTCAGAGAAAGTGGGAGCGCGCCGATACGCGATCATACGACATGATCAAGCACATGATCACGAGAGAGTATGATCTTTGGTCGCACGGAACAAAACTGTACTACTAGGTGCAGCCCGCCATGTTGGCGATCTTGGCTATCACGAGGAGGCCCGGGGGCCGTTCACCAAGCAAGGGCTGCTTCGGGACATGTAGCACGCATGTGTTGCGTTTTCAAGAATCCTGTATGCGGCTAGTTAAGTATATAGGCCCCATTCAATACGTCAGGGCCCACGACATTTCGTTAGGAAAATGTGAGGGTGTATTTGGGTATCACGGTTTTGTCGTGAAGCGATCAGAGATAAACCTCTTTAATGTGCGGAACGCAAAATCCACAACAACCGCTACGAATTTAATTGGGCAAATGTCCGCGGCCGAGTTTGGTCGATCGGTTGGCCTGCGTGGAAAGGGAGGCTTCCTGGCTTTTGTCGCAGCGGGTCACACGCCCGCCACTGAAAGTCCGCATCCAAAAACACGGCGCTTGCAGATGCGAATGACTGAACAAGACATCGAGGCGTTCCATAAAAGGTTCATCACGCCCACCGTCATAGAAGCAGAAACCGGCTTACACCGGCACACGATTCTGGCTCATCTAAGGGCGAAGCAGATCGAACGGTTCGCTCCCGATGGACAGGACTACGGCCCAATCTACCTGCGTGAAGCAATCGAGCGTCAGATACGAGATCTGCCTGCCTGTGACTGAGGAGCGCCGTTGACCCGACCGTCCAAGGGGCCTGATGCAGTGCGGCGTCGTATGAACCATGAAAATATAACTCAAAACAAAAATTCAAACGGAACCTTGGCTGCAGATTGAAAACCGTCCTAGACGGGGGCCTGCCCGAAGCCGCTCAAACATGTACAGTCTCATAGGTCATGGCAAAAACCGACGAAATCGAAGTCAAATGTCCGCAAAGTGCAAAACCGACTTTTGTCGAAAAAACGCTCTTTGGATGTCGAACAACAGCAGCACTTAGTGAATTTTGGCGATCCCGGGAGGACTCGAACCCCCAACATCCTGATTAGAAGTCAGGTGCTCTATCCAGTTGAGCTACGGGACCGTCGTTCTGTGATAACGGTTCGGAAAACGGTTCGCAAGCCGTTGCCATTTTCCTAACCGTCTGTCTTTTCGTTCTATTTTAGATCCACGCCTCTGATCCGGACGTCAATTGTCCAACTCGGACTGACCGGTTGCTCGCTGCCGCTGCTTTTGCAGATTTTCTCATCACAGAGCAAGCATTCACAAGAGGCTGCACAAGAAATCGCGGAAGGGTTCGTGTGAAACGCTATCCACAGGCGGACGATCACCATGCTGGGTGACGGGCTGAATGCGCGCGCCGCTTATCCTCAACGGTTGGTCGAACGTTCCTCGAGGGTGGACCACCACGCGGCCGTTTCGGCACATACCTGCATGAGACTGTCTTCTGGACCAAGACGTGTAACGCTCTTGCGGGTCTTCAGGTCGTGGTCCCCATCCTCCACCCACTTCAGGACAATCCTGTCGGAAAGGTTATAGCTGCTGACCTCTTCCCGCGTGCCAAATGGATCGCGGGTCCCCTGGCAAATCAACGTGGGAGCGCGCAGATCGGCGAGGTGTTCAGTGCGGCGTGTTTCCGGCTTGCCACGGGGGTGGAACGGATAGCCAAGGCAAAGCAACCCGGAAATGCGGCCTGCGGCGTGCAGATCGTCGGAAATCAGGCTGGCGACACGTCCCCCCATGCTTTTGCCGCCGATGATCAACGGTCCGTCATGGGACAGGCTGGCAATGGCGGCGCGAAATTCAGCCTGCAGCAGTTCGATCTTGGGTGGGGGGCGTTTGGTTCCACCGGTGCGCCGCGCCGCCATGTAGGCAAATTCGAACCGGACAACGCGAAACCCCCTAACAGCAAGCCCTTTGATGATGCTGTGCATCCATGGCGTGTCCATCGGAGCACAGGCACCATGTGCCAGCAGTACAGTGGGACACCCTGGTTCGCCGCCATCAATGAGGAAGTGCAGAGATGCCATATCCGCCCTGTGAATGGAAAAGGCGCCCATCGGGCGCCCTGCATGTTTCGATACCGCCCCGTCAGCGGGGGCAAAAGGTGGAAATCGGGACAAAGTTACCTCAGGATATCCGAGAAACATATTTGGAATCAATATCTTATACCTCGCTCTAACTGTCTGACGTCAGCGCTTATGGGGCCAAATAGAGTTATTTCCTAAGAGACGGTGAGATATGCGCAGAAGTTGGTGACGCGTGATCAGGCGGCGTTTTGAAGTTGGCGGACGCCGTCGCGGAACTCAACCCCGCTGATGACCTCCGGGAGGCGATTCCGCCCGTCGAGTTTTCGCCATTTCGTCTGAGCAGACATCATCAGCCGGAAAGCCATGGCGAGCCCAGTCTTGCGGCTGAGGCAGCCCTTGGTGCGTTTCGTCCTGTGTCTGACGGCGGCGAACGTGCTCTCGATCGGATTTGACGTCCGGATGTGTTTCCAGTGTTCGGCCGGGTAGTCGTAGAAGGTCAGTAGTGCATCCCGATCCTTGACCAACTTGGCGACTGCCTTGTCCCATTTCACGCCGTAGGCATCGACGAAGAAGTCGAAGGCGGCCGACGCCGCGGCTCGGGTTTCGGCCTGCCAGATGTCGTGCAGGTGCGCCTTGGCCTTGGCTTGCACCGATTTCGGCAGCGCGTTGAGCACGTTCATGGTTTTGTGGAGCCAGCACCGCTGCTCCTGTGTCGAGGGGAAGACCTCGCGCAGTGCCGCCCAGAACCCCAGGGCGCCGTCGCCTATGGCGAGCTTGGGATCCTGCTTCAGTCCGCGGCGTTTGAGATCGAGCAGAACCTCGCGCCAACTCTGAGTGCTTTCGCGGAAGCCGTCGGTCATGGCCAGCAGCTCCTTGCGGCCGTATTCATCCGCACCCACGATCACCAAAACGCATTGTTTTTCCTCGGCCCTTCGCGGCTTGAAATAGACGCCGTCGGCCCAGATGTAGAGAAACCGCCGGGTGCCGAGGTCACGCTTTTCCCAGGCCTCGTACTCGGACCACCAGTCCGCTTTCAGCCGCGTGATCGTAGTGGCCGAGAGGCCCTTGGCGTGTGGCCCCAGCAGGGCGGCAAGCGCCTCACTGAAATCGCCGGTGGACACGCCCTTCAGGTAAAGCCAGGGCAGCAGCTCTTCGACCGACTTTGCCTTGCGCAGATACCGCGGCAGGATGCTGGGCGTGAACGCGATCTTGTCCGTGCCCGGCTTGCGGTCCCGCACACGCGGCACCGTCACGGCAACAGGCCCGACACCGGTCAAAATCTCACGCTCGGGCAGGTGCCCATGACGAACCAGTCTTGCGCGACCATCCTCAAGCTTGTGATCGGCAAAGGCGCCAAGCAGCGTGGACAGTTCCGCCTCAATCGCCTGCTCGATCAGCTTGCGCGCGCCGTCCCGGATGAGGTCGGTCAGCGGGTCCGGCGAAATCCCGGATGGATCAGATAGCTGGGTGATGGTATTCTCTTGCATGTGGCATATCCCTTTCTCGGTTGAGAATTGACGGCGCTTCGACACCGCCATGATATGTCGCCCCTCAGGGCATCACCAACTTTCGCGCATATCTCCCCGCAGGCTGCCGTTGAATGGCTCGATAAAGGCATTCTGCTACGGTTTTCCGGGGTCGATATAGTGCCAATCCACGCCGTTCCTGTCGGCCCATTTCAGGCTTGCCCGGCTGGTGAACTCCGTGCCGTAACACCTTCGGAATGTTGTTGATGTTGAGGCTATGATTGCCTGCGCAGCCCCCAAATAGCGCAGCAGGTGATCATAGCCGGGTCTCAGGTCCCTACAGTGGTTTTGCACAAACCACGCCGCAAGGGAGACCGACTATGACCGATGCCACTATTGCACAAACCGAGCCTGTTTTGGTTGCGATTGATATCGCAAAGGCCCGCCATGAAGTCTTGATCGCTGTTCCGGGCCGAAAGCGCCGCCGCCGTTTGACCGTTCTCAACCAGCTCGACGAATTCAATCGATTGATCTCTACACTCTCAGAGTATGATCGTCCTGTCCGCGCGGCTTTTGAGGCTACAGGCAATTACCATCGCGCTCTCGCTTACCGGCTTGGGGTGGCCGGTTTCGATGTGAAGCTGGTGTCTTCGGTCGCATTGGCGCGCACCCGTGAGGCTTTGAACAACAGTTGGGACAAGAACGATCCGAAAGACGCGCAAGTCATCCTGCATATGATGCTGATCGGGAACGAGCAGTTTTACCACGACCCAATGCTGAGCGGTACGAATGATCTTCAGGAGTTGTCCAAGACGCACGACATAGTCTCGCGCTCAAAGACGGAACTTTGGCATCGGGTGCTGACCCACTACCTGCCGCTGTATTGGCCCGAGGCTGACCGCTTTCATCGCAGCTCACGCAGCGATTGGTTCTTTGCCTTTCTCGAACGTTATCCTTCACCGCATTTCATCTCTGCCATGGACCAAGAGGCTTTCATTGCAGATGCTTGGGACGTGGTCGGCCGCAAAGTGTCAAAAGAACGTTTGCTTGCAGATATTTATCAGACCGCCAAGTTCTCTGTAGGCCTGCCAATTGCGCCGGACTCCGACGCTGCAAGGATGTTCCGTTTGGTCTTGGGTGAAGGGCGCGGCCTGATTGCCAAACGCAACGAGATTGAGGATCGCGCCGTTGAGCTTCTCAAGACCAACGACGACTATCAACTGCTAACATCCATCCCAGGGATCGGGCTGATCAACGCGCTGACCATCCTTGCAGAAGCAGGCGATCTGCGCCGCTTTCGGCATCACCGCCAATTTTTGAAGTTCTGTGGGATGGACCTCGCAACGATCCAGTCGGGCACATTCCGTGGCCAAACCAAGCTCTCAAAATATGGGAATGCCAGATTACGCCGCACGCTCTGGATGGCCGGTCAGGTCGCCATCATGCAAAAGACCAACAGCTTCCGCGACAAGTTCGAGCGTTACATCGCCAAGGATCGTCAAAACACGCATTTACGTCGCAAGGCGTATACCGCAATCGCCGCAAAAATGGCCCGCACCGTGCATGGGATAATAAACCGCGGCGAACCCTATCGTCCCTTCTTTGAGGGATGATTGACAGCAGAAGGACCTTTCTCTGTAAGGGCCGTAGAGGCGAGCATTCGACCTCGTAGATAATGTTCAGGCCTTCTGCTCAACGACCCGAAGATCTCGTCTTAAGGACGGTGAGAGCCGCAATAAGCGTACTCTGTGTTTGTTATGGGAGAGACATGTTGTTGACCAAAATGCCGAACTGACACACATTCGAACGTGCTGGAACGCTTCAGCATGACAATGACCTGATGCCAAATCAGCCAATTATTCCGCGCATAGGACGTTATCACTGACAATGCAACCGGGCTTGCCGTAGATCCGGATCAGGGCGCCGAGCTCTCGGGCGACCCGTGCGCCGGACAGGCTGATGTCCGCCACGAGGCACAAGCATTCCCGGGTACTCATCGATCACCGCCAAGATCCGGAACTTCCGCGAGGCGCCGAAGCTGTCGGACACGAAGTCCAGGGACCAGCGCGCATTGGGATGCGCGGCAACCGGCATCGGTGTCCTCGTGCCGCGCGCCCGTTTCCGGCCGCGCCGCCGTCTCACCGACAGGCCTTCCTCGCGGTAGATCCTGTAGAGCTTCTTGTGGTTCATGATCATGCCTTTGCGCTCCAACAAGACGCCGATCCGGCGATACCCGAACCGACGCCGCTTGCCGGCGACCTCCTGCATCTCCTTGCGGATGTCAGCACAATCCGGCGGGCGTTCTCGCCGGACAGTCTTGGGATCGACACCCCCTCTCATGGTTTTCAAGCAAAACCACTGCCGGGCAGTGGACCAGCCGACAGGCCCTGCGCTGCGAGACATCATGATCCCGCATTGCATGGAGCGCTGCCTCTCGCCGCTCTTTCGGTGCCGTCAGCTTTTTCCCAGCAAGTCTTTCAAAACCACGTTGTCGAGCATCGTATCAGCCAGCAGCCGCTTCAGCTTGGCGTTTTCGTCCTCCAACGCCTTCAGTCGGCGGCTTCCGACACCTCCCTCTCACACATGCAGCGCATATGTTGCCGGGCAATGCATGCCGCCATACTTGGACTTCAGCTTGTAAAAGGTCGCCGGGCTCAGGACGTGCCGACGGCACACCTCAGCAGTCGACATCCCGGCTTCCTGCTCTTCAATCATCCCGATGATTTGCGCATCAGTGAAACGGCTCTTACGCATTCGTCTGCTCCTAAATAGGTTGGGCAGACTCTACTTCATGGTGTGGGATTTGGCGGCGGGCACGTCAGGGATTTTGCGTGGGTTGGTCTCCGTCATTCACTGAACGTGCAGTCAAAGCAGATTCGAGCATAGCGAGGGACGCCGATGATCTGCTAAGACAAAGTTAGAGGCGTGGAAAGTCGAGGTGGACTGCGGGCTGATGATTAAGCCGCGATGAGCGGCTCAATGTTTGAAACGTCGATCTCTTTGGCCGCTACCGACATGTCGTAATTCGTCTGCAAGTTCACCCAATAGGCCGGAGTTGTGTTGAACACGCGGGCGAGACGAAGCGCCGTGTCCGGTGTGATCCCAGTCGTGCCCTTGATCAGCCGTTCAATCCGCGTCCGAGGCACACCCAGACGCCGCGCAAACGCGATTGCTCCCAATTCCAGGGGATCAAGGTAAAGCTCTTTCAGGACTTCACCGGGGTGCATTGGTTTTTCAAGCAGGCTCATCAGCGTATCCTTTCAATGGTAATCGACAAACTCGACGTCGGCGGGGCCGTTCGGCGTCCAGACAAAGCAGATGCGCCATTGCCCATTGATCCGCACGGAATGTTGCCCAGCCCGATCACTTTTCAGTTCTTCCAAGTGGTTGCCAGGTGGAAACCGTAAATCCTCCACAACAACTGCGGCATCTAGCGCCGTGAACATCGCCCGCGTGCGCTTTACCAAAACACCAAGGAAGCCTTTGCCGTACTTGCCTTTAACGGCATTGGTAGCAAGTTTGCCCTTAGTGCTATGGAGACCAGCTTGGCACGAGACCTGATGGCGGACGGCGAATGGGCGTTCTTTGAGCATTTCATCCTTGCTGCACGTGCCCCGAACGGACGTAAGCCAACCAATCATCGCTTTGTTCTGGATGGGATTTTCTGGATCGCCCGGACCGGATCGCCGTGGCGGGACCTGCCGGAAGAATTCGGCAAATGGCCGAGCGTCTACAGGCAATTCCGACGTTGGACACTTTCAGGCCTGTGAGAGGACATTCTCGAGGGCCTGAACCATTGTGGAGCGGTGCCGGACGCCCTCCAAATGGTCGACAGCACCGTAATCCGCGCTCACCATCAGGTAGCGCGCGCGAAAGGGGGACTCCGCGACAGGGTTTTGGCCGCTCAAGAGGTGGGGGCACGACCAAAATCCACCTCCGCGTCAACGCGGCAGGACTGCCAATGAGGTCTGAAATAACACCGGGTCAAACATCCGATTATCTTGGCTTTGACATGGTCATGGCGGACAACCTGCCTGAGCCGGCGGCTCTTCTGGTGGATCGCGGCTATGACGCTGATCGCATTCGCAAAACTATGGAAAAGCGCAATATCCTGCCTCAGATCCCCATGCGGAAATCGCGCAGAATGCGGGTCGGAGTGGATCACTCGCTCTACCAGCTTCGCAACATGGTTGAACGGTGCTTCAATAAGATGAAGAACGCCCGCCGTGTCGCAACCCGTTGCGACAAAACCGCCGAGAGGTTCCTCGGCATCATCGACATAACGTCAATCCGGCTTTGGGTGCGTCATTTGTCAACGTGAGCTAGGCAAACGTGAGGGCGTATTCGGGTATCACGGTTTTGACCTGAAGCGATCAGAGATAAACCTCTTTAAGGTGCGGAACGCGAAATCCACAGCAACCGCTACGAAATGAATTGGGCAAATGTCCGCCGCCGGGTTTGGTCGATCGGTTGGCTTGCGTGGAAAGGGACGCTTTCTGGTTTTTGTAGCTGCGGGTCACACGCCTGCCACTGAAAGCCTGCATCCAAAACACGGCGCATTTAGATGCGGATGACTGAACAAGACATCGAGGCGTTCCATGAAAGGTTCATCACTCCCACCGCAATAGAAGCAGAAACCGGCTTACACCGGCAAACGATTCTGGCTCATCTAAGGGCGAAGCAGATCGAACGGTTTGCTCCCGGTGGACAGGACTATGGTCCGGTCTATCTGCGGGAAGCAATTGAAGGTCAGATACGAGATCTTCCTGCCTGAGACTGAAGAACGCCGTTAACCCGACCGTCCAAAGGGGCTGGTGCAGTGCGGCGTCGTATGAATCACGGAAATATAACTCAAAAACAATAATTCATACGGGGCCTTGGCTGGAGATTGAAAACCTCCTTGACCGGGGGAGTGCCCGAAGCCGCTCAAACGTGTGCGGGCTCATAGGTCATGGCAAGAACGACGAAAACGAAGCTAAATGATCGCCGAGTGTAAAAAATCGACTTTTGTCGAAAAAACGGTCTTTGGATGTCGAACAACAGCACGCGATCTAAATCCTTCTTTTTCAGCACCATTAGTTCACGCATTGCAACTCCGATAGCATCGCGCGTAGCGTTGGGCGAAACGTGTGGGAAGCTTCGACAACAATCCGGCATGCACATTTGCGCCGAACTCTCGACGTCTCCTCGGGCGAATTACTGTTCGGGCAGCTTAGTGAACTTGCCCATCTTCCATGTTTGATATCGCCCTCCTTGATAGCCCCAATTTCATTAAAGGTCAGAAGCGATATCACTGAAACATAAGGAGGGATTTCGCACGGCTATGTGCGTCATCTATTCACCAACGCGCTACGAACGGTCCGACGCCTCCATTTGGTAAGGTTTCCCCCACTGCCGCGGCCCACGCACACAAGGCAAACTACCTGCATTCCCCCGGCCGCCGCACTGGCGACCCACACGCCTTTTGGAAGCCAGTCTCATGTCACATATTCTTGTTGGTTTCGCATTTACCTTGATTACCGCCCTTGTTGTCATTGTGGGCGATACTCTTCTCAAACATGCTGCCGACAGCGGTAAACCATTGATGTCCGGTCTGGTCGTCGCGGGATGCGTGATCTACGCGTTCTCGGCAATCTTCTGGTTCTGGGCCATGCGTCACATGACGCTGGCTCAGGCAGGGGTGGCTTATTCGATACTGACGCTGCTTGCCCTGTGCGCTATCGGCGTAATTTGGTTCGGTGAACGGCTATATGCCCGGGAATACGCCGGAATTGCCTGCGCCGTCGCGGCCATGGTTCTGATGGTCCGGGTGACCTGACAGCCAGGATCGCCCCACCAAAACGCAAAGCGCGGCCCCCTTTCGGGGACCGCGCCACATCAAACCGTAAAAGCAATCAAGCCTTACACGAGTTCCAGATTCACTGCGCTTTCGCGGCCGTCACGGCCTGCTTCCACGTCGTAGGTGACTTTCTGGTTGTCGGCGAGACCGGTCAGGCCCGAACGCTCAACAGCCGAGATGTGCACGAACACGTCTTTGCCGCCTGCATCAGGCTGAATGAAACCGAAACCTTTGGTGGTGTTGAACCATTTCACAGTGCCGTTGGCCATGTGTTTTATCCTTGTTTTCTACACCGCTCGCAACATGCAGCGGCCCGGCAAAGGCGCGTCTTGATCGAGTAGCTGCGTGCCGGTGAAGGAAAACAGAAGTCGAAGAGAAGGTCTTTAGCCCGGTCCATATGCCAGATCAGCGGCACAAAAGCAAGCCTCTTGTAAAGACCGCAGCTGTGCTGTCCGGACAAAACGGCCGCATGATGAGAATTGCCGCGTTCTGACGTCCAGGGCGGGCGGACGCGGAGAACGTGCGATTCGGTGGCCGGTAGATTGCCGATGCCCCTGGTAGTCGCGCCATCGGGCTATGCAGCTCCTGCCCAGCGGCTGCAAGCGCGCAGAGGCGCGCCGGGCGCGCGTGCCTCACGCGACTAGATGTCCGTCCGCCGCAGCTGCGAGCCTTTCCGCCCTGTGAACACCACAATCGATATGCCGGCCGATTCTTGACGCTAAGAACCGCGTTCTGATGGAATTACAGACCGCAGGCGAGGATGGCCTGACCGCCGTCGACGGACTGATCCGGCTTTCTATCGCATGGCGCATCGGTGAGGACGGCGGCACCTGACAACCGCCTTAGAAGTCTGTCGCCCCCTGTCCTCAAACGGGACGGAGGGCATGATTGCCTTAGCTGCCGCCCGCCACCGTCAGGCCAAGCATGCGCCAACCCTGCATGCCCCACCGGTAATAATTGATTTTGTCTGCCGGATAGCCCGCGTCGATCATGCGCCGAATGGCCGTGGGTGACTGCCCGCACCAGGGACCGTTACAGAACAAAACGACCTCTGTGACCGCCGCCGGATCACATTCGAATCCCTCGAAATCCACCTCGCAACCCAGTTCGCCCAAGCGGTCGACCATTTCGGTATAGGGTATGCTGACGGATCCCGGAATCGTGCCGGTTTCCCAGTCGGGCCGCACCCGGCTATCGATCACCATGATGTCAGGGTTCTGAAGGGCAGCCAGCACCTCCAATTCGCCAATGGTGGTAACACCCTCAGCGGGTGAGATCGGCTGGATGCAGAAACCGGGACAGGGGCGGGCGATGCGGGCAAAGTCACCCTTGATCATCGCATCCGTGTCCTGCACCCGTGAGATTGTGACCTTTGCACCGCCGGTCGTTGTCACCGTGACAGAGGCTACGTCCCTTGAGATATTGACCTCATCCGCCCCGGCGGGCACGCACAACCCAAGTGTCAGGGCCACCGCCGCAATCGCAATCTGTTTCATAATCCTCTCCCTGTTGTTGAATCCAACGGCCCCTACGATGTAGCGCCGCGCAGCTGCGGATCAGC
This sequence comes from Antarctobacter heliothermus, assembly GCF_002237555.1. Taxonomy (NCBI): domain Bacteria; kingdom Pseudomonadati; phylum Pseudomonadota; class Alphaproteobacteria; order Rhodobacterales; family Roseobacteraceae; genus Antarctobacter; species Antarctobacter heliothermus. The sequence goes on along the minus strand of NZ_CP022540.1, from coordinate 1,724,762 downwards.
CCCGCACCCAGCCCACGATCTGACCCGCTGGCATTGCCCCGGACTGGCGCTTGGCCTCGCGTCCACCTGCAAAGGCCACCATGGTGGGAATACCCCGGATGCCATGTTGTGCGCCGATCTGAGGGAAATCCTCTGTATTGAGTTTGACCAACCGCGCCTCAGTGCCAAGCAGGGACGCTGCCTTGCCAAATTCAGGTGCCATCGAGCGGCAGGGACCACACCACGGTGCCCAGAAATCGACCACCAACGGCACGTCGTCGGTGCGCGCGGCCTTGGCCAGAGTGGCGGCATCGACCTCCATCGCCTTACCCGGCATCAATCTGGCCCCGCAGGTTCCGCATTTCGGTCCCGACGCCAGTTTTTCCGCCGGAACCCGGTTCACTTGCCCGCAGTCCAGACAGGTCAGCTTCTTTCCCGCCATCTCAATCCCTCCGATTCGCATTCCGCACTCACATTCACTTTGCAGTATGTGATTGGACAGACACCGCATCAAGCGGCATTCGGGAAAACCGCGCCACGGCGGTCGGGCCAGCCGCCAGTCCTACTCCATCCCCTGCGGCCCGTGCTTCAACAAGACGGGCACGATCAGGTCCTCTTCGTCCTCCAGATGACGCAATAAGAGCGTCTCAAACCCCGTGATCTCCGTATGAAAGGCACCCCGTTCGATCTTGTCCTGCAGCACTCCATTGGCGGACTCAGCAAAGCGCTGCAGAAGCCCGTCCATCGCGTGATGGTCGCGGTCCAGAATGTCGAACCCGCGCGACAGTCGCGCCTCATAGGCGACCAGTTTGGGGAAATAGTGCACGTCCTCGATCTGGTGGTGGTCGTGAAGCTGTTGCAGCAACATGCCACCGAAGCGCGTCAACCGCGCCTGCATCCGGCGCAGGTCGATGGCGCCATCAACGGCGGCCTCTGCATCTTGCCGGAGCGTTTCTGCAAGACGGCGGAACATCAGGTGCCGGTCCAGCCAGAACGCCACCAAGCCATCAAAGTTGCGATGCGTCTGCCATGTGTCGCGCGGATAGTCGGCACGCAGGGCATACAGCGCCTCTGGCAGACCGTCGCGGCGGGTCAGGTCAAGTGTCTTGTCCATGCCCGCAGGATGGTGCCGAACGGGGCAGAGTCAACGCAGCACATGCACAGCGCATTGGGCATGGCGCACCACCTGAGCTGCGGTCGAGCCCAGCAGCAGATCCTGCATTCCGGGCAGATGCGAGGCGATTACGATCAGATCGACAGGATTGTCCGCAGCCCAGTCCAGAATGGTCCGCCCGGAATGGCCCGACACCACCAGACCAACTCCGCCCGGCACCACCGCGGCGATGTCGTTGAGTTCACTTTCGATCGCCAGTCGAGCCTGCGCCGTATAGTCGGCAGGCAAGTAACTGACAGCATAGCCCGGCACCTGTTCCATAACGTGCAAAAACGTGATGCGCGCATCCTCAGTCGCCAGTCTTTGCGCCACCGCCGTGGCGGACTTGATCCGGGCATCGCTGTCTTCGCCAAAGGCGAGAGGGACTAAAATGTTCTTGTACATGGGCATTCCTCCTGATGGGACCAGAGTGAGCGAAGGCGCAGTAACCCGCCTTGATACAGGTCATGTGCCCCTGCCCCCTGCCCGCCATTGGAGGGTCATGATCACGACACATTGTCCGCCTAGCCTGTTGAGCGGTGTCAGAACGCACCGCAAACTGGCCTTTTTGCCGTTCACAGAACGGGTCGGCAGGGTCCGATCGCCGAAAGGCGGCCTTTCCGCATGGACCAGACGTCTCCTTGCCGGAAAGTTGGCAAGGAGTTTGCGCGATGCGTTACCTGATCGCCGAAACCAATTGGTCGCTGATGACGCTGGCCAGCGCGCTATCTGACGCGGGCAACCTGTTGACCCGGACCGACCGGCCAGAGGACATTCTCCACTTTCTCCACATCACACCCGCCGACCTGCTGGTGCTTGACGCCAGAGATCTGGACCGCCCCAGCCTGTCACTGGCAAACCTGCGGCGTGCCCATCCCCTTATGCCGATTGCATTGATGGCAAAAGACGCCTCACACACTCAGATCGTGCGCTGGCTGGAAAGCGGGGCCGATACGGTTCTTGACCCGGCCAGCCCGCCCGAAGAGGCCATGATGGGCCTTTCGGCTATAGCCCGCAGGGCACACGGACTGGCGCAACCGGTGCTGCGCTATGGTCCCCTGTCGATAGACCTGCAACACCGCATAGCCCATCTGACGGGCTGCCCGATCAAGCTGAGCCCCAAGGTCTATGAACTGCTGGAATACATTGCGTTGCGCCCCCGGCGACTGATCAACCGGGCCGCGCTGCTGGGCCATATCTACGGGTTGGAGGATGAACCCGATCCGCGTGTGTTCGATGTCTATGTCTGCAACCTGCGGGCCTGCCTTGCGGCCACTGAAGGGGCTGTCGACATAGAAACAGTGCGCGGATCGGGCTATCGGTTTGTCCCCAACTGCCTCGACGGGGCCATCGCTGCCTGAGGCCGCCTAGTAGGTCGCCGCCACATCATAAAGGACCGGCTCAAAACTGCGGCAAAAGCTGTTCAGCGCGCGATTGCGCTCTCGCATTTCGCCGGATCGCAACATGGCAAGGAAATCCTCGCGCCGCTCCCATTGCGAATAATTGGCGATCCGCGTCTGCGCGTCGTTGACGTGCAGTGCGGCAGCGATGAAACCGGGCCGTTTCGAGATGAACTCGGCATAGGCCGACTGCAGCGCGTCCAGCAGATCCTGACATTGGCCTGGACTGGTCTCAAACGTAGTAATGACGGTTTGGGCGTCGGACGTCACGGTAATCCTGGGCATCGGGCTCTCCTCTTCTGAATAGAGTGTGGCATGGATTGCGACCGTGGCCAAACCCGCGCGGTCACGGGCCGACACCGTGTAGAGGGGTGGAAATTCTTGACAGGTCAGGGCGCGTAGGGCCACACAGTGTCCAATCCGAAAAGATCAAGCGCACAAGCGCGGCACGAGCAGGACACAGGCCCATGAGCAGCACCAAGCGTATCGAGGAGTCGGTCCGCGATTCCATCATTTCCCGCCCCGACATGATTCTTGACGACAAGGATCTTATGCAGGCCCTGATCGCCTCGAATGAGCGGACGATGGGTGGAAACATCATCGATCTGCGCGGAATCGCGATGGAGCGACTGGAATCGCGGCTAGACCGGCTGGAGGACACCCATCGCAGCGTGATCGCGGCGGCCTATGAGAACCTCGCTGGAACCAACCAGATTCACCGCGCAGTGTTGCGGATGTTGGACCCCGTCGATTTTGAAACATTCCTGCACGACCTTGGCGGCGAGGTAGCGCAGATTCTGCGCGTCGACATGATCCGCCTTGTTCTGGAAACCGCGCAAGAAGACGACGACCCGGTGGTGCGCCGCCTTGGCGACGTGCTGTCGGTGGCCGAACCCGGTTTTGTCGAGGCCTATGCCGGTGAGGGCCGTGAGGCGCCAATGCGTCCGGTTGTACTGCGGCAGGTGCAACAGGGCGGCGAGACGATCTATGGCGAGCGCGCCGAATGGATGCGCTCTGAGGCTTGTCTGCGTCTGGATTTCGGTCCCGGTCGCCTGCCCGGCCTGCTTGTCATGGGGTCCGAAGACCCCCATCAATTCACGCCGCAACAGGGCACCGATCTGCTGGCCTTCTTTGGAGGCGTGTTTGAGCGGGCGATGCGGCGGTGGCTGGCCTGAGGCCGGGTGCGCAATGAGCCTTGAGATCTCTCCTGCCGCCCGCGACGTGTTGGCCAACTGGCTGGAGGCTTGCAAGGCGCTGGATGGCGCTGCCGACAATACGCTGAGCGCCTATCGCACCGACGTGCTGGATTTCATTGTCTTTCTGACAGCACATCACGCCGAACCGCAGGGATTGGCCCCGCTGGCACGCGTGACCACGACCGACATGCGGTCTTGGATGGCGCATCTGCGTCGGCAGGACATCGGCGCGCGGTCAGTGGCGCGCAAACTGTCCGCAGTCAAAAGCTTTTACCGCTGGCTAGCGCGCCGCGAAGGGTTTGAAGCGACCGCCGTGTTGTCGGCCCGCGCGCCCAAGTTTCAAAAGAAATTGCCCCGCCCGCTGACAGAGGACGCCGCGCGTGCAATGATCGACACGGTCGAGGTGCAATCGCGCGAAGGCTGGCAGGGCGCGCGTGACGCCGCCGTGGTCACCCTGCTTTATGGCTGTGGATTGCGCATCTCCGAGGCATTGGGCCTAACAGGCCGTGACCTGCCGTTGGGTGCGTCTCTGCGAATCGTCGGCAAGGGCGGCAAGGAACGGATCGTTCCGGTGCTGCCAGTTGCGGTCCGGGCAGTCGACACCTACCTGCGGCTGTGCCCCTTTCCGGTCGAACCGGACGCCGCACTGTTTCGTGGCGCGCGCGGCGGCGCGTTGAACCCGCGACTGGTGTCCAAGGCGACGGAACGCGCGCGGATGCAACTGGGCCTGCCCGCCACGGCCACGCCGCACGCCATGCGCCACAGCTTTGCCACGCATCTGTTGGCTGCGGGCGGCGATCTGCGTGCCATACAGGAACTTCTGGGCCACGCGTCCCTGTCAACAACGCAGGCCTACACGGCAGTGGATGAGGTTCACCTGATGAAGGTCTACGAGGCAACGCACCCCAAGGCGTGACGCCGGTCGTGCAACCTGTTTACCTGTCCGCCGGGCGAGTCGCCCCTGCAACGATAAGGACATCCGATGCAACTGCTCCATTCCGCCGCCTCGCCCTTTGTCCGCAAGGTCATGGTCACCCTGCACGAGACCGGGCAGATGGACGATGTGGAGATCGTGAACGTCAAGACCACCCCCGTGGCCCCCAATCCGGCGCTGATTTCCGCCAATCCGCTGGGCAAGATCCCGGCGTTGATGCGCACCAACGGCCCGACGCTCTATGACAGTCGGGTGATCTGCCGCTTTTTGAACGACCGCGCCAAGGCGGAACTGTATCCGGAATCCCGCATCTGGGACACCCTGACGTTGGAGGCGACGGGCGACGCGATCATGGATGCGGCGGTTCTGATCGTCTACGAAGAGCGCTTTCGCACACCGGAAAACGTCTCGATGGATTGGATCGAAGGTCAGTGGGCCAAGGTGTCGCGCGCCCTGGACGCATTGGGCACCCGCTGGATGAGCCACCTGCAGGGCCGCATGGACATGGGTCATATCGCTGTGGGCTGCGCACTGGGGTACCTTGATTACCGGCATGAAGCGCGGTCTTGGCGCACGGGCCGCGATACGTTGTCCGATTGGTATGCAGAGTTTGCCCAACGCCCGTCGATGATCGCGACGATGCCCAGCGGTTGACACGAAAAAGGGCGGACATCTGTCCGCCCACTGTGAAACCAATTGGCGGGGTCAACCCCGCATCCCGTCAGAAATTCAGCGAGATACCGACATTCAGCGCGTTGGTCTTGATGTCGGTCTTGAACGTACCGCCATCGTCAAACGTGCCTTCGTTTGCGGAATAGGTGAACTGGTATTCCCCGAAGACCGAAAAGCGATCGCTGATCGGATAGCTGGCACCGGCAGTCAAACGCATGGCCGGACCTGTAACCTGAAATCCGTATGTGTCCGAACCGCTGACATGGTCAGCGTCGACATGCGGAAACGCGATCCCCAAACCGCCGCCGACATAGGGCGTCACCTTGCCCCAGCGTTCCGGCCAGCGGCGCATGACGTTCGCCGTCAGGACGTTGTGGCCGTCCGTAAACTCGAGCCGGTCAAAGCCAAGGGCCTTTTGCGTCGAATCGTCTGCATATGCCTTGGTATGGGTGTATTCGACGCCAAAGCCCAATGTATCGCTGCGCCACCATGTTGCACGCGCGCCATAGTAGGGCGGCATGGTAAAGGGCTTGCCCTCCCAGCCGACGAGTTCGTCGTATGATCCGCCACCATTGGGCAACTTGCCCGAGATTCGGCTATGCGGAAGGGTTTGCCACCCGGAGTAGATAGAAAGCTCCATCTCAGCCGCAGCAGGTGCTGCAAGACCAATCAGGATACCCAAGGAAAGAATCAAACGCCGCATGTCGCCGCCTCTATCGTTCGTTGATAGGACATAATCATTGGGAAGGGGCGGTTTCAACCGCGACAGATGCGCGCGAGAATTGAGTGTGAGGCTTTTGCATCCTTTACCACTCTGAGGCACCCGGCTAGATACCGTGCCTGAGCGGGGTCCAGAGTCTGTGGAGGCTCCGGATTCATGGGTTTACCGCGGGCCGCCGGCCCCACAGCAATGGAGCGAACCTCGTGTCCCACGCAGAAGACCACGAAGGCACCAGAAGAGATTTCCTCTACTACGCCGCCGGCGGCGCCGGAGTCGTCACAACAGCCGCAGCCGTATGGCCGCTGGTCAATCAAATGAACCCTTCGGCCGACGTGCGCGCATTGTCGACCATCCGGGTTGACGTGTCTGGCGTTGCCCCCGGCACTCAATTGACCGTCAAATGGCTGGGCAAGCCGGTTTTCATCCGCCACCGCACCGGTGCCGAGATTGAAGAAGCCAAGGAACAAGAAGTGGCCTTTGCAGCAGGCGAGAGCGTCGTTGACACCAACGCGCGCAACGCCAACCTGGCCGATTCAAATGCACCCGCAACCGATGCCAACCGGACGATGCCCTCGCCCGAGGGTGAAGCGCCACAAGCGTGGCTGGTCCAGATGGGTGTCTGCACCCACTTGGGCTGTGTGCCGCTGGGCGATGCCGGTGAATTTGGCGGCTGGTTCTGCCCCTGCCACGGGTCGCACTACGATCTGGCGGGCCGCATCCGCAAAGGCCCCGCCCCCGAAAACCTGCCTGTCCCGCCCGCCGAATGGGTCGACGACAGCACGATCCTGCTGGGTTAAGGAGCTAGAACATGGCTGGAATTCCACACGACCATTATGAGCCCAAGACCGGCGTAGAAAAGTGGCTGCACAGCCGCCTGCCGATCGTGGGTCTTCTGTACGACACGATCATGATCCCCACCCCCAAGAACCTGAACTGGATGTGGATCTGGGGTATTGTCCTGACCTTCTGTCTGGTGCTGCAAATCGCCACCGGGGTCATTCTGGCGATGCACTACACACCGCATGTTGATCTGGCCTTTGCCTCGATCGAACACATCATGCGCGATGTGAACGGCGGTCACTTTATCCGCTACCTGCACATGAATGGCGCCTCGCTGTTCTTTGTCGCTGTATATGCCCACATCTTCCGTGGTCTGTACTACGGATCGTACAAGGCCCCGCGTGAAGTGACGTGGATCATCGGCATGTTGATCTACCTGTGCATGATGGGCACCGGCTTTCTGGGCTATGTTCTGCCCTGGGGTCAGATGTCCTTCTGGGGCGCGACCGTGATCACCGGCCTGTTTGGTGCCATCCCGCTGGTGGGTGAACCGATCCAGACATGGTTGCTAGGTGGACCGGCGGTGGACAACGCCACGCTGAACCGCTTTTTCTCGCTGCACTACCTGCTGCCTTTCGTGATCGCCGCGCTGGTCGCCGTTCACATCTGGGCCTTCCACACCACGGGCAATAACAACCCGACCGGTGTCGAGGTGCGTCGCGCGTCCAAGGCAGAGGCCGAAAAGGACACCGTTCCGTTCTGGCCCTACTATGTGATCAAGGATCTGTTTGCGCTGGCGCTGATCATGGCAGTCTTCTTTGCCATCGTCGGTTTCATGCCGAACTACCTGGGCCACCCCGACAACTACATTGAGGCGAACCCGCTTTCGACGCCCGCACACATCGTGCCGGAGTGGTACTTCCTGCCGTTCTACGCGATCCTGCGCGCCTTCACCTCGGACGTCTGGCTGGTGCAATTCGCCTCCTTCGTCACAGGCGGCATAATCGACGCCAAGTTCTTTGGCGTGCTGGCGATGTTCGGTGCGATCCTTGTCATGGCGCTGGTGCCTTGGCTTGACACCTCTTCAGTGCGTTCGGGCAAATACCGCCCGATGTTCAAGTGGTGGTTCGGTCTGCTGGTGATCGACTTCTTTGCGCTGATGTGGCTGGGCGCCATGCCCGCCGAGGAACCCTACGCCAGCTTCTCGCTGATCGCCTCGGCCTACTGGTTTGCCTATTTCCTGATCATCCTGCCGCTCTTGGGTGTGATCGAAAAACCGCTGGCACAGCCCGACACAATCGAGGCCGACTTCGACGCGCACTATCCGCCGAAGGACGCGGCAAAGGGCACTGCTGCCCCGACCCCGGCCGAATAAGACAGGAAGGACCGTAAGAGATGTTCAAGAAACTTACCCTCGCGGCCTTCGTGGCCCTCGGTCTGGCCGGCGGCGCACATGCCGCCGGTGGCGAGGCCCATGTCGAAGACTTTGCCTTCTCGTTCGAAGGCCCCTTCGGCACCTGGGACCAGAACCAGCTGCAGCGCGGCCTCAAGGTTTACACAGAGGTTTGTTCAGCCTGTCACGGGCTGCGCTACGTCCCGCTGCGCGATCTCAAGGCGCTCGGCTACAGCGAAGAGCAGGTCATCGCCTATTCCGCCAACTTCGAGGTGTTCGACGCAGAGCTGGACGACTTCCGCCCAGCGATCCCGACCGATCACTTCCCGGCGGTGACCTCTGCCGGGGCGCCCGACCTGTCGATGATGGCCAAGGCGCGCGCAGGCTTTCACGGCCCCTACGGCCTTGGCATCAACCAGATGTTCAAGGGCATGGGCGGTCCGGAATACATCGCCTCGCTGCTGAGCGGCTACACCGGCGAAGAAAAGGAAGAAGCAGGTTCGATCCTCTATGAGAACCACGCCTTTCCCGGAGGCTGGATTTCGATGGCACCGCCGCTGTATGGCGAGGACGTCGATTTTGACGATGGCCACTCCAACGACCTGCACCATGAGGCGCAAGACCTTGCCGCCTTCCTGATGTGGACCGCAGAGCCCAAGTTGATGGCCCGCCGCGAAGCAGGCTTTATCGGTGTGTTCTTTCTGGTGGTGCTGACCGCGCTTCTCTATCTGGTCAACAAGCGCCTCTGGGCCCCGATCAAGCGCAAGCCGACAGCCTGATCACAGTGACATGACAAAAGAAAAGCCCCGCCAATCTGGCGGGGCTTTTTCGTTTCTGGCGCGCGGGTCGGGCATTAGTCTGCCGTGCCGATATAGTCGCGAAAGGCCTGTGGCGGATCACCAAAGAACCTTTCCGTCGGAACAGGTGGATGCGCCATTCCCTCGGCAACCAACACCACGTCCTGCGCCCAACCAGCGCCATCGCGTGGGTCATGGGTCACCATGACCACCAGCGCGGCAAGGCTCTCTCCCACCTCGCGCACCAGATCCAGCATTTCGCGTTTCAACGCCGGTCCCAGCGCGGCAAACGGTTCATCCAGCAGGATCACCGGCCGCGCCATCAGCAGCACGCGCGCCAGCGCAGCGCGCCCCTGCTGGCCACCGGACAGGGTACCGGGCTTACGGTCCGCCATGCCCTCCAGACCTACGCGGCGCAATGCGCCCTCGATCCGTGCGCGCGCCTCATCGTCGGGGCGGCGACCGTCGGGATGCAGGGCCAGACACAGGTTCCGTGCCAGCGTCAGATGGGGAAACAGATTGCTGTCCTGAAACAGGATAGAGACCGGGCGCGCCTCGGGGCGCAGATGTGTCAGGTTACGGTCTTGCCAGAGGATGCGCCCCTGCGTCGTCTCACGAAACCCGGCAATGGCGTCCAACAGCGTCGACTTGCCCGCGCCGGACGGGCCCAACAGCGCCACCCGCCGACCGGGTGGCAGCACCAGATCAGCCTTCAAAGCGTCCGCGTCCATTGGCACCTGTAGATCCTCAAGTCGCAGCATTCACCCGTCCTCCACGATCGAACAGCCAGAACAGACTGAGACTGAGCATCAACAACAGCAGCGCCGCCCCGGCCGCTGCCTCCATCTGGTATGATCCCATCAAACGGTACACCTGTAGGGGCAGGGTTGTCCGATCCGGGTCTGCAAACAACGCGATAACTCCCAGATCGCCCATCGCCAACGCCGCCGTCAGCCCGGCGGCAAAGCCCATGGGCCGCCGAAGACGCGGCAGCCAGATCAGCCGTAACCACGCCAAGGGTGTCATGCGTAGGGTTGCCCGCAGGCGGCCATAGTCGCGCGCAACGGCCTCTGCCTCTGGCCGCAAGATGCGCAATGCAAAGGGCAACGCCATCAGCGCATTGACCAGACCCGTCACCGGCAGTGCCAGATCAAACGGGTTCATGAACGGTCGCACGATCAGGAACAGCCCCGTGCCCAGCACCAGTGGCGAAATCGCGATGGCGGGCAAGGCCAACAGTTCTCCCCGGCGCGACGCCAATGGCAGCGCCCAAGCCATACATAACGCCGTCGAGCCCAACGCCACCATCAGCGAATGCCCCGCCGCGCGCAGCGTGTCCGGGCCAAGCAGCCATAGCCCCGGCACGCCCCGCAAGACCGCCGTCGACAACGGCACCAACAGGAACAGTGCCGCCAGTACAATCCACGCACCGTCCCAGATCCGGGCCAACGGCCCCTGCCCGTCCCAGCGTGGCACCACCCGGTCGCGCCCCGCGCCAAAGCCGCTTTGCCCTGCAAAACGCAAGGCCACCAACCCCGCCGCCAGCGCCAGCGCCAGTTGCAACACCGCCAACGCCGCCGCCCGGCCTAAATCAAATTCAAAACGCATGGCCTGATAGATCGCCAGTTCCACCGTCGTGGCCCGTGGACCTCCGCCCAGCGTCAACGCCACCGCAAAGCTGGTCAGGCAGATCACGAATATTACCGTAAATGCCCCGGGCAAGACCCTGGCCATCAATGGCCCGTCGATTACCCGCCATTGCGCCTGCCCGCTCAACCCCAACGAGGCCGTCAGCCGGAAATGCTCTGCCGGGACGGCCTGCCAGGCGGAAAACAGCATCCGCACTGCCAGTGGCAGGTTGAAAAACACATGAGCCAGCACGACCCCGTGCACGCCGTAAATATCAATGGTCGGCAGCCCCAAAGCTGCCAGGCCCGCATTAACCAGCCCTGCCTGTCCAAAAACCGCGATCAGCCCCATGACCGCCACGATCACCGGCAGGATGAACGGCGCGCCCAAGAGCGTCACCAGCAAACCGCGCCCAGAAAATCGCCGCCGTGCCATGGCCTTGGCCACCGGCACCGCCAGCACCACGCTGAACGCGGCCGACAGCAAAGCTTGCCACAGGGTAAAGCGCACCGCTTGCCAATCGCCCGGGCCAAGAACACCAAAGCCCCCGGCCCGCGCCAGCACCACAGCCACCGGCCCCAGCGTCAAAAACGCTAGGGCCAGTGCCGCGCTTACCGCGAGAGCGCGCGCCGCCATGCCTCGATGGCCTCTGCGCGCAACTCTGCCGCCTCATCCTCGGAATAAAACAGAACGTTTTCCGGCAGATCCAGCTTTTGGAACCCCTCGGGCCACTTGTCCTGCGACAGCGCCGCAGGGATGGACCAGTTGCCAGTTGCGATCATACCTTGGAATTCTTCGCTGAGGACAAAGGACATGAACTGATCCGCCAGTTCTGGTTGATCTGTCCCGGCCAGTTTCGCCGCCAGTTCGACCATGAAGTAGTGACCTTCGGGGAATATCGCGGCCTTCTTGGTCTCATCCTCTTCGGCGATGATGTGATAGGCGGGCGATGTGGTGTAGCTGAGTACCATGTCCACCTCGCCATCGGTGAACATGCCATAGCTTTCCGACCAGCCTTTGGTCGCGGTGACGATTTTCGGGGCCAGTTTGTCCCACGCGGCTTCTGCCTCGTCGCCGTAGACCGCTTGCACCCATAGAACCAGCGCAAGGCCGGAAATTGAGGATCGCGGATCCTGGATCACCAGACGCAGATCATCGGGCGCGTCCAGCAGCGCGTCAAAACTCGCCGGCGGCGTTTCGATGCGGGTGGTGTCATAGACAAACGCCGTGTGCCCATAGTTGAACGGCAGGAACACCTCATCCGTCCATTCCAGTGGCAGCGTCAGAGGCGACAAGTCCACCCCATGCGGTGCGAACAACCCGGACTCACGCGCCTTTTTCGTGACATCCGTGTTCAGGCCAATCACAACGTCGGCCTCAGTGCGGTCGCCTTCCAGCAGGATGCGCGGCAGCAAATCGCCGGGTTTGAATTGCAGGTCGCAGGCGCAACGCGCCTCAAACAGTTCCTCAATCTTTGGGCCCGGCCCCCATTCGGAAACAAAATAGTCAGGGGCATAAACTGTCAGAACAGGTGTCTCAGCCATGGCAAGGCCAGCGCTGAGACATCCCGCGGCAACAGTGAAGGTCAGTGATCTCATGAGATCCTCCAAAATTGCGGCGCGAGGGCAAGATTGGAGTCCGTCGTAGCGGCCCGCACCCTTCCCTCCGCCGGTTTTAACCGGTTCAGGTTCAACGGGTTCGTCCGCGGTACGGACATCTCAGACGGTTCACCAACCGACACCCCGAGGTGAGGTGGACCCTAGCGCCCCTGCGTGGGAACTTCAACAATCTCCGTGACTTTTTTGCGGTACTATGATACCACCAGTACATACAGAAATTTCAGGAGAAAGGAGGCGCCCTTGGGGGAACGCGTATAATGATTTTATGTCTCGAGCTGGCCAGTATCTGGCTCATCTACCTTTGTTTCGGCTGGCTGGCGGCTTTTGAAATACCGCTCTGGCTGTCTACTTTCATCGTCATTGCCGTTGATCGCGCCACCAGCGCTGTCGCGGATATTGCCCGCCACCGGCGGGAGTTGCTCGAATAGTCTTGGCTTTGGCACCCGCCTTGCGTATTTCGCCCTCAAATAGAGGGGACGCGCCATGAGCCTGAACACATTTGGACATCTCTTTCGTGTCACAACCTGGGGCGAAAGCCACGGACCCGCCTTGGGCGCGACGGTAGACGGCTGCCCGCCGGGGATCGAAATCACCGAGGCGCAGTTGCAGCACTGGCTGGACATGCGCAAACCGGGCCAGAACAAATACACCACCCAGCGGCGCGAAGCGGATGCGGTCCGGATCCTATCGGGTGTCTTTGAGGGACGGACCACCGGCACCCCGGTGCAGTTGATGATCGAGAACACCGATCAGCGGTCCAAGGACTACTCGGAAATCGCGGAAAAATTCCGGCCCGGTCATGCCGACATCACCTATTTTCAGAAATACGGTCTGCGCGATTATCGCGGCGGCGGGCGGTCCTCTGCCCGCGAAACCGCTGCGCGGGTGGCCGCTGGCGGGCTTGCCCGTGCGGCTCTGGCGGCGTTGGTCCCCGGGATAGACCTGCGCGGCTACATGGTTCAGATGGGCCCACGCAAGGCGGACAGGGCACAATTTGACGACGCGCAGATTGCTGCCAACCCGTTCTGGTGCCCTGATCCGCAGGCCGCCGAGGAATGGGCCGGGTATCTGGATACGTTGCGCAAATCGGGCGAAAGCGTCGGTGCGGTGATCGAGGTGGTAGCCCGCGGCGTGCCCGCTGGGCTTGGCGCACCGGTTTATGGCAAGCTGGACACAGATCTGGCGGCCGCGATGATGTCGATCAACGCCGTCAAAGGGGTAGAGATTGGCGACGGCATGGCAACCGCCGCCCTGACCGGAACCGAAAACGCCGACGAGATCACCATGAGTAAGGACGGGCCTGTCTACAGCTCGAACCACGCAGGCGGCATCCTTGGCGGCATTTCCTCCGGGCAGGACATCGTCGTGCGTTTTGCCGTCAAACCGACCTCTTCCATCCGGACACCGCGCAAGACCATCACGGTTCACGGCGAAAACACCGAGATCGTCACCAAGGGTCGCCATGATCCTTGTGTCGGCATCCGCGCTGTGCCGGTGGGTGAGGCGATGATGGCCTGTGTTCTGCTAGACCACCTGCTGCTGCATCGTGGTCAGGTTGGCGACGCTGGCGGACGCATCGGTGATACCGACCGGCCCTGAACCGGATCGCCCGGGTCAGAAATCCGTCCACTGGCCCTCGCCGCCCGCCGCCTTGCGACGTGGCGGAGTGGCGTCATACAGGCTGGCACCTTCGGCGCTGTCAGGGTCGACCACGACCTGAACGGGCTCCGGCTCTATGGTCCCGGCGGACCAATTTCCGTGCACCAACCTCTCAGTGTCCGCAGCGGAACAAGTGTCGTCTAGTTTTGGTTTTTGATGGTCCGGCCAACCCTCTGTTCCGGGTTCGGGCGTTGCGCTCGCCAACGAACCGATGGCATTCACTGTCTCGGCGCCCGAGAACCGCGACAGAACATCCGACAGACGTGTGGCCTCGACCCGCAACTCCTGACTGGCCGTATTGGTCTGACTGACCATGGCGGCGTTTTGCTGGACCGCCTTGTCCAGTTCGCTCACCCCCATGTTGATCTCACGCACACCGCTGGCCTGATCTTTGGCCGATGTGGCGATGTCAGAGACCATGACGGAGACTTCTGTCACGCTGTCGACGATGTGGTTCAGGGTTTCGCTGGTTTCCTGTACCAGCTTTTCGCCGTCTTCGACCTGTTGCGAACTGTTCAGAACTAGTTCCTTGATCTCGCTAGCGGATTCCGACGCACGCTGTGCAAGACTGCGAACTTCGGATGCCACTACAGAGAACCCCTTGCCGGATTCACCGGCGCGGGCCGCTTCGACCCCGGCGTTCAGCGCCAGCAGATTGGTCTGGAACGCGATGTCGTCGATGACCGTGATGATTTGTGAAATCTGGTTGGACGATTTTGCGATCGACCCCATCGCCTCTAGTGCGCGCGCCATGACCTCACCGCCTCTTTCGGCGCGTCGTCGCCCCTCTACGACCTTGGAATCCACGTCCTGCGCCCGTTCCGACGCCGATTGCACACTGGCTGACAATTCATCCAGCGCCGCGGCCGATTCCTCCAGCGTGGCGGCCTGAACCTCGGTTCGGCGCGACATCTCATCCGACATAGTCGACAGCTCGTTGGCATTGCCCGTCACCGCGTCTGCACTTTGCTGTAGGGAGCCGACAAGCCCCTCAAGAGCCTCTGCTAGGCAGTTGAAATCCGTGCACAGGGTGACATAGCTCTCCCCCAGATCCTGCCATTCCACGCCGTTAATTCGGCTGCGCAGGTCGCCGTTCCGCAAGCGGCTCATCGCGGTCCCAAAGGTCTGGAACAGATCGACCCGGCGACCGTTTTCCTCGGTTGCGCGTTTCTCGGCGGCATCGGCTGCGACCAGCTTGCCCCGCAGATCCTCAAGCCCGCGCGAAATCATCCCTGCCTCATCTGCGCGGTCTGTATCGGCAAGCTCAAATTCGTAGTCGTGATCTGCCATGCGGGCCACCGCATCGCTGGCGCGCCGAATGGGCAGGGACAGCGACCGTCCAAAGACAAAGGCAAAAAACAAGGCAACCAACATGACCAGCCCGTTGCCAACAAGCTGCTTGATGTCTGCGGCTGCCGCCACCCGGGTTGCCTCTGCATCCAGCACCGACACCTTTTTGAATAGATCCTCGGACATGGCAGCCAATTCGGCGCGCGTTTCTTCCAACACCGGCAAGATCGCTTTGTAAGCAAAGGCCTTGCGGTCAAACAGCGTCAGCCCGGCCAGCGTCTCGACGTCAACGGACAAAGGACGAAGGTTCGCCGCAATAAAGTCCAGATCGATCACCAAATCGCCCTCAGCCGCAGAGAACACACCCGGGACAGCGCCAAGGTGGCGGTGGACCGCCGCCATGCTGTTGCGCATTTCGTCGATCTGCGGATCGTCGCCTGCAACAAACAGCATCATCGCAAGTTCCGCATCCTGGGCCTGCCGAATGATCTGTCCCAACAGCTCACTTTCCTTTGACAGGTCCGAGGTTTGGCTCAGCTTGGTCGTCAGTTCGGATTTCACCGTCCAGGAAATGACCGACAGCACCAGAAGCGTCGCGATAAAGGCCGATGCCAGCAACATCACCTGTATTCGGATCGTGAACCTGCCCATGAAGTGCCCTCGCGCCATAACGCCAGGCACACAGGAACCCGGCTCTTGGAACCGGGTGTAGCGGCAGGTCCGTAAACAAACGTTACCGGACCCTCATCAGGGGTATTCAATTCTTGAGAGTTTTATCTTGTACCGCCGGTATTCTGGCCAATTGTACAGCCAGAATGCCAGCCGCGATTATCGCGACGCCGATCAGATCCAGAGGCCGCAGCGATTCGCCCAAAAGGACCGCAGCAATGGCCACACCAAAAAACGGGTTGAGAAAGTGAAACGTGGCCGAGCGCACGGCACCGATCCGGTCGACCAGCAAGAACCAGACCAACGTCGCGGCCAACCCCGGCACGAAAACCGTGTAGGCAAAGGCCACCACAAGGCTGACTGACCAGTCAACCTCCAGCGGTTCAAGTACCAGCGCTGGAACTGTCAGGACCGCGCAGCCCACCAGCATCTGCAACCCGACGACCATCAGAAAATTGCCCCCCGACGTCGCCCCGCGCAGCGACAGCGTGGCGACCGTCAGCGCAATAACCCCGGCCACACAAAGCGCGACCCCAAACGGATCAACCCCGCCGCCAAACCGCGCCCCCATGATCAAGGCAACGCCAAGAATACCTGCGAAAAGCCCGGCAAGAGCCAGCGGGCGCGGCCGGTCACCGTAAAACATCCAGCCAGCCAGCGCGACGAGGAGCGGCATTGTCGAGGCAACAATTGCCGCAAGCGAGGCCTCAACCGTTTGCATGGCAACAAACATCAGGCCCAGATACAGCGCGTTCTGACACAGACCAAAGATCATCGTCGCACGCCACTGGCTACGCGTCAGCCGCCAAGTCTGCCCCAGTATCCGGGCCAAAACAACCGCCAGCAGCCCCGAAATCAGGAACCGCAGCGCCAGCGCCGACAGCGGCGGTGCCGCGGCCACGATGATACGGGCGGAGGTAAAGGCCGAAGACCACATCACCGCAAAGGCGAGGCCCATAAAGATCGCGCGAATATCCATGGGCAAGGCTTAGGGCCTTTCACGCACCGCTGAAAGCCCCATCGTCACTGCGATTGACTGCCATGCGCACGGCTTAGGCCCCAACGGGCAGGTGACCCGTCTTGATGAAAATCAGACAACCGTCATCGGAGAAAAGCGCATGTTGCGACCGATCCGGGCTGCGCAGCCAGGTGCCCGCCGGGTAACGCCCGTTGTCGTTCTGCAATACACCTTCGATCACGTAAACCTCTTTGCCGCCCCTCTGGCCTTGGAAGTTCAACCGGGTGCCGGGGGCAAAGCGCACCAGCCGGACGACCTCGGGGCCGTGTTTATGCAACGGCAGTACGCTCAGCCCCTCTTCGGAACTGGATTGGAACACCGCTGACCGCGTGTCGATCACCACCTGTTCGGTATCTGCCGCGTCGAACTGACATAACTTGACCAGAATCACCGCACCCTCAGGCCCGATGTGGGGCGTATGCGCGGAGCCGATTGGATTTCGGACATAGGTTCCGGCGGGATAGTCGGCATGTTCGTCGGAAAACACCCCGTCAAGGACCAGAAATTCCTCACCACCGCCGTGGCTGTGCCGGTCAAAGGCGCTGTTAGGCGCGAATTTCACGATCGTGGTCGCCCGCGCAACCTCATCCCCGATCCGATCCAGCATCATCCGCTCGACGCCGTTCGCCGGCGAGGGCCGCCAATGATGCTCTTCGGGGCGAACCACCACCCGCTTGGTGAAATCGGCATTCAGCTCCATCCGGGCCTCTCCTTGTTAACCCTTCTAAACTAGGGCGGCGTGGACAGATGGACCAGCCCCCGACAACCGTCTATGAAAAATGCCCCGCCTGCCAAAGGACAAGCGGGGCCAGTTCGAGCCACGCGCATAGGCGCGGCATCGGCGGTGTTCGATAAAATTGTCTAGGTAACGCTCAGCTCGGGCGTTCACTCATCTCCGAGCGGATCTGCTGACGCAGTACGTCGATTGGCACGGTCTTGCCGTCCCGTTTGAAACACCAGTAGGTCCAGCCGTTGCACGACGGCGCGCCCTCAAGCTGGGCTCCGACCTGATGGATCGACCCCTTGACGTCATTCCCCACCAGCGTCCCGTCGGCGCGGACCTTGGCCTTGTGACGGCCATTCATGCTCCACAGTTCCTCGCCGGGGCGCAGCATGCCGCGTTCGACAAGCTGGCCAAAGGGCACACGCGGTTCGGCGCGTTTTGAGGTGCTGACCTCCAGCGCAGCCTTGTCAAAGGCACGCACCTTGGCGATGCGCTTTTCCGCAACGGCGCGATAGGCATCTTCGCGTTCGATCCCGATCCAATCGCGGCCTAGCATCTTGGCCACGGCACCAGTTGTGCCTGTCCCAAAGAACGGGTCCAGCACCACGTCGCCGGGTTTGGTCGAGCCAACCAGAACACGGTGCAGCAACGAGGTCGGCTTTTGCGTCGGATGCGCCTTGTCGCCGTTGTCATCCTTGAGTCGCTCACCGCCATTGCAGATTGGCAGAACCCAGTCGCTGCGCATCTGGATGCCCTCGTTCAGGGCCTTCAGCGCCTCATAGTTGAAGGTGTATTTGGCCCCCTCGCCCTTGGACGCCCAGATCATCGTCTCATGCGCGTTGGTGAACCGTTTACCGCGAAAGTTGGGCATCGGGTTGGCCTTGCGCCAGACCACATCGTTCAGGATCCAATAGCCCGCGTCCTGCAACGCCGCGCCCACCCGAAAGATGTTGTGATATGAGCCGATTACCCAGATCGCCCCGTCGGGCTTGAGCAATCGGCGCGCCGCTGCGAGCCAGTCTTGGGTAAACTTGTCGTAGGCGGCAAAACTCGAAAACTGGTCCCAGTGGTCGTCGACCGCGTCCACCTGAGAATTGTCGGGACGGTGCAGCGTGCCCTTCAGCTGCAGATTGTAGGGTGGATCGGCAAATATCAGATCAACGGACGCCTCCGGCAGACTGTTCATCACATCGATGCAGTCCCCCGCCAGAATCGTGTTGAGAGGGAGCGCATGCGCGCTCGTCATTTTGGTCATCTTCGTCATTCTCTGCCTCTGTCCCCGGCACGTTGTCGCGCTCATTGGTTGAGGGAAAGATGAGTCAAAGGTGATTCGCGGTCAATTCTAATTTTGAATCAGTCACTTGAGTTTTTCTCTTGCCACAAGATATCGCGCACCGGAGCAAAGGAACGTCTATGCAGAGGGGTCACCCCCAAATCTCGGAGTGCAGATTTGTGACACTTCGTCGGGTAGCCGGCGTTTGTTTCCCAGCCGTATCCGGGAAACCGTACTGCGGCCTCTTTCATGACATTATCCCGCCAGTTTTTCGCCACAATTGAGGCCGCAGCAATGGACGGCGACACCCCGTCGCCGCCCACCACCGGCGTCGCGGGACACGGCAAGCCGGTTGGCAAACGGTTTCCGTCGATCAACAGATGGTCTGGTTCGATGGACAAATCCGCCACGGCGCGGCGCATGGCCAATAGGCTGGCTTGCAAGATGTTTATGTCGTCGATCTCTTCGACACTGGCCACGCCCAGGCCAATCAGCGCGCTTTGCCGCAACAGCGGCTCCAGATGATCGCGGCGTTTGGCGCTCAACTTTTTGGAGTCGTTCAGCCCATCAGGAATGGCCTCACGGGTCAAGATCACGGCCGCGGCCACAACCGGCCCGGCCAGTGGTCCGCGCCCGACCTCATCAACCCCCGCTACGCGCGTAAACCCACGCGCCCAGAGCGCCTCTTCCAGACGCAGTGTAAGTGCCATGAGGGTCAGCCCGCCATCATCCGCCGTACCGCGCGCAGCCGCACGGTAAGCGCGCCCGCGCCCACAATGGCCAGAACCACCAGAGAAACCCATCCCAGCATCGGGATCAGACTGATAAGTCCAGCCAGCAACGCGCCAATGAACGCCGCCACGACCCGGTCGATCCAGGGGAGCGGCAGCTTCGGCACATAGCTCAACGCCCAGCGGCCAAGGGCATAAACCCCGACAATCAGACCCGCTGCGGCCAACGCTGCGGCCGCCAGCCAGAAAAATGGCGTCAGCAGCGCACCGATCATCGTCACCGCCACCACAACGCCGCCCCCGGTCAGGATGGACAGGCCAACGAACCCGGCACCGACAAGACGCAGGGGGCGTGCTGCGATCTGGTTCGCCATATCAGTCATCCGTACCGGCGCAATCAGCGCCACTAGCGCCGTGATCGCCCCGACCACAAGCACCCAGGACACCATGTCGGACAGCTTTTCGCCAATGCTCTGCTTCGGCAACCCGGCGGGGTGTTGAAACGCCCCGCTGACGCGCTTGTATTTCAATTCAATCCGCGTCAGCCGCTCCGCCGCGACCACGCTTTCGGGAACGTCTGTTGCGCCGACCACGTCTTCATACAGTGTCAGCGTCCCGTCTATGCGCGCCCCCGCGCCGAACGTCAGTTCCCGCGATGAGATGACGGCATCGCCTGCAATCTGGCCATTCAGTTCCACAATCTCGCCGTTGGCAATCAGGCTTTCGCCGACGGTGCCGTTCACGACGACCTCGGACCCAAAAGCGCGCAAATCCCCCGCGATCGCTGCGTCCACCGATAGGGTATAACCCGCCAGCGCCACATCGCCGGCCACCGGCGCGCTGATCCGCACCCGCTGTCCGGCGGCGTACAGGCTGCCGCCCAGATCCGCGTCCACATCAACCCAGCGTCCGGCCATATGCGCCGTCCCGGTGACCGGCGCAGCCAGTTGTACGCGCTGACCTGCCAGAAAGGCGTCGTCGCGCCCGGTTTCGGACATGCGGACGGTGGCCCCCGCCTTGTAGATGTCATTGCCAAACAGCGCCTGTTCGGCCGCATCCTGCGCCAGCGCCGGAGCGGCCATCAACAAGCCCAGCGTAACCAAATATTTCTTCAACATAGGCTGAACTCCCCTGCTCCGCCGGAGCCGATTCTAGCCGCTGAACGTATCAGCCGCCTTGTTCTGCCTTAAAGCGCGGGTCGCGGGCCGGTCTCAACCCCTTTCGGGATCGACCTGTACGCCTTCGTCCGAAAGAAAAGCCGTGATCAGGGTCAGCACGGCCTCTTCTTCGGTCACCTTGCGGGATCCGATCCACATCTCCAGCCTCGCACGTTCTTCACAGCTGAGTTGAACAAGGATCGGACGCCGATCACCGGATGAGACAGTCTTGGTCCATTCGGTCCCCGCATCCAAAGCGCGCCGCAACGTTTGCCGCACCAGATAGGCCAGCGGCACATGGGCGGTGGACTGGCGTACCAAAACCTTCCGCAGCGGCTCTGGCAGACCCAGAACCAACGCTTTTCTAGGGTCTCGGCGACTCATGACATTCCTCGTTTTTTGGATTTTCGCACTCTAGCAGAATAGCCGGTCACCGCGAGACCCGATCTCTTGAAAGTTGTCGTTGACGCAGACGACACACGCGTAAGGTCAAACTCTTTTCGCGATGGCCAAACCACGCTAAGCCTGACGGACGGATACAGCCAAGAAGGGGTCTCATGTCCCAGTTCACTTATCTTTTTGTCTATGGCACGTTGATGACCACTGCAAACCACCCGATTAGCGCACGACTCCGCGAGGAATCCGATCTGATCGGCTTGGGCTGGATCCGGGCTCGTCTCTATCATATCGAGGACCCTGAGGACCCCGGCCAACGGTATCCCGGCGCGGTTCCATCGGGCTATGACAACGACCGTGTCCACGGCGAAGTCTACGCATTGAGTAACGGGGCCGAGGCCCTGATTGCCGCCTTCGACATCTATGAGGCCTGCGACCCGTCCCGCCCGGAACCACATGAATTCATGCGCCGCCGCGTTCCTGTGACGATGGACGACAATCGCGTCATCGACGCGATTTCTTATCTCTATTCCTGGGATTTGTCGCGCGCGACACGGGTTCCGTCGGGCCGGTTCAACCGCCACATCCCGCAGACGATCTGACTCGCGCAAAAAAATGCGCCCAACTGGCGTCGTCTGTCGGTCTGATACAATCTGTTGCCCCCCGCATGACCAGGCTGGATCACAACACGCACCACATCAAACGCACAAAGGCGCCCTGGGGCGCCTTTGTCTTGTCTTTCGGGCGATGTCGGAGCGGCTTGCGCCCCCCCGGTCACACTTCGCAGGGCGAAGCGTGATTACATCATGCCGCCCATGCCGCCCATGTCGGGCATGCCGCCACCGGCAGGTGCACCTTCTTTGGCCGGTTTGTCGGCAACCATCGCTTCGGTGGTGACCAGCAGGCCAGCAACCGATGCAGCGTCTTCCAGAGCGGTACGGACAACCTTGGCCGGGTCGATGACGCCGAACTTGAACATGTCGCCATATTCATCGGTCTGCGCGTTGTAACCGAACTTGGGGTCATTCGACTCGCGGATCTTGCCAGCCACAACCGAACCGTCAACACCGGCGTTCTCGGCGATCTGGCGCAGCGGTGCTTCCAGTGCCTTGCGAACGATGGTGATGCCTGCGTTCTGGTCGCTATTGGCGCCGGTCAGGCCTTCGAGAACCTTGGCACCCTGAACCAGAGCAACACCGCCACCAACGACGATACCTTCTTGAACAGCTGCGCGAGTCGCGTTCAGAGCATCGTCAACACGGTCTTTGCGCTCTTTCACTTCGACTTCGGTCATGCCACCGACGCGGATAACGGCAACGCCGCCTGCCAGCTTGGCAACACGTTCCTGCAGCTTTTCACGGTCGTAGTCCGAAGTGGTTTCTTCGATCTGAGTACGGATCTGGGAAACGCGTGCTTCGATCTCGGCCTTTTCGCCAGCGCCGTCGACGATGGTGGTCTCGTCTTTGGTGATCGAGACTTTCTTGGCTGTGCCAAGCATGTCCATGGTCACCGACTCCAGCTTCATGCCGAGGTCTTCGGAGATCACCTGACCGCCGGTCAGGATCGCGATGTCCTGCAGCATGGCCTTGCGGCGATCGCCGAAGCCCGGTGCCTTGACGGCTGCGATCTTCAGGCCGCCACGCAGCTTGTTGACCACGAGGGTCGCCAGCGCTTCGCCTTCGACGTCTTCAGCAATGATCAGCAGCGGCTTTTGCGACTGGATCACCTGCTCGAGCAGCGGAACCATCGGCTGGAGCGACGAGAGTTTCTTCTCGTGCAGCAGGATCATGCAGTCTTCGAGATCTGCAATCATCTTGTCCGGGTTGGTCACGAAATAGGGCGACAGGTAGCCACGGTCGAACTGCATACCTTCGACAACATCGGTCTCGGTCTCGAGGCCTTTGTTCTCTTCGACGGTGATGACACCCTCGTTGCCGACTTTCTGCATCGCGTCAGCGATCTGACGACCGATTTCCGCTTCGCCGTTGGCGGAGATGGTGCCAACCTGAGCGACTTCGTCGCTGTTTTCGACCTTGCGGGCCGCGTCCTTGATCGACTGCACGACTTTCGAAGTCGCCAGATCAATGCCGCGCTTGAGGTCCATCGGGTTCATGCCAGCGGCAACGGCCTTGAGGCCTTCTTTGACGATAGCTTGGGCCAGAACGGTCGCGGTGGTGGTGCCGTCGCCGGCCTCATCATTGGTGCGGGAAGCAACTTCCTTCACCATCTGTGCGCCCATGTTCTCGAACTTGTCTTCCAGTTCGATCTCTTTGGCGACAGAAACACCGTCTTTAGTGATGCGCGGTGCGCCGAACGACTTGTCCAGGATCACGTTGCGGCCTTTGGGGCCCAAAGTCACCTTGACCGCATCGGCCAGAATGTTGACGCCGCGCAGCATTTTGTTGCGGGCATCGGTATCGAATTTCACATCTTTTGCAGACATCGCATGTCCTCCTTAGAAGTCTTCGTTGGCGATCACGACTGGCGTTCAGGCAGCGGCTGCTGCTGCTTCGTCAGTGATGATCCCGAGGATGTCGCTTTCCTTCATGATCAGCAGCTCTTCGCCACCGACATTGACTTCGGTGCCGGACCACTTACCGAAAAGGACTTTGTCGCCTTCTTTGACGCCCATTTCGATCAGCTCGCCGCTGTCCTTGCGTGCGCCTTCGCCACACGAGACAACCACGCCTTCTGCCGGCTTTTCCTTGGCGCTGTCAGGAATGATCAGCCCACCAGCAGTCTTTTCGTCGCCTTCAACGCGACGGACAAGCACGCGGTCATGAAGCGGTTTGAATGCCATCTCCGAGTCTCCTAGCTCAAAGTTTCTTCTATGCCCCCTCACCGTATGAGCGGGGGCGTTAGCACTCACCGTAGTCGAGTGCTAACGGCGTCTAGCTAAGGATGAGTCTCAGTTCTGTCAACATGGAGACCGGGAAAATTTGGTGCGCTTGGCGCTAAGAGGGCTGGCACGGCAGGTTGGGACGAGTGCGACCCGGACATCCAGACAAACAATACTTGTTGAGACCTATGAACAGCAGACGCGTTTACCACCCACGGCAGGAAAAAACATCGCCCGACCCGCCCTCTTCATCCAATGCGTGCAGTAGCGGAACACGACTCGCCTCGAATCGCCTTTTGCGAAATGCTGCCCCTGACTGAGTCCCAAAATACGACAAGGACACCCATGACCTTTATGCCCAAAATCCTCTGCATTCTTGTCCTTTGTCCCGCTGTGCTGCTGGCTTTTGGCCGGCCCGCCGAGGCACAGAGCACGTTTCTTACCCTGTCGGACGTGCATTATGGCATTGCGGCAGAGGAACACGTCTGGGGTCACAGTCATGAAACCAGCAAGGCGCTTTGGGACAAGGCCCAGACCAAGGCCCGCGCCCTGCGTGACAGCGAATCCGCTGCCTTCACGCTATATCTTGGCGACATGCCCGCACACAATCAGGCAGACGCCGCACGCAAGCTGGAGTTCACCACTGTCCTGAACGGATTGGCCACAATTGCGGGGGACAGTCATAGGCTCTATTTCCTGCCCGGCAACAACGACAGCCTGGACCGCGATTATTGCGCCTTCGACAGCGGCGGTCAGGTGCCCTTTGTCGCGGACGACAAATACGACCCCACCAAAAGCGGCCCGCCCACCAATCAATGGCCGACACTGCGCGCCGGGGACACGCTGATCGACGCCAGCCATATTGACCACGGCTATTACTCTGCCTATCCGCTGCTGCCGGACACCGGGCTGCGGCTGATTGCCTTGAACACAGTCATGTTCACCGACGACTATGGCACCGGGTTCAACTGGGACGCCTGCGAAAACGCCCTGACCATCGCGGAAATCGAAACGCGCATTGCGACCCAACTGCAATGGCTTGCCACCCAACTGGCGGAGGCCGAGGCCGCCGGGGAAAAGGTCATCCTGGCGATGCACGTTCCACCCGGTATCGACGGCTATGGCGGCGGCCCGATGTGGACCGTTGCGCGCGGGTATTCGGACAGCGGGTACACCGGCGATGATCCGCTGTTCACTGCTGCAAGTGCGGCGGGTAACCACACCATCGAACGTGTTTTTCTGGCGCTGACAGCCCGCCACGCCAAGACCATCTCCGCAATGCTGACAGCCCATACCCATCTGGACGATTTGCGTCTTCTGACTTCATGTCAGGGCGACGCCGCCGGGATCGCCTATGGCGTTCCGGGGATCACGACCGACCACGGCAACAACCCCGCGATGAAGGTCTTTGGCCTCGATGCCACTTTTACGCTGGACCGGGCCACCACCTATTTCGCAACCGAATTTACCGCGCCCAAATTCGATTGGCACAGCGATACGCACTACGGGTTTACCGCCACCTATTGCCCGACGGGGCGGGACTGTTCCGGCCATCCACTTTCCTCTGTGCTACAGGCGTGGAATGGCGATACCCAAGGGATCGCCAAGCGGATGCTGACAATCCTGCGCACCGGGCGTGGCGCGGTCAGCGGTCACTACTACGCGGCCGCGCTGGACGCCGCGCCAAACTGCACAATGCCCCGGACCATGCGGTAGATCCCCCAAAGGCAACGACCAAGACAGCGGCATGGAACGGCGCATTTGGCTGTGCCGTTGGCATTGCACTTGGTCTCCAAGCTGCACTAGGGTCGCGCCGACACCCCCAGACAGAGCACCCCATGCCCTCACCAATCGCCGCGCCCCTGCGCCATGCGCCTCCGCCGTCGAGTTCCGAAAACCTGCGCGGCATCGTCCTGATGGCACTGGGATTCTTTTCGTTTGCCGCCTGCGATGTGATGGCCAAGGTCCTGACTGAAACCCTGCACCCGGTGCAGGTGGTGTGGTTCCGGCAAATCGGCCTTGCCCTTGGCGTGATTGTCCTGCTGGCCCTGCGCGGACCGTCCATGCTGCGCTCACGCTTGCCGGTCTTGCAGATCACCCGCGGCTTGCTGGCAGTCTGCTCGGCAATCTGTTTCATCATCTCGGTCAGCTATGTCCCTCTGGCCGATGCGGTCGCCGTGACCTTTATCGCGCCCTTCATCGTCACCCTTCTGGGGGCGTTTGTCCTGCGCGAATCCGTTGGCATCCGCCGTTGGATTGCCGTCGGCATCGGCTTTATCGGCATGCTGATCGTGATCCGCCCCGGACTGGGCGTGTTTCATCCCGCCATCGGCTTTACCGTCGCCGCAGCCTGCTTTTTTGCTCTGCGCCAAGTCCTGTCGCGCAGCCTGAGCGGGGCGGACCCGGTCATCACAACCGTCACCTATACCTCCCTCACCTCTATCGTTTTGGTCAGCGTCGCCCTGCCATTTGTCTGGACAACACCGGATCAACTGTCGCTCTGGCTCTTGGCGGTTGGACTTGCCGCCACGGCCGGACTGGGAGAGGTTCTGGTGATCCGCGCGCTGGATATCGCACAGGCCGTGGTGTTGGCCCCGATCCACTATTCGATGATCATTTGGGGTACCTTCTACGGTTTTGTGGTCTTCTCCGACCTGCCCGATGGTTGGACCCTGATTGGCTGTGGCATCATCATCGCCTCTGGCCTGTACACCCTGCACCGCGAACGTCTGGCAGCAAAGGCCCAGCCGAATACTTGACGCAGCAGCTCTTGGGCGCGCAATCTAAGGGTTCCCGGCAGAAAGCCCGCGACCATGACCATAGTCCCGCCAGAACCGGCCTTGCGTGACTACAAGGATACGCTCACCGACTCGCGCCGATGGGACGCCTTCACCCCGCGCGATGGCGACATCGTCGTTTCGACCCCACCCAAATGTGGCACGACATGGACCCAAGCCATCCTTGCGATGCTGATCACCGGGGATCCGCTGGTGGATGCGCAGACCTCGATGAAATCACCGTGGATCGACATCTCGTTCCGCGACGTCGCAGAAGTCATGGCCCGGCTAGAGGCACAAGAGCACCGCCGTCAGGTCAAGACGCACACCCCCTTTGACGGCGTCCCCTACTGGCCGCAAATGCGCTACATCACCGTGTACCGGCATCCCATCGACGTCCATTTTTCGTTTCGAAAACACGTCGCCAATATGTCATTTGATTTTGCCATCGGGCTATACCCTGACGATCTGTCCGAAGGATTCCGACTGTTCCTCGAAGGCGACCACTTCGACGCCGTCAGCCTTGACTCGATCCTGACCCACTACCGCGAGACACTCGTGCGAGAACCCCGAGAGAACCTCCTGCGCCTGCACTACGCAGACATGACGCGCGACCTGCCCCGCACCGTCGCCCGCATCGCCGATCACGTCGGCATCGAGCACCCAAAGGCACTGCTGGACGCAATCGCCGACGCCGCAACCTTTGACAGCATGAAGGCCAACGCCCACCGCTTTACCCCCTCCGCCGGGCAGGAGTTCTGGCGCAACGACGCAGAGTTCTTCAACACCGCCTCATCGAATAAATGGGAGGGGAGGCTGACGCCCGACGACCTTGCCGCATATGACGCGCGCATGTCCGTCGCGCTGTCACCAAAGGACCGTCACTGGCTGGAATGGGGCAGCGCCTGAACGTCAGCGTGGCTCCCAACTATAGGCCCAATGGGTCAGCGCTGCGTGCCCATCCTTGGTCAACGCATAGACCCCGGTCCCGACCTTTTCGAACCAGCCATAGTGGTTGTCGCGCATGATCCGCGTCGCCAAAGACACGCCCGTGGCCGCCACTACATCGCGCCCTCGGCATGGTCCTGCCTCTGCCAGATGCGCCGCACAGGCCAGCGCATCCTGACGGTAGCCGGTGACAATCCCGTGCCGGGTCGCGCCGCCATCATTCGGGTCCCCCCGCAGCCGCGAAAATTCACGCAACAGTTTGGCCGCCTTCGCCTTGGACTGCCTTGGCGCATAGGGGCCGGGATCGCACATCACCTCAACTGTTCCATCGGCACGCACCGTAATGAACCCCAAGCCCAACCGCCGGCACAGCGACAGGTTGTCCTTCAGCGCGCGCCGCGCGGTGCGTCCGGTGGGCCGGGGGACCGCGATATATACCAGATCGCTGACCGCCAGCCGGGTGCAAGCCTGATGAAACAACGACAGGGTGATGCGCAGCTTCAGCTCGACAATCACCGGCGGCTCATCTCCGCGCACCGCCACCAGATCAGCAGCGCCGACCTCGCCCTTGACCTCATAGCCCTGCCCAACCAGCAACGCCTTGACCGGCGCATATAAATCGCTTTCCCGCTCCATTCGCGCAGTCTCAACAGCCCGCGCGCCCTTGTCCAGAACCCGTGAAGCCGACTATGAAAAGATAGCCCTCATGAAAGGCCCGCCATGCGACCGATCCTCCTTGCCCTGACCATCCTCGGCCTGCTGACTGGACCGCTGCACGCGGCCTGCGACGGGCAAAGCCTGACACCGTCGCTGACCCCGGCAGAACGGGTGGAACTGGACGCCCGTCTTGCGGACCTGCCCTATGCGTCCGGCAATCACTGGCGCGCCACGCGAGGCGATGCGGTTCTGCATCTGGTCGGCACCATGCATCTTGGTGAGACACGCCTGGACGGCCCGACAACCCGCCTGACCCCTCTGGTCGAGGGCGCAGGCCTACTGATGTTGGAAATGGCCACCGACGAAAAATCCGCGCTGGAGACGGCGCTATCCACTCGTATGGACATGCTTCTCTTGCCGGACAAGACACTGCCCGATCTCTTGCCAGAGACGGAATGGCAAATGTTGGCCGATGCCATGCGGCAGCGCGGCGTTCCGCCCTTCATGGGGGCCAAGATGCGGCCGTGGTATGTCTCGATCCTGTTGGCGATCCCGTCCTGCATGAAAGAGCAACTGGCAGAGGCTGACGGCCTCGACGCCCGTCTGGAACGACGTGCCGTTGCAAAGGGTGTTCCCGCACGCTCACTTGAGCCCTATGAAACCGGGTTCAAGGCCTTTGCCGACATGCCATTCGAAATTCAGATGCTTATGGTCCGCTCTGCGCTCAGCTCGCCCGAAGACGGCGAGGATCTGTTTGAAACCATGCTTTCGGCCTATTTCGCCGAGGATCACGGTGCCAGCCAAGTGGTGCTTGAGGTGCTGTCCCCTCGCCTGACGCCATTGACAGAGGCCGAGAACAAACTAGTCTTTCGCGCGCTGGATGAGGCGCTGATCTCAAGCCGCAACCGCGCCTGGATTCCGGTGCTGGAGGACGCGCTGAAGGATACCGATGGCTATGTCGTTGCGGCCTTTGGCGCCGCGCATTTGGCCGGCCACGAAGGCGTACTGCAACTGTTAGCGGACAAGGGTTTCACCCTCGAACGGCTACCATTCTGACAAGCCCTGACTGACAAGCGCCAAATAGCCGGGGACGGTGGGCGGGGCGACGTTCGGGCCAAAGGCCCAGGACGAGCGCCGTGTACCGTCCCCGGTTGGGATTCAGGCCGCCAGACCGCGCCCCTTCAACAACGCCTCAACCCCCGGCATCCGGCCCCGGAAGGCCATGTACAGATCTTCGGCCTCGACTGAGCCACCTTTCGACAGGATGAACTGCTCCAACTTTTGCGCCGTCTTGGGGTCAAACGCGCCGCCCGCCTCTTCAAAAGCCTCAAACGCATCCGCATCCATCACTTCGGACCACATGTAGCTGTAGTAGCCAGAGGAATAACCGTCCCCGGCAAAGACATGGGCGAAATGCGGCGTCGCGTGGCGCATGGTGATGGCGCGTGGCATCCCTATGCCCTCCAACACCTCCGCCTGTTTTTGCATCGGATCGGCGGGTGCCGTGCCGGAGTGGAACTCCAGATCCACCAACGCCGAGGCAACGTATTCGACGGTCTGAAACCCCATATCGAAGGTCGCCGCCGCCAGAACCTTGTTCAGCAGCGCCTCGGGCATTGCTTCGCCGGTCTCGGCGTGGGTGGCAAATTCCGCCAACACCTCCGGCACTTCGAGCCAGTGTTCATACAGTTGTGAGGGCAATTCGACAAAATCGCGCGCAACGCTGGTCCCCGAGACAGAACCAAACTCCACGTCCGACAGCATCTGGTGCAGCGCATGGCCGAACTCATGGAACAACGTGCGCGCATCGTCATAGGACAAAAGCGCCGGCTTGCCCGCTGACGGCTTGGCAAAGTTGCAGACGTTCACGACGATCGGCGTTTGTACCATCGGACGTTTTGCCTGTGACCGGAACGCAGAACACCACGCCCCGGACCGTTTCGAGGCGCGCGCAAAGTAATCTCCGATGAAAACGGCAACATGTTTTCCGTCCCGCGTCACCTCCCACGCCTTGCAATCGGCGTGATACATCGGCACATCCAGCGCGCTGAACTCCAACCCGAAAAGCCGGTTCGCGCAGGCAAAGGCCGCCTCGATCATGCGGTCCAGTTGCAGGTAGGGTTTCAGTTCCGCCTCGTCGAGATCATGCTGTGCCTTGCGCCGCTTTTCCGCGTAGTAACGCCAGTCCCAAGGTTCCACCGGCCCCTCGATCCCGTCGGCACGCAGCAGTGCCTCGACCTCGGAAGCATCGCGTTCAGCAGCAGCCTTGGCCGGTTCCCAGACCGCCAACAACAACGCACGCACCTTGTCAGGCGTGCCCGCCATCTCGGTCTTCAGCTTGTAGGAAGCAAAATCCGCATAGCCCAACAATTGCGCCCGCTCTGCGCGCAGGCCTAGAACCTCGGCCGCAATCCCGCGATTGTCCGTGGCCCCGCCATTTTCGCCCCGCATCACCCAAGCCCGCCACGCCTTTTCGCGCAGATCGCGACGCGGCGAGAATTGCAGGAACGGCACGATCAGCGACCGCGACAGCGTTACAACCGGCCCTTCCGCGCCCGCCGCCTCTCCGGCGGACCGCGCCGTGTCGATGACAAACTCTGGCAATCCCTCCAGATCCGCCTCCGACAGCACCATCGACCAGGCGGATTCGTCTTTCAGCAGGTTTTGCGTGAACTCTGTGCCCAGCACCGCCAGTCGCGATTTCACCGCCGTCATGCGGTCCGCCTCATCGCCCTTCAGCGCGGCCCCCGCCCGCACGAAACCGCGATGCGTCAGGTACAAAACCCGCGCCTCTTCCTCGGATAAGTCCAGTTCGTCCCGCCGATCCCACAGATCCTGAATGCGCCCGAACAGCGCCGCGTTCGCATAGATCGCCGAGGAATGCGCCGACAGTTTCGGGCTGAAATCCCTTTGCAGCTCTTGCCGTTTGTCGTTGCTGTCCGCCCCGGACAAGTTGAAAAACACGCCCAGCACCTTGTCCAGCGCCTCTCCGGATCCTTCCATTGCCTCGATGGTATTTGCAAACGTCGCAGGTTCGGCGTTGTCGGCAATCGCCTCGATCTCGACCATGTGGGCGGCAAGTGCCTCATCCAGCGCCGGGGCAAAATCCTCATCGGAAATCTCGGCAAAGGGAGCGATGCCAAATGGCGTCTGCCAGTCGGAAAGCAGCGGATTGGTCATGGGAATCTCCTGTGTGTCACCGTCTAGCTAAGCGCCGGTGCCGCCCGCTTCAATCGGGGTCTTCGGTTTCTTGTGGCTCGCGCCGCAAACCGCGCAATCCTCGCGGCGTTTCAATCTAATCTTGCGGGTCTCGCCCCATAGTGCGTCATAGATAAGCATCTCGCCCCGCAACACGGCCCCGGACCCGGCGATAAGCTTGATACACTCCACCGCCATCATGGACCCCACCACGCCGGGCAATGGCCCCAAAACGCCTGCCTCAGCGCAACTTGGCGCCAAATGCGGGGCGGGGGCCTCAGGGAAAATACACTGATAGCAGGGACCGGATTGCGCCGGGTCAAACACCGACAGTTGGCCCTCCCACTGGCTGAGCGCACCTGAAATCAACGGCTTGCCCGCCGCCACACAGGCCCGGTTCACCAGATAGCGGGTGTCGAAATTATCGGTGCCGTCCAGCACCACGTCATACTCCGCCAACAAGTCGTGCGCGACGTCCTCCGTCAGCCGCCGCTTGTAAGGGCGCACCTGTATATAGGGGTTCAAAGCCTCCATCGCGGCCTGTGCGGAAAACACCTTTGGCATTCCGATCCGCGCATCCGAGTGGATGACCTGCCGTTGCAGATTGCCGCTGTCCACCACATCATCGTCGATCACGCCCACCGTGCCCACACCCGCGCCCGCCAGATACAACAGAACCGGTGAGCCAAGGCCACCAGCCCCCACCACCAGCACCTTTGCCTGCTTCAAACGCTTCTGCCCCGGCCCGCCCAGTTCCCGCAGCACGATATGGCGGGCGTACCGCTCCAGCTCACCGTCGCGGAACTTGCCCGGATCGGGCTTGGGGATCTCTTTGGCCTCGTTGTCCAGCACGCGCGCCTTGACCCGGCGCAGGATCAGCGCATACCCCACCCCCAGCGCAATCAACCCGCCCAGAATCAACCAACCGGCAGCATTGCCGCCGGTCGCCTCGCGCAACGGATGGCCCTCAGGCAGCACCACCTGCACCATCAGGACGGCGACGTATAGCAGTCCAAGTAAATTAAACCGCACACCACGCGGCACCTTCATCAGGTGGCCAATCGTCCAGATCACCGCCGCAACCCCGATAACCAGCAGCATCAGTTGCGCCCGGTCGAGCCAAAGCCGCCCATCCCGCGCGCGGTTTCCGCCAGCGCGCCCTCTTGGAAAACTGCCCGCACAACCGGGGCCACCACCATCTGTGCAATCCGATCGCCGTGATGGATCACAAACGTCTCATCCCCGGCGTTCATGACAATCACCCCCAGCGGCCCACGATAATCGCTGTCAATCGTGCCCGGCGCATTTGGCAGTGTAATCCCGTGCTTGAGTGCCAGCCCGGATCGAGGCCGCACCTGCACCTCAAACCCACCCGGAATCGCAATCCGCAGCCCCGTCGGCACCAATGCCCGCGCACCCGGCGCCAGCACCATTTGTCCCCGGTCGGGCAAGTTGGCGCGCAGATCCGCACCCGCCGCCCCGGCCGTTGCATAGACCGGCAGGCCCAACGCCCTGTCCGCCGCGTCTTCCCATTCAAAGGCAATCGCAACCTGTGCTTCTTCTTGGGTCAAATACTCACTCTCCGCCACGTCCACGCGCACCATCCCATGGACCGGGCGCGCGCACGACCGCCCCCAGCGCCTCGGCGATCCGGCCCGCCAGTTTTTCGGCCACCGCCCGCTTGGAGGCACGCGGCCAGCTTTCCGCGCCGCCGTCAGAGATCAGCACCACGGCATTTTCGGCCCCGCCCATGATCCCCGTCGCTGGCGACACGTCATTGGCAAGGATCCAGTCACAGCCCTTGCGCGCGCGCTTGGCGGTGGCATTTTCGACCACATCGTTGGTTTCGGCGGCAAAGCCCACGACCAGCGCGGGCCGTCCATCGGTCAATTGCGCCACCTCGCGCAGGATGTCCGGGTTCTCGGCAAACTCCAGCACCGGCAGTTTGCCCCCAATCTTCTTGATCTTGGCATCCGACGCGCTGGCCACGCGCCAATCCGCCACCGCCGCCGCGAAAACCCCCGCTTCAAACGGCAAGGCCCCCATAACCGCTTCGTGCATCTCACGCGCACTCTGGACCTCAACAACCTGAACGCCATTAGGCCGCGCCGCATCGGCGGGGCCAGTGACAAAGACAACCTCGGCCCCCAGATCGCGCAGAGCCTCTGCAATCGCAGTGCCCTGTGCCCCGGATGATCGGTTGGCGATGTAACGCACTGGGTCAATCGGCTCATGCGTGGGGCCGGATGTGACCAACACACGCCGCCCCGCCAGCGGACCGACGTCAAAGAACCGCTCCATCGCGGCGATGATCTCCATCGGTTCGGCCATGCGGCCCGGACCATGTTCGCCACAGGCCATGTCGCCCGCATTGGGTCCAACCACCCGCACCCCATCCGCCTGCAAAGTGACCAGATTGCGCTGCGTCGCCGGATGGTCCCACATACGGACATTCATCGCCGGTGCCATCATCACCGGCGTGTCGGTCGCCATCAGCAGCGTGGTGGCCAGATCATTCGCGTGCCCGCCCGCCATCTTTGCCATCAGGTCGGCGGTGCCGGGGGCCACCAGCAACAGGTCCGCCACGCGGCTCAGCTGAATGTGGCCCATCTCTGCTTCCTTGGTCAGGTCAAATAGGTCGCGGTGGACCTCTTCCCCTGCCAGCGCAGAGACGGACAGCGGCGTCACAAACTGCTCCGCCGCGCGCGTCATCACCGGCGTGACTGACGCACCGCGCTCTCGCAGCCGCCGGATCAGGTCGAGACATTTGTAGGCGGCAATACCGCCGCCGATGATCAGCAGAATGCGTTTTCCGGCCAGCACGTCACGCCCCCCTTTTTAGACGCCCGCACTATGCAGCACCCGCGCCTGTCCGCAAGACCTGTCCCCGACAACGCCGCCCGCCCCGGACCTGATCCGGGGCTTCCTGCACGTTCAGCCTTGCGAAATATGTCTTAGGAAGCGCCCCGATCAAACGGTGGCGTGATTACGATCGGGTCAAATCTCTCCACAGGCAGGTTAGCCCGGCTTCGGTCTGCCCCAACGGAAGAGGAAAAAGCCATCAAGCAAAGGAAATTGAACCATCTCATGCGAGGAAGTGATGCACTTCTCCGCTTTGCGCCTCTAGTGCCTTGCGCATTTTACCAAAGGCTGCCGCCTCCAGCTGGCGCACCCGCTCTTTCGACAGGCCCAGTTCATCGCCCAACGATTCCAATGTCCGGGAGTCGTCCCGCAATTTGCGTTCGCGCACGATGAAGCGCTCTCGATCATTCAGCGATCCCAGTGCCTGAACCAGCCAATCGCGCAGTTGCTCACGGTCGTGCGTGTCTTCGACTATGTCTGACGCCTGTGCGCCATCATCCTCGATGGTGTCGATCCATTCGCGGCCCTCATCCTCTGCCGACTGGGTCGCGTTTAGAGAGAAATCCGATCCCGACAGCCGCCCCGACATCATCTCGACGTCGCGCATAGGCACTCCGATCTCAGTAGCGATCTTGTGGCGAAGCTGATGTCCGTCCAACTCCTGACCCGAGGCCGCCGCCTCACGTTCTATCCGGGCCTGAACGCGGCGCATGTTGAAGAAAAGGGACTTTTGCGAAGAGGTCGATCCGGTTCGCACCATCGACCAGTTGCGCATCACATAGTCCTGAATGGATGCCTTGATCCACCACACCGCGTATGTCGAAAATCGCACGCCGCGGTCCGGGTCGAACTTGTCCGCCGCCTTCATCAGGCCCAGACCGGCCTCTTGGATCAGATCATTCATCGGCGCGCCGTAGCGCTTGAACTTGGACGCCATTGAAATCGCCAACCGCATATATGCTGTGATGAGCCGGTGTAGCGCCTGTTCGTCGCGGTCATCGCGCCAAGCATAAGCCAAACGCAATTCCGTTTCCGCATCCAGCAACTCGGCCTTCATGGCCCGGCGCGACATGCTCTGGTCATTGAAAGTATCAAGTGCCATTTTCGTTCCCCTGGTGATCTCGCGCCCCTCGGGTTCGGGGCATTTATTCTGATACGCCGGGTGCGGACTGGCGGATCACTTTGCGGCCAAAATTTGCTGCGTCCTGAGATTTTCGTGATGATTTCGGTCGGTGATCACCCCTTTCACGAAATCTGATTTCCGGATGCCCCTATGCTTCGTTACTAAAACGCAAACACCACCGGAGAGGTTCCATGGCGGATAGGCTTTTTCTTGGCGACTACAGTTATTCCAGCTGGTCCTTGCGGGCTTGGCTGCTGTTCCGTCGCTTTGGCATCCCGGTCGGGATCGAACTGGTCGACTTCATGCAGGCCAGCGTGGCTGAGCAGATGGCCGCAATGGTTCCGGCCCGCACCGTCCCTACACTGGTCACCGAAGACGGCACCGTGATCTGGGACAGCCTTGCCATCGCGGAGGAGCTGAATGACCGCTATCCGCAGGCCGGTCTCTGGCCCGCCGATCCGGCGCTGCGCGCCCTGTCGCGTGGCCTTGCGTCGGAAATGCACGCCAGCTTTGGCACATTGCGCGAACTGTGCCCGATGAACCTGCGCACCGCCTATGCCGAAACCCCTGTCCCGGACAGTTTGCAAGCCGATCTGGCGCGGTTGGAGGTGTTGTGGACTCACGCGCTGGACCAGTCTGGCGGTCCGTGGCTCTGTGGCGAATACTCAGTCGCCGATGCGTTTTACGCCCCGGTCGCGGCACGGATCGCAGGCTATGCCTTGCCCGTGTCCGACAAGGTGCGCGCCTATGTTGATGCCCATCTCGCCGACCCGGCCTTTCGCCGTTGGCGCGCGATGGGCCTCGCACGGGGCGCGACACTGCCTTGGTATGACCGCGACTATGCCAAGACGCCTTGGCCGGGTCCGGTCCCCCGCGCCGCGCCGGCGGTGGACACCGGCACAGCGGAAAACACTGCCTGCCCCTACTCCGGCGATCCGGTCACACACCTGATGGAAACCGATGGCCGCGTCTTTGGCTTTTGTAACGCCTTTTGCCGTGACAAGACGGTCAATGACCCGGACGCCTGGCCAGAGTTTGTCGCCCTGCGCGACGGAACAGCCGCGGTTTCTTAACCCGTCCCAGCGCGCGTTAACCAATTACTAACCAAGACCGACGCAGGCTCCTTTCAGTTCCGACACGGAGAGGTTCATGGTTGCGCGCGCCCACACGGTCGCTTTCGAAGGGGTGCAGGCGCGCCCGGTAGAGGTGCAATGCGCCGTCACCCCCGGCGTGCCCGCCTTTTCCATCGTCGGCCTACCGGAC
The DNA here is from genome assembly GCF_002237555.1 of Antarctobacter heliothermus. Taxonomy (NCBI): domain Bacteria; kingdom Pseudomonadati; phylum Pseudomonadota; class Alphaproteobacteria; order Rhodobacterales; family Roseobacteraceae; genus Antarctobacter; species Antarctobacter heliothermus. The sequence goes on along the minus strand of NZ_CP022540.1, from coordinate 1,687,905 downwards.
AAGGCAGTGTCAGAGGCCCGCGACCGGGTGCGCACGGCGCTGACCTCGTTGGCCATCGCGTTGCCGTCCAAACGGATTACGGTGAACCTTGCCCCGGCCGACCTGCCCAAGGTCGGGTCACATTTCGATCTGCCCATCGCGCTTGGCCTGCTGGCCGCCCTCGACATCCTGCCAAAGGACGCAATCGCCCAGACGGTGGCCCTGGGCGAGTTGTCCCTTGATGGCGACCTGTTGCCGGTGGTGGGCGCCCTGCCCGCTGCTATGGCCGCCGCAGATGAAGATCGCATTTTGATCTGTCCGCGCGCCTCCGGAGCAGAGGCAGCATGGGTCTCGGCCTGCACCGTGATCGGTGCGGGTAACCTGCTGGACATCGTGCGCCACTTTTCCGGGGCCAATGTGCTGGAACCGGCCACACCCGGAGAGATCACCCCGAATTCCACTTCGCGCGACCTGCGCGACGTCAAGGGGCAGGAGCGCGCCAAACGAGCGCTGGAAATCGCTGCCGCTGGACGCCATCACCTGATGATGATCGGGCCGCCCGGGTCCGGGAAATCCATGATGGCCGCGCGCCTGCCCGGCATCCTGCCGCCGCTGACACCCATTGAAGCGCTTGAAACCTCGATGGTCCACTCCATCGCCGGGCTGCTGACCGATGGCGGCATTTCCAGAACCCGCCCCTTTCGCGAACCGCATCACACCGCGTCGATGGCGGCCCTGATCGGGGGCGGGCGCACTGCCCAACCCGGAGAGATCAGCCTTGCGCACAATGGTGTGCTGTTCATGGACGAATTCCCTGAATTTCCGCGCGGTGTGCTGGAAACCCTGCGCCAGCCGATCGAAACCGGCGAGGTGATGGTGTCGCGCGCCAATGCCCACATCCGCTATCCGGCGCGGTTTCTGCTGGTGGCGGCGGCGAACCCTTGCAAATGCGGCTATCTCACCGATCCCGCACAGGCCTGCTCCCGCGCGCCGAACTGCGGCGAGGACTACCTTGGCCGCATCTCTGGTCCGCTGATGGACCGGTTCGACCTGCGGCTAGAGGTGCCACCGGTGGGCTTTGCCGATCTTGACCTGCCTGCGTCAGGGGACACCTCGGCCGAGGTCGCCGCTCGCGTCGCCGCCGCACGCGCCGTACAAGAAGCCCGCTTTGCTGGTCACGAAGAACTGCGTACCAATGCCGATGCCGAAGGCCAGTGCCTGGATGAGATCGCGACACCGGACGAAGAGGGGCGCGCCCTGCTCACCCGCGCTGCCGACCGTTTTGCGCTGACGGCACGCGGTTATCACCGGGTTTTGCGGGTTGCCCGCACCATCGCCGATCTGGACGACAGCCCGGATGTCTGTCGCCCCCATGTGGCCGAGGCGCTCAGCTATCGCCTTCTGACCGCGAAAGAGAGTTGATCCAGCCCGCCACCGCCCGCAACGTCGCGCGGCCTTCGGGCAAAATGTTGTGAAACATCGGCCAGACATGCGGCAGATCATGCGCGACAACTTCGGTCACCGCGACGCCCTGCGCACGCAGCCGCGATGTCATGCGACGCGTGTCGTCCAGCAGGAATTCCGTATCACCGACGGTCATCCAGACCGGCCCCGCGCCCGCGAAATCCGCGTATAGCGGTGAGGCACGCGGATCGCGCGGGTCATGGTCCGACAGATATAGCATCGCCGTATCCTGGGCCCGCGACACCGGCAGCATCACATCCGCCTCGGCGTTGCACTGCACGCTGTCGCCCGAAAACCCCATGTCGGTCAGAGGTGAAAAGGCAAATACCCCCAGTGGCATCGGTAGGCCCAGCCGCAAGATCTCTGCCAATAGCGCAAGCGCCATTGCGCCACCCGCACTGTCGCCGCCCAGCACCACGCCGCCGGGACGGTCCATGACCGCGCCATAGCAGGACAGTGCATCGTCAAGTCCGGCGGGAAAAGGGTGCTCTGGCGCCAGCCTGTAGTCCGGCAGGCAGATCGACAGACCGGCGGCGCGCGACAAATACCCCATCATTGCCTTGTGCGTATCGGGAGAGCCCATCACGAACGCCCCGCCATGCAGGTACAAGATCAGCGGGCCGCTTTCAGTCTTGTTGACCCAAAGCACAGGCACATTGCCTTGCCTGTCGCGTTTGAACCGCGTCCCGAATGGTGCCCGAAAGAAAAATCGAGCCTTTCGTTCGAACGCCTTGCGCAGCGCCAGCGGATCCTGTTCACGGGCGAGATGAGGCTTTTCAGCCCATCTCAGCCAGCGATTCAGAACCGGGCGCATCAGGCTCACGGCAGTTTGGCCTCAATCGCTTGCCAGATCTTTTCGGCGACGTTGATATCGTCGAACCGTTCCAGTTCCTGAATTCCTGTCGGTGAGGTCACGTTGATCTCTGTCAGCCAGTCGCCGATCACGTCAATGCCGACAAAAATTTGGCCCTTTTCTTTCAGCACTGGGCCGATAGCCGCGCAGATTTCCAGGTCTCGTTCGGTCAAAGCCACCTTTTCCGGCCGCCCACCGACGTGCATGTTGGACCGCACCTCGCCCTCAGCCGGAACACGGTTGATAGCACCCACAGCTTCGCCATCGACAAGGATCACCCGCTTGTCCCCCTTAGACACTGCCGGCAGATATTTTTGCACGATCAATGGCTCTCGCGAAAAGCCCGTGAACATCTCGTAAAGCGAACTGAGGTTACTGTCGCTGGCGCCCAGCTTAAAGACCCCCGCGCCACCATTGCCGTACAGAGGCTTGACGATCACGTCGCCGTGCTTTGCCCGGAACGCGCGCAAAACCCCAAGGTCGCGCGCAATGGCTGTCGGGGGCGTCAGGTCTGGAAAATTCAGCACCAGCAGCTTTTCGGGCGAGTTGCGCACCCAAAACGGATCATTCACAACCAGCACGTCGTCCTTGAGCCGGTCCAACAGATGGGTCGTCGTGATATAGTGCATGTCGAACGGCGGGTCCTGCCGCAGCCAGATCACGTCCATATCCGCCAGATCGACGGCCACACGTTCCCCCAGTACAGCAGGAGTTCCGGCAACCCGTTGTACGGTCATCCAATGGCCGCGCGCGGTCACCCGGCCCTCTTCATAGGCCAGTTGGTCCGGCCCGTAATAGAACAGTTGATGTCCCCGCGCCTGCGCCTCTTCGGCGAGGCGGAAAGAGCTGTCGGCGTTGATGTCTACCCCGGTGATCGGGTCCATCTGAAAGGCGATTTTCATGTGCTTTCCCTGCAAGTCTCTTGCCATAGATGGCGCAGGATGCGAGCGGGCGCAATGCAGGCGAGGCCCTGCGCCGCCGCACAGGAACTTTTCATCCACGCGGATTCAGTAGAGCGCGTTCTCAATCACCTTGATTTCACCGCGCGCATTCACCAGCGCCACATCGAAGCGTACATCCGTCAGGGAGCCGCGCGGCTGGGTGCTCAGAAACTCCTCAGCCGCCTGCATTAGCCGCCCGATCTGACGCTGTGACAGTCGGTCGGCAGCCCGCGCGAAACTGCGACTTTTCTTGACTTCGACCATGACGACACCGTCACCATCCTGCACGACAAGATCGATTTCTCCCGCCTGCCCACGCCAACGGCGCGCCAACTGGGGATATCCACGGCGTGCATAATCCAATGCGACACCATCCTCGGCCGCAAGCCCGGCGTGATAGCCGCACCGCCCGGTCGCCTGACGCCCGTTTCCAACCATATCATGTGTCACCATCGTTCCCCCTGTCAGAGAGGCGCATGGCCAATTGATAGACCGGACGCCGTTTGACCCCGAACCGTGCCGAGACAAAGTCCGCCGCATCCCGCACCGACATCGTTTCCAGCGCCTTGTTCACCTCATGTTCTAGGTCAATTTCCCTAACAGATGCTGAATCGCCCTTTCCGATCACCACGACGACCTCACCTCTTGCCGGTGACTCGCGGTAGTGTTCGGCAAGGTCGGACAGGCGGCCGCGCCGGGTTTCCTCGAATTTCTTGGTCAGTTCGCGGCAAACCGCGGCCTCGCGGTCGCCCAACACCTCTTGCGCGGCTTCCAACATCTCGGGCAGCCGTCTGGGGGATTCGTAGAACACCAGCGTCGCCGGGACGCCCGACAGATCCCGCAGCACGGCTTTGCGTGGCCCACCCGCGTTCGGCAGGAATCCGGCGAACAGAAACCGGTCCGTCGGCAACCCGGCCAGAGTCAGCGCCGTGATCACGGCGCTTGCCCCCGGCGCGCTGGTCACCGCATGCCCCGCCTCGGACGCCGCGCGGGCAAGGTCGAAACCGGGATCCGAGATCATCGGCGTTCCCGCCTCGGACGCATAGAGCACCGAACGTCCCGCCTCCAGTTCCGCCATCAGGCGCGGTCGCATTCGCGCCCCGTTGTGGTCGTGGTACGCCAATAGCGGCCGGTCCCCCAGCGTCACGCCGTGGATCTCCATCAACCGCCGCAGGCTGCGCGTATCCTCTGCCACCAGCACATCCGCAGCCACCAGCAGGTCCAGCGCCCGCAGGGTGATGTCGCGCGCGTTGCCGATCGGGGTGGCGATCAAATATAAACCCGGCGTCAATCCGCCACCAGACGTACCATTGTCCGCAATCGTCACTGGCCCCCCCTTTCCCGCTTCTTTATGATCGGCGGCAAATCGCGCCGCACACTACCCGTGTCGCACCAAAAGCGCAGAACACGAGGGAGCCTGTAGTCCATGTTTGCCATTTTTACCAACCTCCGCAAGGCGCTGCGCCCATTGGCCGGTCTGGCTGCGGCCCTCACGCTGGCCGCTTGTGATCCATCGGGCCTGCCCGGCCTTGGTGGTGACGGCGGCGACGGTCCCCGGATCAACACCGCAAAACCGATCCCTGTCGCCCTGTTGGTGCCACAGTCGGACAGCGGCGCGGCCCCCATCGCCACCGCGTTGGAGAACGCAGCACGGCTGGCAATGGCGGACCTTGGCGACGGCGTGATCATCGACCTGCGTGTCTATGACACCGGCGGTCAGGCACCCGCTGCCGCAGCGGTGGCCCAGAAAGCGGTCGATGACGGCGCCAAAATCATTCTGGGGCCGTTGCGCGCCGATGCAGTGAACGCCGCAGGTCTGGCGGTGACAGACGAAGGCATCAACGTTCTGGGCTTTTCGAACAACCCGACCATTGCCGGCGGCAACGTGTTCATCCTGGGCGCGACTTTTGACAACACCGCCCTGCGCATGGTCGAGCATGCCCGCCGCAACGGCAAATCCAAGATGGTGATCCTGTATTCTGACGACGTGGCGGGCCAATTGGGCAAACTTGCCATCGAAAAGGCCGCGACTGCCGCCGGTGTCCAAGTTGTCGGCGCGCAGCCTTACCAACTTTCGATCGAGGGCGTGACGAACGCCGCCAAGGCCGCTGGTCGTGTGGTCAACTCCGGTGCTGCCGACAGCATCTTTATCACCACGGACGCAACCAACGCCGCGATGCAGATGCTGCTGACACAATTGCCAGAGGCCGGGGTTACGGCTGACAAGGTTCAATACCTGGGCTTGACTCGTTGGGATGTCCGTCCCGATCTCTTTGCGTTGCCCGGCGCCGAAGGCGCGTGGTTCGCCCTGCCGGACACCCAGCGCCTTGCTGCGTTCTCGGCCCGCTACAAGACTGCCTATGGCACCGATCCGCACCCGCTGGCCGGTTTGGCTTATGACGGGATCAGCGCCATCGGCACTCTGGCAGTGGCCGGGCGCGCAGACGCGCTGTCCACAACGGCTCTCACCTCGACTGGCTTTACCGGGACGGGCGGTGTATTCCGACTGTTGAACGATGGCACCAACCGGCGCGCGCTGGCGGTGGCCACGGTAAAAGACAAGCAGATGGTGATCCTTGACCCTGCCCCAAGCAACCTCTCCGGCGGCGGTTTCTGAGACAGAAACCCTCCCCGATGACCTGATCGCGCCCGCCGCAGAGATCTTTGATCTCTCGGCGGTGCGCAGCGCGCTGTTTTCCGGCCTGCCGAAAAGCTCCGCGGAAACCGACATCCGCAAACATACTGTCGCCACCCTGCGCGACGCCCGCGACGCCGGGCGCGCAGCGGTGGCAGAGGCCTTTGCGCTGGAGCCGTTTGGCGCGCGTCGGACCACCCGATCCTATACCTGGATCACCGATTGCATCGTCCGCCTGACCTTTGAAATCGCCACCGAGGTCCTGCACCGTCGTCCCAATCCGACAGAGGCAGAGCGGCTGTCCGTCCTGTCGGTGGGTGGCTATGGCCGTGGCGAAATGGCCCCCTATTCCGACGTCGATCTGCTGTTCCTGACCCCCTACAAGATCACCGCCTGGGCCGAGAGCGTCATTGAATCGATGCTCTACATTTTGTGGGACTTGCGGCTGAAGGTCGGCCACAGCTCTCGCACCGTGCGGGACTGCCTTCGCCTGGGCGGCGAGGATTTCACCATCCGCACCGCCATGTTGGAAAGCCGATTTCTCATCGGCGACCGGGGGCTTTCCGACGATCTGGAAAAGACGCTCTGGAACGATCTCTTCAACGCCACGGCGCGTGAATTTGTCGAGGCCAAGCTGTCCGAACGCGACGCCCGCCACGACAAGCAAGGCCAACGCTACATGGTCGAGCCCAACGTGAAGGAGGGCAAGGGCGGGTTGCGTGATCTGCAATCGCTGTTCTGGATCATCAAATACGTCCACCACACCGACGATGTGTCGCAACTGGTCACTGCAGGTGTGTTTCGCCCCGAGGAATACGAAACCTTTGTTCAGGCGGAGCGTTTTCTCTGGGCCGTGCGGTGTCACCTGCATCTCGCGGCAGGGCGCGCCAACGAACAGCTCAGCTTTGACATGCAGGTCGAGGTGGCCGCGCGCATGGGCTACAATGATCGAGGCGGCCGCCGCGCAGTGGAATGGTTCATGCAGGACTATTTCCGCCACGCCACCGCAGTCGGTGATCTGACCCGTATCCTGTTGACCTCGCTGGAGGCGGATCACACCAAGGGTGCCCCACTAATCCAGCGGCTGTTCAACCGTCCGCCACAGGTCAAACCCGGCTACCGCGTGGTCAACAACCGCCTTGCGCTGGACGACGATGAGGCGTTCCTGTCGGACAAGCTGAACCTGTTGCGCCTGTTCGAGGAAGGCCTGCGCACCGGATTGCTGATCCACCCCGACGCTATGCGCCTGGTCAAGGCGAACCTGCACCTGATCGACAACGGCTTCCGTCAGGACGAAGAGGCGCGCCGCCTGTTCCTTGATCTGATGCTGAAACACGGCAACCCGGAACGTGCCCTGCACCGGATGAATGAACTCGGCGTGCTGGCCGCCGTCATCCCCGAATTTGCGCCCATCGTCGCGATGATGCAGTTCAACATGTATCACCACTACACGGTGGACGAACACACCATCCAATGCATCTGGAACCTGTCGGAAATCGAACTGGGCCATCTGACAGAGGAACTGCCGGTTGCGTCGACGATCCTCAAAGAGGGTATCAACCGACGCGTTATTTATGTGGCGTTGCTGCTGCACGACATCGGCAAGGGCCGGGATGAGGACCACTCGATCCTCGGTGCACGCATCGCGCGCAGTGTCGCGCCGCGCCTTGGCCTGAACAAAAGCGAATGCGCCACGGTGGAATGGCTGGTCCGCTATCACCTGCTGATGTCCGACATGGCGCAAAAGCGCGACATCGCCGATCCGCGCACCGTTCGCGACTTTGCCAAGGCCGTGCAAACGCGCGAACGGCTGGATCTGCTATGCGTGCTGACGGTCTGCGATATTCGCGGTGTCGGCCCCGGCGTCTGGAACAACTGGAAAGCCGCGCTGATCCGCGCGCTCTACCGCCAGACCCGCCGCGCACTGGAAGGCGGGATGGAGGCGCTCAACCGTGAAAATCGCGGCACAGAGGCGCGCAAGGCCCTGCGCGAGGCACTGTCGGACTGGGAAAAAGAGGCGCTGGTTGCCGAAATCCGGCGTCATTATCCGCCCTATTGGCAAGGCCTGCATGTCACCGCGCATGTGGTGTTCGCCAAACTTCTGCGCGACCTTCAGGAAGATGAGATCAAGATCGACATCCACCCGGATGAGGACCGCGACGCCACCCGCGTCTGTTTTGCGCTTCAGGATCATCCCGGCATCTTTTCCCGCCTCGCCGGGGCGCTGGCGCTGTCCGGAGCCAACATCGTCGATGCGCGGACCTTCACCACCAAGGACGGCTACGCCACCGCCGCGTTCTGGATTCAGGACGCCGAAGGCTCTCCCTATGAGGACACCCGCATCCCGCGCCTGCGCGAAACCATCCGCAAGACCCTGAAGGGGGAGGTTGTCACACGAGAGGCGATCCGTCCCAAGGACAAGCTCAAGAAGCGTGAAAAAGCGTTCCGGGTACCGACACACATCACCTTTGACAACGATGGCTCTGAGATCTTTACCATCATCGAGGTGGACACCCGCGACCGCCCCGGCCTGCTGTATGATCTCACCCGCACGCTGGCCAACCTGAACATCTACATCGCCTCTGCGGTCATCGCGACCTATGGCGAACAGGTGGTCGACGCCTTCTACGTCAAGGACATGTTCGGGCTAAAGCTGCACTCCAAGGTCAAGCGCGACCTGATCGAGAAAAAGCTGCGCGCCGCGATTGCAGAAGGGTCAGAACGGGCGCGGGACTGACGCGCTACGAATCCGGCGCAGTATCCTGGGTCGAGGTTTCGGTGATGCAATAGACCTCACCGTCAATCTCGATCCAGACCAGCCGCACATGGGTGACGGCCTGCGGGTCCAGCCCGCGCAGCCCCTCGTCCATCAGCACGCCCCCGTTCCGCGTGCTGTCCGGCAGCGTGAAATCCGGCACCTGATCGCGCAGCATCTCTGCCGGATCCTGCGTCAGCAGTTCTATTGGCGACGCCTGAAATAGCGGGCTGACCCCGATGATCTGGTCGGGGTCGAACCCGTGCATCAACAACGCAGAGCCGGGCATTTCATGCCCATCTGCGGCGACCTGCGTCCCGACCAGCGCCAGCACCGTGCCAATTGCAATCCGTCTCATTCCCTGTCTCCCTGTGTCGGGCTCAATCGTCGCCGTCCGATTTGGCCGGACCGTCGCCTGCGCCCGCCGCCGGCGGAACCTCACGGATCGGGAACAGCCCGGTCAGCGATCCTTTGGACGCCAACAGCATGACACAGTCGAACGCCGACCGCTCTGCCCCCTGCGCCTTGGTGGAAAAATGCACCTCACAGGTCGCATCCTTGATGTTCACCTTTGTCGGCAGTCCGACGGCCCGGCCACCGTTCGATCTGGCGGCCTGTTTCTGTTCAGCATGGGCGATCTGGGCCTTCAGCTGGTAATCGTCGCGGGCCGCATAGACCGGGATCACACGACTGTCCTCGCCAATCATTGCAAATACCGGATCCGGTGCCGCCACGGAAAAGATCCATGGCTCCAGCGTATCGGATTTCTCGACCCGCTGCGCATATAGCCCGCGCGTATCAATCGAAATCGTCTCACCCGGCGCAAGCTCTTGCGCGATGGACACCACCGCGCGGCGCGACGCGTCTACCGGCACAATCTCGATATGTGAGGCAAAAATCGGCAACTTCCCGGTGTTCCTCAGCAGGCCATCCCGCTCGGTCATAAAGGCCGTCACGGTCAGGCTGGGCGTGGTGAACAGCCGGTGGTAGCCGTCCAGCATCGGTTGCCAGACAAACAACAACGCCGAGGTCACAAAGCCCAGCAGGGTTGCCACCGTGATCGTCTGCCGAGCACGCTCATAGACCACATTCTGGCTCATGTTGCAGGCGGTACAGACCTTGGCATCCTGTGCTGGCAATGTGTTGGAACACCATCTGCACACGGCGGCGGTCATGGAATTTGGAATCCTCAAAGGACTGTCTCTATGACGTCAGGCTACGCGAACGCCAATCGTCTGGCAATCCTGCCGGGCTTTTCACACCAACAACTCAACTTAGAGCAGCAGAAGCCACCTTGCTCAATTAGCATCCCAGTTTGCGAGCAATAGTGCCTCCTGCGCGCTGCCTGGTTGGATGTCGACAAAGGCGATCGCCTCATGGCGCGTGCGAAACACGCCAAAGGCCCAAGGACTGTTTCCCTCTGTGATCGACTGGTACATGCGCGACATGCCATAGGCCACGTCGCCCGGCGCATAGGCCGATGTCTTCGACGATAGATCCCGTACCGAATAATAGCTTTTCATCTGGTAGGCGAGACGCTGCATGTCGTCGAAATAGCTGCTCTCCAGCGTACAATTGGACATGTCGACCAGCACATGCTGTTTGCCATCAAACAGCGGATCTGCGGCGTAGGCCTGAAAAGAGGCGATATGCTGCGCGGTGGACACATCGCCACGAAACCAGGAAAGCACCAGATTGAGTTCGGGCAGCACTTTGAAGGTAACAGGCACGTCAAAGCCCTTTCCGGGACAGTTCTGGCGGTCGATTTCAGAGCCTAGCAAAACCCTTTGCCATGCAAAGCGCAATAGTTAGGCCATTTGCCAAAAATCGGGTCGTTTCCCCCCACCTATTGCATGCGCGGCAGAGCACGGCATTCTGATGCCATGTCAGATGTGCCGCAATTCCTTGTCGTTGCCTTGGCCCTTACGGGCAGTCCGGGGCCGAATACTCTGTCGGTCGCGGCGGTTGGTGCCGCCTTCGGGCGCAGGCAGGGGCTGCGTTACATGGCCGGGCTGACGCTGGGCATGCTGGGGGTGATTGCCATTGTGGGCAGTGGGCTGTCGGCCCTTCTGCTGGCGCTGCCGGGCGTCGCGCCGGTGGTGACACTTGGGGCCATCGCCTATTTCCTCTGGCTGGCTTGGCGGATCGCCACAGCCCCGCCGATCGGTCTTACCAAGGCGCAGGGCAATCCTCCGCACTGGACCGAAGGCACGCTGCTGTCGCTGGTCAACCCCAAGGCCTACGCCGCCATGGCCGCCGTCTTTTCCGGCTTTACCCTTGTGTCCGGGGCACCACTTGGCGACGCGCTGGTAAAAACCGCCCTGCTGATGCTGACGATTCTTGCTGTCAATCTTGCATGGCTGTGTGCAGGCAGCCTGTTGACCCGCACCGTGCGCAGCCCGCGCGCCGGACGGGTCATCAACATGGCCTTTGCCGGGGCCTTGCTGATTGCCGTCGCGGCCACGACACTGCTGTAGCCTCCATCGCCTCCCCTTCCGCCCTCTGGCGCTTTGGGATAAGCGGGTCGGCAGAGCAGCAAGCGAGACAACCATGAAACCCATTCGCCTTGTCGCCGGTGTCATGACCGTCGGTTTCTGGACCCTGATGAGCCGGGTTCTGGGCGTCGTGCGCGAAATCCTGATCCTTGGCCTGATCGGTCCGGGGCCGGTGATGGACGCATTTGTCGCCGCCTTTCGCCTGCCCAATATGTTCCGCCGATTTTTCGCCGAAGGCGCGTTCAACGCCGCCTTTGTGCCGCTGTTTTCCAAGAAATATGAAGGCGAAGAGCATCCGATGGTCTTTGCCCGCGATGCCTTTAACGGGCTGGCGACGGTTCTGCTTGGGCTGACGGGATTGGCGATGATCTTTATGCCCGCGCTGGTCTGGGCCACGGCGGGCGGGTTTTACGGCGATGCCCGGTTCGATCTGACCGTGGGCTATGGCCGCATCGTTTTTCCCTACATCCTGCTGATCTCACTCGCGGCGCTGTTTTCCGGCGCGCTGAACACCGCCGGGCATTTCGCCGCCGCCGCTGCCGCGCCGGTCCTGCTCAACATCCTCGTCTGCGCGTCGATGGCCTTGGGCGTGGCACTGGGGGGCGAGGTGATCCAATGGCTGATCTGGACCATTCCTGTGGCAGGCATGGCGCAACTGGCGCTGGTCTGGGTCGCGGCCGAACGGTCCGGCCTGCGCATTCGCCCCGGCCTGCCGCGCTGGACCCCCGATATGAAACGCCTTTTGGTGATCGCCGTGCCAGCGGCCCTTGCGGGTGGCGTTATGCAGATCAACCTGCTGGTCGGCCAGCAGGTCGCCAGCCATTTCGACAAGGCGGTGGGCTGGCTGTATGCCGCTGACCGTCTGTACCAGCTGCCGCTTGGCGTCGTTGGCATCGCTGTCGGCATCGTCCTGCTGCCGGATCTGTCGCGCAGGCTCAAGGCGCAGGATGACACCGGCGGGCGCGCTGCCTTTTCCCGCGCAGGCGAACTCAGCCTCGCGCTGACGATCCCGTCGTCCGTGGCGCTGATCGTGATCCCGCTGCCGATGGTGGCGGTCCTGTTCGAACGTGGCGCGACCACCGCCATCGACAGCGCCGCCATCGCCACGGCGGTGGCGATCTATGGTCTGGGACTGCCGGCCTTTGTGCTGCAGAAGGTGCTGCAACCGCTCTACTTTGCGCGTGAGGACACCCGCAGCCCGTTCCGCTATGCCGTCTGGGCCATGGTGGTCAACGCCGCCATCGCCATCGGCCTGTCGCCCTTTATCGGCTGGCTGGCCCCCGCCATCGCCACCACGCTGGCGGGCTGGATCATGGTCTGGCAACTGGCACGCGGCGCCCGCAAAATGGGAGAGGTCGCCCGCTTCGACACCCGCTTTCGCAATCGCCTGTGGCGCATCTGCGCCGCCTCGGTCGTGATGGGCGCCGCGCTGTGGGGCCTGAACGTCTTGCTCGCCCCATGGCTTGCCATTCCATACCTGCGTTTTGCGGTCCTGTTTGGCCTGATCGTTCTGGGCGCATTGGTCTATGGCATCGCCGGCCAGACATTGGGTGCCTTCCGTCTGTCCGAGGTCAAGGCCATGTTCAAACGGTCCCGCACATGACCACCCGTGCGCTGCTCTCCGCCAAAGACACCGCCGCAGCGCTGGAGCGCCTTGCCGCCACGGCCAAAGGCGAACTGCTGCTGTGCCTGCCGCATCTGTCGCCAACAGCGCCCCTCATCACGTCCGACCTGCGCGACGGCGGGCTAGAGACATGGGGCGATCTGCTGGCGCTGCTGTCGCGCCGTGGCATCGACCTGCGTCTCCTGATCGCCGACACGGACCCGCTGCTGTCGCCTGACAGACACCGCGCGGCGTGGTCCCATGCGTCGGGGTTCGCCGATGTGGTGCAGGGTGAGGCGCAATTGGTCTGCGCCACCCACGGCCAGCGCGCTACAGGCCTACGCGCGCGATCCCTGCGCCGCCGCCTTGCACCCGCACTGGCCGCGCTCCGCGCGGAAGACCCCGCTCGTCTGACCCCGGTACAGCGCGCTTTGCTATCCACGGGACCAATCCCCCGCCCTGCCGACATCTCGCAAAGTTTCGCGGTCGCCGATGGTCTGGGCGCGGTGATCGGCGGGCCGGATCTGGGCACCGATGGCCCTGCCGGTCTTGCCCTTGCGGTGGAGGACGCGGATTTCTGCGGCGCGCTGCGCGGCCAGTTTGCCGATACTTGGGCAGATGCCCACAGCAGCGGCGCCCCCAGCCTGGCCGCACGCATCGCCCCCGTTGCCTGCCCCGCCAGACCGCAAAGCCGCGAAGATTTGCGCCTGCTGCGCACGCTGTCGCGCCCGCAACGGGGTCTTGGCCCGCGTCCTTTTGCCGATGACATAGAGGCGACCCTGTCCCGCTTGCTTGGCTCTGCCCGCCGCCGCGTCCTGATCCGCACCGCTGCCTTTCGCCACGATGGTCTGGCGCAGGCGCTGGCCGAGGCGGCAACCCCTAGCGGCCCCGATGTGACGCTGCTGCTGCCACCCGCGACCACAGGAACATGGGACGATGCCCGCGCCAGTGCCCTGCAGGCCACCAACCTGCACCTGCTACAATCAGCTTTTGGCGACCGGCTAACAATCCACGCCGATCCCACCGCCTGCGAAAGAGCCACGCTGTGCCTGTTTGACGATGTCACGCTGCTAGGCTCAGCGACACTGACCCGCCGCGCCTGCCGCTGGAACACAGAGGCCATGGTGCTGGCCCGTGACCCGGACCTGACACAGGCGCTGCACGCATATGTCAGCGCCGCTCTCACCGGGGGGAAAACGCTGGAGACAGCCACCCCGCGCTATAGCCGTTCGTGGTTACCCGACGACCTGTTCTAGCACGCGCCGATCCCGGCCGCGTCAGCGCCGCCGAATACGCGCCATCACGCCCGCCCGTCCGCCGGGGACCAAAACCACCGTCAGCCCGAACCCGACAATGAAACCCGCAATATCCGCGATCCAGTCGTTGGTGCCGCCAAAGAAAACGCCAAAGATCAGTTGAACCGCCAACAGCATCCCGATCAGCGAAAAGGCTCGGTACTGGTTCGCGCCCGCCGTCCCCAACCGCATCCACAGCAAAAAGGTGAACCCGCCGATCAACCCGTAGACCGACGGAAACGCCCCGATCAGCCACGGATCATCGCTTATCAACCCAAAGGCCACGGCGCCCATGATACCGGACAGGAAAAAGATCGTCACAAAGGCCAGCGCCCCCAGCACCTCGGAGACGATCTTGCCCATGGCCAGCAGGATCACCATGGCAAACAGTCCATGGCTGAAACTGGCATGCAGGAACAAGTAACTGACAAATCGCACCATCAGCTCTGGCGGGGTCTGCCCGGTCTCCAGCATCCAGTCAAAGGCGCGCCCTGAAAACCCGTAGGATTCGATCATACTGGACCGCCAGCCAACCGCCGCCGGACCGCCGATAATCCCCTGCCCGCCCAGCCAGATCACCAGCTCTATCCCCGCAAGCACAAGGAACAGCGCAACCACCACCGGTGGCAGCGGGTTGATCGGGGCTTCGTTGTGGGGATGGGTCATGGTCTGCCTCTTCCTTGACGGTCCTCAGCCGCATGGGTAAGCCAGCCGCGCAGCAATATCCACACCCTTCGGGAGTTCCCATGTCAGACGGCCAGCCCAACTCCGCCTTCACCCCGCGCGTTTTCTCTGGCATCCAGCCCTCCGGCGGGCTGACGCTGGGCAATTACCTTGGCGCGCTGAAACGTTTTGCCGACAGCCAGGATCAAGGCGTCCAGTCGGTCTTTTGCATGGTCGACATGCACGCGATCACGGTGTGGCAAGACCCAGAGGCACTGCGCCGCCAGACGCGGGAACTGACCGCCGGGTTCATCGCCTCGGGTGTCGATCCGGAGAAATCCATCCTCTTCAACCAGAGCCAGGTGGCCGAGCACGCGCAACTGGCATGGATCTTCAACTGTGTCGCCCGAATGGGCTGGATGCAGCGGATGACCCAGTGGAAGGACAAGGCCGGCAAGAACACGCAGAACGCCTCGCTGGGACTGCTCGCCTATCCCGCGCTGATGGCCGCCGATATCCTCGTGTACCACGCCACCCATGTGCCGGTGGGCGAGGATCAGAAACAGCACCTTGAACTGACCCGCGACATCGCGATCAAGTTCAACAACGACTACGGCGTCGATTTCTTTCCGGTGACAGAGCCGGTGATCGAGGGTGCGGCCACGCGCGTCATGTCGCTGCGCGACGGGTCCAAGAAGATGTCGAAATCCGATCCCTCGGACATGAGCCGCATCAACCTGACCGATGATGCGGACACCATCGCGCAAAAGATCCGCAAGGCGCGGACCGACCCGGAACCGCTGCCCGACAACGCCGAGGGTCTGGCTGAACGCCCCGAGGCGCGTAATCTGGTAAACATCTACGCCGCTCTTGCGGATCTGACCGTCGATCAGGTCATTGCAGAACACGCCGGCCAGCAATTTGGCACCTTCAAGCCCGCACTGGCCGATCTGGCGGTTGCCAAGCTGGAGCCGATTTCGACCGAGATGAAGCGTCTGACCGCCGATCCGGCAGAGATCGACGCCATCCTGCGCCGCGGGTCAGAGCGCGCACGCGAAATCGCCTCCCCGATCCTGGCGAAGACCTATGAGATTGTCGGCATGGTGCGCTGAGGGTTCAATGTCTGCGCGTGTTGCACTGCCGGACCGGGGCTCTGCCCCGGACCCCGGGGTATTTGTACAGAGAAGAAGCCAGGGCCTTGCGCAGTCCCTCTCTCGTCCGGCCAATCCCTAACGGATCGTAAAAACGCCTCTGTAAGCCATTGATTTTTCTGACACTGGTGCGTGTCCACGCGTGGACACCCTCAACGTCCGGCCGCGATCCTCGCCGCCAGCCGCAAGGCATGGGCCGGCTCCGTCGCCGCCACCGGCAGCACCGGATCATAAGCCGCCCGGATCACATCGGCGATGTCCGGGCGCAGGATCACCTGCCCGCCCCCGACCTGCGCCAGCGCCGACCGGTCAGCAAAGGCCGTGTCTGACCACAGCAGGATCGACTGCACCACCTGCCCCAACGCCAGCGTTTCTGCGGGCAGTTTGGCCAGTTCCGCATCCATCCGAAGGAAAACAAAGCAGGCCTTGATCCCGCCATCCGCTTCGAAACGGAACACCCGGTACTGGTTCGCGTTCGCCGCCTCCAGCCGGTCCACCATCGTTTCCAAGCCATCGATCATCCGACCGAGGTCCGGCACATCGAGAAGCTCTGCCCAATCGCGGCAGAAGAATACCATGACGTTGGCGCCCAGTTCCGGATCCGTTTCGGCCATCTGATGCCCCGCCAGCACGCAAACAGCCTCAAACGCGCCTTTGATCACCTGCAGTGTGGTCTCTTCGACGCCAAAGACGATCGGCGACAGGGGACGGCCCCAGCGCGCGCAGAGATAGCTGCCATCCGACCGCGTGAACAGTTTTTCAATGTCCTCTGGGGTCAGGTCTTGTGCCATGCTGCTTCTTCTCACGTCAAATGCTCAAATCCCGCCGCCCGACGGTCAGTTGTCGAACAGAGTGCTCTGTCCCGGCGGCACGGGCGCGGCAAGTCCAAGGTGCGTCCACGCCTTTTGCGCCAGCATCCGCCCGCGCGGGGTACGGCTGATCAGCCCCTGCTGCAAGAGGTAGGGTTCCACCACCTCCTCAAGCGCATCGCGGCTTTCGGACAGGGCGGCGGAGAGGGTTTCGATGCCCACAGGACCGCCGCCATAGTTCTCGGCCACCAGCGTCAGATAGCGCCGGTCCGCACCGTCGAGGCCAAGGTTGTCGACCCCTAGCCGCGTCAGCGCATTGTCGGCCAGCGCGCGGCTGACCACGCCGCCACCCTCAACGATGGCGAAATCCACCACGCGGCGCAGCAGGCGCCCCGCGATGCGGGGCGTTCCGCGTGACCGCCGTGCAATCTCTAGCGCGCCGTCGCCTTCCATCCGCACGCCCAGCTTGACCGCGTTTCCGGACACGATCGTCTCAAGTTCCGGGATGGTGTAGAAATTCAGCCGTGTCGGAATGCCGAAACGGTCGCGCAAGGGGGTCGTCAGCAGGCCCAGCCGCGTCGTCGCACCGACCAGTGTGAAAGGCTGCAATTCAATCCGAACTGTTCGCGCCGCCGGTCCCTCGCCGATCACGAGGTCGAGCTCATAATCCTCCATCGCCGGATAGAGCACTTCCTCGACGGCGGCGTTCAGACGGTGGATTTCGTCGATGAACAACACGTCGTTGCGTTCGAGGTTGGTCAGGATTGCCGCCAGATCGCCGGCCTTGGCCAGCACCGGACCAGAGGTCATGCGAAAGCCGACGCCCAGTTCGCGCGCCATGATCTGCGCCAGCGTCGTTTTGCCCAGACCGGGGGGACCGTGGAACAGCGTGTGGTCCATCGCCTCGCCCCTTTGGCGCGCACTTTGGATAAAGACGCGCAGGTTCGCGCGGGCCTCTGCCTGCCCGATGAAATCGCCCAGCATCTGCGGACGCAGGGCGCGGTCGCGGTCCTCTGGCAGCGGGTCGGGCCGCAGGGTGGGGTCCGGGTCGGTCATGCGTTCAACCCGAATTGACGCGTATGCAGACGCTCCATCCATGTATGTTCGATTGCGATGATATCTTCCGGGGGCATATCCGGGGAAACTCTCTCGAGGATTGAGAACCTAAAAAAGGATGTGTCACGTCGCTCCAGCTCGACTGTGACACCCACCTCTCCGGCACAATGTTGCTGCCAGCGCCCCAGAATATTCTCCGCTCCGTAAGCACTACCGACATAGCGAGCGCCATCGCTTTCGTCGACGATCAGGTAAATCCCTCTCCACTCGCGCAGCCTCGTCGCCCAAGCGTTAGGCAGAAACCGTACATCTTCTGTTTTCAAGCACAGCTTGCGCCACCCAGGAAATGGTGGCGAATACCTGGAGGCTCTCTCAATCGAGATGACTTCCGCGTCTAGGTTTTCAGCCAACCGCACATAGGCGCGCCCCTCCGGTGTTCGGATTCGCAGACGGCCCGCCAAATCAGCCATCTCAGGCAACAACTTCACGTCAAACCATGGCTGACTCTCATTATCGGCTTCCCGCCACAGGTCCATACCATAGTCCCTGTGAAGGGCCAGAACACTAGGGTCCAAATTAATCTCCGCGCTCGGTCGCTGGCCAACAAACTCCGCGGCATAAAAGCCGACAAACACCATTTCACCCGGTTCCGTTTCCGCAAAAGACAGCATTTTTGCCCGCCTACGCAGTGTCGCCGTCGCGGTCTTGCTGTGAAACGACTGATACGCCTCAAAAATTTCGCGGCGATTTTGTATGATATGGGCCATTGCGCCACGCAACCCCGGCTCTGATGGACGATGAAGGACGACAGCAGTTTCATGCGTTTGAATGCCCCTCGCCATGAGGATTTCGGCCAATCGCATCCCTTACCCCTTTGGCGCCAGCAGCTTCAGCGCCGCGCGGATCAGTCCCGCGGTGTCTGCCTCAGGCGCGGCACCAGCGGCCTCTGCCACGGCTCCTGCGGCCTCTGAAGGGGCATAGCCAAGGTTGCCCAATGCCGACAGCGCCTCTGCCTGCGCGTTGGCGGCGCGTGGTGGAGCGGGGGTAGCGGCGGGCGCGGTTTCGATCACATCGACCGGCGTCACAGAATCAGAGCCCTGCGTCTCTGCCGTGCCCATGGCCATGACCATCGGCGCCTTGTCTTTCAACTCCATGACCACGCGTTGCGCCGTCTTGGGGCCAATGCCACGCGCCGCCTTGATCGCTGACCAGTCGCCCAATGCCAGCGCGCGGCTGACCCCGTCCGGCCCCAGCGTGCCGAGGATCGCCAGTGCCGCCTTGGCCCCAACGCCCTGCACCGACAGCAGCAGGCGAAACCATTCCTTTTCAACCAACGTCGGAAAGCCGAAAAGCTGTAACAGATCCTCACGCACCAGCAGATCGGTGAACAGCGCCGCCGCCTCGCCTGCGCCGGGCAGGCCCGCGCGCACCCGGTCGCTGCAATAGACGACATAGCCGACGCCCTGAACGTCGATCAGCACATGATCCTCACCGTGATAGATGATCCGCCCTGCAATGCGCCCGATCATGCCCGCACCTTCATCCGTCGCGTCCCCATGTGATGCGCGTGGCAGATCGCAATCGCCAGCGCGTCTGCCGCATCCGGCCCTGCCGGATTGGCACCGGGCAATTGCAGATTGACCATATGTTCGACCTGATGTTTTTCAGCGTGGCCGACACCCACAACTGTCTTCTTGACAGAGTTCGGCGCATATTCTCCGATGGTCAGCCCAAACTGAGCCGGCACCAGCAAGGCAATCGCCCGCGCCTGACCCAGTTTCAGCGTCCCGGCCCCGTCGCGGTTCACAAAGGTCTTTTCCACAGCCGCCTCATCGGGGGCCATTTCGCGGAACACTTCTGTCAAAAGAACGTGCAGATTGAGGAGTCGTTCGGCCAATTCCGTACCACCGGGCTTACACAACCCGTTTGCAACGTGCCTGAGTCGGCTGCCGTCTACCTCGATCACACCCCATCCGAGGGTGCGCAGCCCCGGGTCGATGCCCAATATCCGCATGGATGCCTACTGTTGTTGTTTTTCAGACACGGCTAGCACGAAACGCGAACAAAGACCAAGGTTAATGCGCCGAAGACCAATTGCGACACCGCTTACTCCCGGACCGACACGCGCTGCCTGATTGCGTCACGCAAACGTCAGAAACCGACGCCGAAAACGGCGGTTTTTTGCTTGTTTTTCAACAGGGTTAACCTCTGTTTCTGCCATGCAAAAAATGCATGAGACCCATGCAGAAAATGCAGCTTGAACGGGCCGATTGCCCAAACTATGTGCGGTTTCAGAACGAACAACAAACCATATTCGACCAGACTCAAGGAGACCAGAAATGGCCGCAACCGACCTGACCCGCCCGTACGCCGCTTCGGGCTCCGCCGCGCGCATCGGCACTATGTTTACAACTGCCATCGGCACGTTTGCCGCATGGAATGATGCCCGCCTGACCCGCAACAGCCTGTCTGCCCTGACCGATCGTGAACTTGACGATATCGGCCTGCACCGCGGCGACATCGACAGCGTTGCTGGACGCTACTGATCTTTAGACTTGGATGGAACGGGTGGGATGACCCGGTCCATACGGTTGCCACTCACGGCAAGGCAAACGGCCACGCTTCGCAAGAAGCGTGGCCGTTTCGCATTCTGGACAATGGGTTTTAACCAATGGGTTTTAACCAATGGGTTTTAACCAATGGGTTTTAACCAATGGGTTTTAACCAATGGGTTTTAACCAATGGGTTTTAACCAATGGGTTTTAACCAATGGGCCTTAGCCGACCCGCGGCGAGATGAACCCCGCCACCGCACGGGTCACGGGATCTGCCTGCATCACCCAGGCCCCGGCCTTTTCATACAAGGCCCCCTGCGACAGGGTCGCGACACTGCTAAGGTATTGCGTCTCACCCAACCAGGCATAGGCCAGTATCTTGAACGCCATGACGACCAGAGCCAATCGCAGAACAAGGCGCAGGCCAATCCCGCTGAAATGCCGGTCCGGCACCTGTTCGATGACCCCGTTGCGATTCATCCGGGTCACATAGCCCTTGGACATGCGGATGTGTTTGCGCCGCAGCGCCTGCTCACGCTTGTGAAAACTTTGTTGGGCCTGATCCATGGCAGCCTCACTTGAAATCGGCCCCCACCGATTAAGACAAGTTTTAGCCAAACTTTACGGCAAGAATGAGGCAATTCAGTTCAAATTTGTTCTGAATAGAGACATTAACCCTTTGTTTACTGGCTCCGCTGGAGGGTAAGCGTCACCCATTCGCCAATCGTATCGCGGCGCAATTGCGGCATCCCTTGGGCTGTATAAACCTCGACGACCTCATCCGCCTGCCAGGTCAGAATGCCGGACAGGATCGCATAGCCGCCGGGGGCGATGTGGCTGGCCATGTCCGGGGCAAGGTCGATCAACGGCTGTTTCAGAATATTGGCAAAGACCAGATCATACGGCGCGCGCGCATGCAGTTCCGGGTTCTCGAACCCGGCGGCCACAACGCAGGTTACCTTGTCGGACAGGTTGTTGGCGCGCACGTTGGCCTCTGCCACCTCGACGGCGACTTCATCAATGTCGGAGGCAATGATCATGTCGGGCCAGAGGCACGCGGCCCCCATCGCCAGAACCGCCGTGCCGCAGCCGATGTCAGCGACATGTTTGCCGATGAACCCCTCAGTTGCCAGACGATCAAGCGCCTCAAGACAGCCCTGCGTGGTGCCGTGGTGCCCGGTGCCAAAGGCCATCGCGGCCTCAATCAGCAGAGGCACAGCGCTATCGGGGATCTTGTCCGCGTCGTGGCTGCCATAGACGAAAAAACGTCCCGCTTCGACCGGGGTCAGTTCGCGCCGCACCTTGTCGACCCAATCGGTGTCCGGCACCTTGGAGACAACAAAGGGTTTGGCCCCATAGGCCGCCGCCAGCAGCGCTAGCGCCACCTCGTCCGGTGCCTCGGTGAAATAGCCGCCCACCTCGGACATGCCAGAGCCGTCCTCGATCTCAAAGACACCAACGCCCATGGGCTCCGGGTCCATCTCCTCGATTGCGAGGCCCAGCGCCTCGGCCTGCTCCTTGTCGGAAAGTGTGGTGAAGGCGGTCCATGTCTTGGGCATGTCGAGGAGTCCATTCCGGGGGAAAACGCCCTCGCTGTTGCACGAATGCCCGTCCACCGCAAGCCGCCGCACCCCAGGTGTGAAACCGATGTTAGGGCGTGGTATCGTCAATGCACGTTTCGAGATGACGCCATGCCCGCAGCCCTGCTTGTCCTGTTCTACCTCGGTCTGACCTGCGCGCCGCTTGTCTTGGCCGCAGTGCAGGGCCATGCGCCGCGCCCCTTGCGCGACGAACTGGCCAGTGGCGTGGCGCTGGCCGGGTTGGCCATCCTGTTGGTGGAATTTGTCCTGTCGGGGCGGTTCCGGGTAATCTCGGGGCGGATCGGCATGGACGTCACCATGCGCCTGCATCAGCTGCTGGCCCGCGCCGCCACCGTGATGATCCTGCTGCACCCCTATCTGTATGCCGGTCCGCAAAGCTTGAGCGGCGGGTTGACGCCGCCTGGGTCTGCCGCACTCAACTACGATTGGTCGGGGCTATGGCCGGGAATCGTTGCGTGGCTTTTGCTGGGGGCACTGATGGTCATAGCGCTGGGGCGCGACGGACTGTTCCGACATGAACACTGGCGCGCGATGCATGGGCTGATGGCGCTAGGTGTGGCCGGGCTTGGCGTGCTGCACGCCACTCGCGCGGGTCGGTACAGCGCCGATCCGACGCTGGCCGTGCTATGGTGGGCGCTGTTTGCGGTGGCCGTCTTTTCGCTGCTCTGGGTCTATGTGATCAAACCGGCCATGAAGGCGCGCTGCCCCTGGACGGTCAGCGCCGTTGCCCGCGTGGCTGACCGTACTTGGGAACTGCGCCTGCGCCCCGAAGGCCACACAGGGCTGCGCTACCAACCCGGTCATTTCGCCTGGATCAGTGTTGGCAGACCTGCCGTATCGCTGGATGAAAATCCGTTCTCCATCGCCTCTGCCCCGGCGGAAGACCCGGACCTGCGCTTTGTCATCAAGGAACTGGGCGATTTCACCAACCGAATTGGAGGGATCCGGCCCGGCACCCGTGCCTATGTCGATGCGCCTTTTGGGTCACTGACGCTGGACCGGCATCGGGACGCTGCGGGTGTTGCGCTGATCGCGGGGGGCGTCGGCATCGCCCCGATGCTGTCGCACCTGCGCCAACTGGATGCCGACGCGGACCCGCGCCCGCGTCTGTTGCTCTACGCCAACCGGACCATCGACCAGATCGTCTGCGACGCGGAATTGAAAGCGCGCGCCACGGACGGGCCGCTGCGGGTGGTCCATGTCCTGTCAGAACCGCCTGAAAACTGGACGGGCGAGACCGGCTTTGTCACCGCGGAAATGATCCGACGCCATTTCGATCAAGACGCACTGCGCACTTGGGTCTTTGTCCTCTGCGGTCCCCCTCCCATGCTGCACGCGGTTGAACAGGTCCTGACGGACCTTGGCGTCCCCCCAAAAAACATCCTTCTGGAGCAGTTCAGCTATGACTAGCCGTGGCCGCATCTTGCGCGTGTTCTGGGTGCTGACCGCCGTGATCGCGCTAGCGATCCTGGTCTTCGCCCTGCGCGGTGCGGTCTAGCGCCGCCGCCAGCGATTGGGATCGCGCCATGCGCGCCGCTCCCGCAGGTTGACCTTTGGCAGCGGGCCGTCGCCAATTGTCCGGACATAACGCCAGCCCAATCCCCCGGCCACAATGCCCATGACCGCGCCAACCAGCGCCTGCGCATAAACCACGCCCTCTGCCGCATAACCCGCCGTCAACCAGACTGCGGCAGGCCACAACAACAGCCCATCGCGCAGCCAACTGAGGACAGAGGCCCACAGCGGCCGACCCAGCGTATTGACCGCAGCATTGGACACGAACAGCAGCCCGCCAAGGGTAAAGGACAACGCGCCGATCTGGGTAAAGGCGCGCAGCACCGTGGCCCCCTCTGCCGTCAGCCCGAAGCCCTTGGCAATCGTCCCCGTCAGCGCCATCAAGATCAGCCAGACGACGCCCGCGTAGCAGACGCAAAACAGCGCCGCGTCCCGATAGGTCTGGCGCAAGCGGTCGAACTGCCGCGCGCCAAAGTTCTGGCCAAAGATGCCGCCAATCGCCCCCGCAAGTGAGAACAGCCCGCCAAAGGCCACCACCGTCAGGCGGTTGATCACCGCCCAGGCCGCAACCGCGTTGTCGCCATAGGCCGCGATAAAGCCGGTCAACAGGAAGTTCCCGAAAGGCGTGGCCATTTGCGTCACGATGGCAGGCACCGCCACCCGCAGCAACGCGGGCGCGTGGCGCACCAACAGGACCAGCGAGGGCCGCGCCAGCAGCCCGTGTCGAAACCCCGCGTACCAGATCGCCAACCCGGCCATAATGCCGCGAAAGATCCAGACACTGAGCGCGGCACCATCCAGCCCCATCTCCAGCACATAGATAAGCACCGGGTCGACGCCCAGCATGATAATCCCGCCGCCCATGGTGACCATCATCGCCTGCCGCGCCAGCCCGTCGGCACGCAGCACAGCACTGCCACACAGGCCCACGGCCATGATCGCCAGCGACGGCATCGACAGCGCCACATAGCGCGCGGCCAGATCCAGCACCTCGCCACTGGCACCAACGTTGCCCAGAAAATCGCGCCGGAACGCAACCACCGTGCCCGCCGTGACGGCCTGTACCAGAAAGGTCAGCAGCATCCCCGCCGCGCCCTGTTCGCGCGCCAACGCCCGTTCACCGCGCCCGATACTGCGCGATACCAGTGCCGTGGTGCCAACCATCAGCCCGACGCCGATGGAGACGGTAAAGAACTGGATGGCAAAGGCATAGCCGATGGCCGCCATCAGGATCGGCTGCCCCAGTTGCGACACCCAGAACAGGTTCGCCGCATCGACGATAAACACAAAGGTAATCCCGGCCGCCCCGGTCAGGGTCATGCGGACCACATGGCCCAGCGTGGACCCGGTCAGAAACCGCCCGTCCGTCTGCGTGGGGCCTGCTGCCATACCTACTCGGCCGGGGCCGCCATGACCCCGCCAAAAACTGTTTCATTGCCCGGTTCCGGGTGGCGCGGGATCATCATCGCAAGCGCCAGACTGACCAGCGCCATACCAGCGGCAAGACCGAACACTGCCCCGGGTGAGATCAGCCAGAGGTAGCCCAGCAAAAACGGCAGAAAGACCGCCGCGATATGGTTGATGGTAAAGGCCACGGCGGCGGTGGGGGCGATATCCCCCGGATCGGCGATCTTCTGGAAGTAGGTTTTCAGCGCCAGCGCCATGGCGAAAAACAGGTGGTCGATCACATACAGCGTGGCGGCAAGGATCACGCCCCATCCAAACCAGTAGATCCCGCCATACAGCAGGAACACCACAGTCAGGCCGACGTATTCAAAAATCAGCGTGTTGCGTTCCCCGAACTTGAACACCGCGCGGCCAAAGACCGGGCCGATCACCATGTTGGCGACAAGGTTGATCAGATACAGCGCCGTGACCTCATGCACTTCGAACCCGAACCGCTCGACCATCATGAACCCGGCAAAGACGACAAAGATCTGCCGCCGCGCGCCCGACATGAACTGCAGCGCGTAATACAGCCAGTACCGGCGGCGCAGGATGAACTTTTTGACCTGCGGGTTGGGGCTTTCGAATTGCGGATAGGCCAGCGCGCAGAATGCGACAATGACCAGCGTCAGCCCACCCGACACCATGTAGACGAAATTATAGGACAGCTCCCAAGCCTGCCATGTCAGCACGATGGCACCATAGGCGATCAGCGTGGCCGCAGAGCCGGCGGCAATCAGCCAGCCCAGCATCTGCGGCGCGCGATCCTTGGGCAGCCATTGCAATTGCAGGCTCTGGTTCACCGTCTCGTAGTAGTGAAAACCGATGGAACTGAGCAGGGTGATGAACAGCAGCCCGCCCATGCTGGGAAACATCGCAGTCAGCGCCGTAGCCACGGCCAACAGCGCCAATGACACCAACGCCAGCACCTGTTCGCGCATCACCAACAGCACGGCGATCACGCCGATGGCCAAAAAGCCGGGAATCTCGCGCACCGTGTGCAGTACGCCGATGTCCTTGCCATCGAAATTCGCAGCTTCGATAACAAAGTTGTTGAGCAGCGCCGACCAAGTGGCGAACGACAGCGGCATTGCGATCGCCATAAGCGTCAACAAGGCTGCGGGACGCCGCCACAGTGGTAACTGGTGCGCGTCATTCAGGGAAACAGGAGCCATAATTTCGCATTACGCCCAAATCTCAGGGTTGGCGAGACCCGCCTACTCCGCATCAGCGCACAGAACAGGGGCCGTTGCCGCAATCGTCGTTGTCTAGGCAACGTCCGTTCTACTCCGTTCCGCCCCATGATCTGCATCAAGGCAAGGCAAAGCCCCTTTGGTGCATCACGCTGCGCAACACGCGCAAGGAGCAGCTGTGATGGATATCGTTCCCCTGATCGACCGCATCGGTGAGAACCCGACCTCGGCGCTGTTTGGTCTGATCACCGGAGTGATCTTTGGCGTCGCGGCACAACGCTCGCGCTTTTGCCTGCGCGCGGCCACGGTCGAATTCGCGCGCGGCATGATGCGGGACAAGGTGGCGGTCTGGTTGCTGACCTTCTCCACCGCCGTGGTCTGGGTGCAGGGCGCGCAACTGCTGGGCCTTCTCGACACATCCGACGCCCGCATGATGGCGGTGCCGGGCAGTTGGTCCGGTGCGATCATTGGCGGGCTGCTGTTTGGCGCGGGCATGGTGCTGGCGCGCGGCTGTTCGGGCCGCCTGCTGGTGCTGGCGGCGACGGGAAACCTGCGGTCTGTCGTGTCCGGACTGATCTTTGCGGTGGTGGCGCAGATGTCGCTGACCGGCTGGCTGTCACCCGTTCGGGACAAGCTGGCGGCGCTTTGGATCACCGGCGGCGGGCGCAACATGGACCTGCTGGCCGCCGCCCACCTGCCCCGAGTGGCCGGGCTGGTGATCGGCCTCATGATCGCCCTTCTGGCACTGGAACTCAGCCGCCGTAACCGGATCGGATTTGCGCGCCTTGTCTTTGCCTCAGGCGTCGGGTTTGCCGCCGCCGTGGGCTATGGCCTGACCTATGCCCTCAGTCAGGTCGCGTTTGGGCCGGTGCAGATCGAAAGCCTGACCTTTACCGGACCCTCGGCCAATACGCTGATGTTCTTCCTCGACCGCAATTCGGTACTGGAGTTCGACATCGGATTGGTGCCGGGGGTGGTGCTGGGGTCGTTCCTTGCCGCCGCCGCAACCCGCGAGTTGAAGTTTCAGGGCTTTGAAGGGCCAACACCGATGCGCAACGCCATGATCGGCGCGGTGCTGATGGGCTTTGGCGGGATGCTGGCAGGCGGTTGCGCCATCGGCGCGGGCGTCTCTGGCGGGTCGATCTTTGCGGGCACCGCATGGCTGGCGCTGTTCTGCATGTGGATCGGCGGGATGAGCATGGACGCCATTCTGGGTGGGCGGGGACAACCCGCCCACATCTGAGCGCGTTACATCCCGCGCACGGTATCAATCATCAACTGCACGTTCTCGGGGTCTGCATCCGGCGTGATCCCGTGACCAAGGTTGAAGATATGCGGCCCGTTGCGGAAGGCCTGCACCACGCGCTGCGTTTCCGCGACCAACGCATCGCCGCCCGTGACCATATGTGACGAGGCAAGGTTGCCCTGCACACAGCCCGACACCTGCACATGCTCCGCCGCCCACTCCGGCGTCACGCTGTCATCCACCGCGACGCAATCCGCGCCGGACGCCTGATGGAAACCGATGTATTTGTCGCCCGCCTGACGCGGGAAGGCGATGACCGGCAGACCCGGATGCCGCCGCTTCAACTCTTGTGTGATGATGCGCGCCGGTTCCAGCGCGTAACGATCAAAATCCTCATCCGTCAGCGACCCGGCCCAGCTATCGAACAGCTTGACCACCTCTGCCCCCGCCTTCACCTGCTCTGACAGGTAATCAATCGTTGCCTCGGTCAGCCGGTCGATGATCTTTTCGAACAGCGCGCGGTTTTCTGCCTTCAGCGCATGGGCGGGGCCCTGATCCTTGGTCCCCTGCCCCGCGATCATATAGGTCGCCACCGTCCACGGCGCCCCCGCAAAGCCAATCAGCGTCGTCTCTGACGGCAGCGCCCCCGACAGGTTGCGCACCGTCTGATAGATCGGGTTCAGCGTGTCGTGGATCATCTCGCCCCGACCCAGCTTGTCGAAATCCGCGTCCGAGGTAATTGTCGACAGGCGTGGCCCCTCGCCGGTCACGAACCACAGGTCCATGCCCAGCGCCTGCGGCAACAGCAGGATATCGGCAAACAGGATCGCCGCGTCAAAGCCATAGCGCCGGATCGGCTGCAAGGTCGCCTCTGTCGCCAGCTCCGGGTTGTAGCACAGCGACAGGAAATCCCCCGCCTCGGCCCGCGTCGCCTTGTACTCCGGCAGATAACGCCCCGCCTGACGCATCATCCAGATCGGCGGAGTCGGCAGTGTCTCGCCCGCAAGGGCCCGCAGGATCGTCTTGGTCATTCGGCTCGCTCCTCAAATTCGATTGTCTTGGTCCAATGCAGGCCCGCCCGTGTCAAGCAGCCTTGCCCGCCTGCGGCCAAACCGGGCGCGCATGACGCATCCCAAGCCTGTCAAATCCCGTTTCCTTTCCCGCGCCGCCGCGCTAACCCTTGCCCATGACCGATCTGCCCACACCCCAATCCCCGCTGAAACTCGGCACCCGCGGCTCTCCGCTGGCACTGGCCCAGGCCCATGAAACCCGTGACCGTCTGGCCGCCGCCTTTGGCCTGCCGATGGACGCGTTCGAAATCGTGGTGATCAAGACCACCGGCGACGACCGCAGCATGATCGACGCCGACCGCCCTCTGAAGGAGATCGGCAACAAGGGCCTGTTCACCAAAGAGATCGAAGAGGCGATGCTGGCAGGCCGGATCGACATCGCCGTGCATTCGATGAAGGACATGCCGACGGAACAGCCTGCCGGTCTTGTGTTGGACTGCTACCTGCCGCGCGAAGACGTGCGCGATGCCTTTATCTGTCCCGATGCGGATAGCCTGCATGACCTGCCACAAGGCGCGGTTGTCGGCACCTCGTCCCTGCGCCGCCGCGCGCAATTGCTGCACCGCCGCCCTGACCTGCACGTGGTCGAGTTTCGCGGCAACCTGCAGACCCGACTGAAAAAGCTGAATGAGGGCGTGGCGCGCGCCACTTTCCTTGCCTGCGCGGGCCTGAACCGGCTGGGCATGAGCCATGTGCCGCAAAGCCCGATTTCAGCCGACGACATGCTTCCCGCCGTGGCACAGGGGGCCATCGGCATTGAACGCCGCGCCGACGATACCCGCACGCAAGACATGCTGGCCGCGATCCACGACACGCCCACTGCCCTGCGGCTGGCCGCCGAACGCGCCTTCCTCGCCGCACTTGATGGCTCTTGCGAAACCCCCATCGCGGCGCTGGCCGAACAGACCGGCGACACCTTGCGCCTGCGTGGCGAGATCCTGAAAACCGATGGCTCGGCGGCCTACGCCGGCGAAATCACCGGCCCCGTCGGCACCGGGGCAGAGATGGGCCGCTCCCTTGCTGCCGACCTTCTGGCACAGGGCGGTCCGGGTTTTTTCACCCACTGATCGGCGCGTCTCTCACCACTGTGATAGGCAACACGCCAAAACCATGCTACCTTTTGACGCACAATCGCGTCTGACCGGTCCGTCCGTCGCCGCGCGACGGCCCCTTGTCCGGTTGGCGCCTTCCCACGCCATTAGGAGAGGACGCATGACACAGACAATTGGAAACCCCGGCAGTTGGCTGGCGCAGGCCTTTGGTCTTGCCGGTCGCCACGCGGCACGTTCAACGCAAAACCTTGGCGGGGTCGAGGTCGCCGCCCCGCCGCGCATCCGTGAACTCACCGCAGAGGACCTGCGCGAGTCGCTGGAGGCAGGTTGGCGCGACTTTCAGGCCTGCCGCACAGACGTCATGTTCCTCGTCCTGCTCTATCCGATCATCGGACTTGTCCTTGCGGTCTCGGCGCATCACCTGTCGCTGATACCGCTGATCTTTCCAATGATCGCAGGCTTTGCCCTGCTCGGCCCGGTCACGGCCGTCGGCGTGTATGAGATCAGCCGCCGCCGGGAAGAGGGCGAAGACATCGGCTGGCTCGGCGCGCTCAAGGTGCTGGAACGGCCGCGCTTTGCCGCCATCGTCGTAATGGGGCTCTACCTGGCGGTGATTTTTTGCCTTTGGCTCGTGCTGGCAGCGCATCTTTATGGAATAACGCTTGGGCCGGATATGCCCGCCTCACCCGGGGCGTTCATCGACAGCCTGATGACGGGTCCCGGACTGCTGATGATCGTTCTGGGCTGCGGCATCGGCGGCGTTTTTGCCCTGACGGTACTGGCCACCAGCGTGGTGTCCTTCCCGCTGCTGCTAGACCGCAGCGTGGGACTGCCGATGGCTGTACAGACCTCGCTCCGTGTGACACGACAGAACCCCAAGGTGATCCTGACATGGGGGGCGATCGTGACCGCCGGACTGGTACTGGGCAGCCTGCCCTTCCTGCTTGGGCTGGTGATCGTCCTGCCGGTGCTCGGCCACGCCACTTGGCACCTCTATCGCCGCGCGGTCGTGTAACCAGTCAACAGGGCACGACCCAAATTCCGGCGCCGCGCCCGCAGTTTCTTCTCTGTCAAAATACCCCACTGACATGCTGCAAGCATGCCTTGCGCAGGCTTCCTAGTCGCCCACCTTCAAAACGATCTTCCCGATATGGCCCGAGCTTTCCATCCGCGCATGCGCAGCGGCGGCCTCATCCAACGGGAACGCGCTGTCCATAACTGGGGCCACCAGCCCAGCATCCAGAAGTGGCCAGACCTGCGCGCGCAACGCGTCGGCGATGCGCGCCTTGGCCAGATCGCTTTGCGGGCGCAGGGTGCTGCCGGTGATCGTCAGCCGCCGCATCATGACCTGCGCAAAGTTAAGCGCCACCTTCGGCCCTTGCAAAAACGCGATCTGCACCAACCGCCCGTCATCGGCCAGGGCCTTGACGTTGCGCGGCAGATACTCGCCCCCCACCATGTCGAGGATCAGGTTGGCACCGCCCGCCGCGCGCATCACCTCGACGAAATCTTCTTCGCGATAGTTGATCGCCCGCTCTGCCCCCAGATCGCGGCAGGCCTGACACTTGGCCTCGGACCCAGCGGTGGCAAAGACACGCGCCCCGAAATGCGCGGCCAATTGGATCGCCGTCGTCCCGATTCCACTGGACCCGCCATGCACAAGGAAACGCTCCCCCGCCTGCAAACCGCCGCGCTGAAACACGTTCGACCAGACGGTGAAGAACGTCTCGGGCAGGCAAGCGGCCTCTTTTAGCCCCATCCCCTTGGGCACCGGCAGGCAATGCGCCGCAGGGGTCGCGACGTATTCCGCGTATCCGCCCCCGGGCAGCAGCGCGCAGACCGTGTCGCCCAGCGATAGCCCGTCCACCCCGGCCCCCATCGCAACCACCTCTCCCGAGGCTTCAAGCCCCGGCAGGTCAGAGGCCCCCGCCGGCGGCGCATAGTTGCCCGCGCGTTGCAGCGCGTCGGGGCGATTGACCCCGGCATAGGCAACCTTGATGACCACCTGCCCTGCGGCGGGCTGCGGCACGGGCCGCGTTGTCAGTTTCAGAACCTCCGGGCCGCCCGGCTCGGTGATCTCGATGGCGCGCATGGTGTCGGACATGGTCAGGCCTCCCTTTTTGGAATCTGGTAACAAGCGGGGCGAAGGGGGCAAAGCGGTTTCAGGCCGGGATGCCTGCGCTGTAAAGGCGCGTTCAGCGGGATGGCGTGCCGCCGGGCAGATCCGCATCCACACCCGACGGAGCCTTGACCCGTTCAAGGATCTTCGCAGGCCCCGCTGTCAAAGCGCCGAACAGGCGGTTCTCGCGCAGCTGCCCCTTCACCTTTTCGAACCGCATCACATCCTCGATCCGGCGATCCAAAAAGGCCCATGTCGGATCATTGCCCAGCGAATCGTCCCCCAGCCAGTACAGCACCGTCGAGGAATAGACCGCCGACAGCGTCGCTCGCTTGGTGTACCAGTTAAAATCCCGCGATGTGTCGCCCAGCGCGGTCCAGATCGCATCCGCCGTCCCCCAGATCAGCCGCGCGCCATCCGGCGCATAGGGCGGCAACGCAAACAACGTTGTACCCCGGCGCACCGCCTCGCGATCCTCCGCAGCCTCGATCCGGGCGCGCACGGCAAAGACAACGCGATCCCGAAACCGCATCTCTGCAAGGTCCGCGCCCGCGATTCGGCGCAACATGTCCGCGTCACCCCGTTTGTGATAGGCCACCGCCAGATCGACGGCCCCGCGCGGGAAAAGCCCCTGCGCCACCACCGGGTCGACATCAGCGTCGGCCACGGCGGCGCGAAAGCTGGGCTCTGACCAGCCGTCAAAAGGCACATGCAGCAGCGCGGCGTCCAGAATCCTGTCGGTGATATCGGGCATCGGGGGCATCCTTCATGTTCCGTCTACACCCTAGACAAATAGAACGGTGCTTGCTATATGGCCACCTCCTGCAAATTCCCTTGCAACTCAAATCTAGAAAGGTGGTGAAAACCACATGCAGGTCAGTGTTCGTGACAACAATGTCGATCAGGCGCTCCGCGCTCTGAAGAAAAAGCTGCAGCGCGAAGGCGTGTTCCGCGAAATGAAGCTTAAGCAACATTTCGAGAAGCCGTCCGAAAAGAAAGCCCGTGAAAAGGCCGAGGCAATCCGCCGCGCCCGCAAGCTGGCTCGTAAAAAGGCCCAGCGCGAAGGCATGCTGTAAGCGTACCGAACGCTTTTAGTCAGATACGAACCCCTGCGGCCCGCCCGCGGGGGTTTTTCGTTTGCGGGACCGCTTTTGTGGGGCATAGGAGACGGGCGTCGCGACAAGCCCCGGAATTCCCCACTTTGTTAAGCTCCCACGACGCCGCATACTCGACACCAAGACGAACCCCCATATTGCGAGGGAACAATGACATTGCTGGCTCGATCCATCCTTTTCACGATCTGCGCCTGCGTGGCGGTAATACCGGTGCCCGGTCGGGCACAGGACATCAGCCGGGTTGTCGCACTTGACACACTGGCCGGCAGTGATCCGTTTCAGGCGCTGCAACAGGTCGACATCGCCATGCGCGACCCGCTGGTGTTGGGCACGCCACCACAAATGCGCATTCTTGTCGATCTCATGCAATTGCGCGCCGACCTGCTGGACGGGCTGGGCTATGTTCAGGCCAGCGACGCGTGGGCCGATCTGGCGCGAACCCGCGCCTTTGCCCGGACCGAATTGGGTGAGGACCCGGTGCCCGCCTATCTCAAGGCCGCCCAGATCTATGAGGCGCAAAGCGCGCTGGCCTCGGCCCGCACCATGATCGAGGCCGCGATTACGGCCGAACAGGAAACTGGCCGCAGCGACGACGCGCTAATCGACCTTTACAAGGAACTGGTGCGGCTGGCCGACCTTCTGGGCGATGCAGAGGCCGCTGAAAACGCGCGCGCCATGCTAAAGGCGCTCGGCAGCCCATCGCTGGAAACCGCTTTTGGCACCGACGATGGCGGGTTTCACGCGGTTGACGTCTTTTATGCCACCGATCGCGCCCGCACAGGGGCAACCCATCCCGCCCGCTTTTATGGCGGCGAACGGGGCGACCGCCTGGAATTGGGCATTGCCACGGTGACCATTCCCGACAGCCATGTTGCCGGCCGGGTTGAAAAGCCGTCGATCTGGCGGCTGGAATTTCGTGCCACTCCGTCCAAGCACGTTTTGCTGAAATCGGTCGAGCCGGTGGACCCCGACAGCTTCTTTGGCAAGTTGCAGGACGAATTTGCCGAAGAGGATCAGCGTGATCTCTTGCTGTTCATTCACGGCTACAACACCAGCTTTGAATATGCCGCCCAGCGCACGGCGCAGATGGTGCATGACATGGGCAATGACACGGTGCCGGTGCTGTTTTCATGGCCTTCGCGCGATACAACCATCGGCTACAACGCCGATGCGGCGGTGGTGCGTCTGTCCGGGCGCCGTCTGGCCCGCTTCATGGAGGATCTGGTGCTGCGGTCCGGAGCGCGGTCGATCAACGTGGTGGCGCATTCCATGGGCAACCGCGCTCTGACCGATGCGCTGGAGATCATGGCGCTGAAGCGCGATGCGCGCCCCGGCGACGCGCCGATCCTGGATCAGGTGATGTTTGCAGCGCCCGACGTCGACGCCGATCTGTTCAGCGAGATGGCGGGCACCTTTGCCCCCTTGGCGCAGCGCATGACGCTTTATGCTTCTTCGACCGATTGGGCGCTGGTGTCGTCGGGCAAGCTGCACGGCTCTGCCCCGCGTGCGGGTCTGGGCGGCGACATCCTGCTGACGCACCCTGCCCTCGACAGCATCGACATGTCGTCGCTGGGCGACGACATGCTGGCGCACAACTATTTCTCCAACGACAGCTCCGCGCTGGTCGATATCATGACCCTGTTCTGGCAGGACGTCCCGCCCGAACGGCGCTGCGGCCTGCAGGCGCGTGAGGCCCGCAACGGCACCGTCTGGGAATACCGCGAGGGCGTCTGCCCGTCGAACGACCTCATCGGGGTGATCTCGAACGCGCAGGCCAAACATCTGCGCACCAGCGATGAGATCCGTTTGCTGGTGTTTGATCTGCTGACGGATCAGACCCGGGTGGATCGTGTCATGAGCGTGCTGGAACGCATTCTGCTGGCCATTCGCTGACACCGAGCCCCACAAAAAACCGGGCCCGCCTTTGGAAGAAGGCGGGCCCGTGTTGTTTGAAACCATGCATCAGACAGAGACTTAGCCCGGCCCTACCATGAAACAGGTGATCTGACGCGCCTGAAGCCGACGACAGGCCAGTTCGGCGCTGTCCCGGGTCATGCCCATAAAGTTGGCGTCAAAACCCGTCTTGCCCCGCACCACCTTGCGCGACGCACCATCCAGCGACGCCGTTTCGGCAAGCGCGGTCTGCAACAGGATCTTTTGCGCAGCAAATTCGCTGGGATAGCGGCCCACGTTGATGCCCCAATGCCGCCCGCCCGAGGTCGACAGGCGGGTCACCACCTCTGCCTTGCGCGCCGGTGTCGGGGTATCCTTGAACGTCAGGGTCGCCGCGGCCACGCCTGTAGGCCGCTGGACCGGCTTGACCGAGGCCGTTGGCGCGACAGCACTGACCACCACAGCCTCTGGCGATGGATCTGGCGCAGGGCTTGGGATCGGGCTTGGCGCCGTGTCCGAGACCATGGCGATCTCTTGTAGCTCCCGTTCGATCTCCTTGCCCACCGATGCCACAATCGGGGCCACCATGCCGGGCGTGACCACGCTGCCCGGGCGGGCCTGCGGTCGCAGACTGCGCGTCACCGCCGCCGACGCGACACGGATCGACTTAGCCCGCGTTCCGGGCATCGGGTCCGACGTCTTGGCCACGACGACCGCGCCTGCCCCCTTGCCCAGATAGGGCGGAGCCTTGGGCGCGCGTAGGTTGGCCCAAGCCGGAGACTTCTTGAACCCGAGGTCCAAGAGTTCTTCGACCCGCGCATTGCGCGAGGCCGTCGACCGACCGCCAAAGACCGTGGCGATAACGCGTTCCTTGCCGCGCTCCGCCGAAGCCACAAGGTTGAACCCCGCGGCGCGGGTATAACCGGTCTTGATCCCGTCCGCGCCTTTGTAGGAATTCAGCAGCCGCGTATTGGTGTGCGACACCTGCCGCACCCCCGCATCCGCCGTCTTGCGTGAGAACAAATTATAATACTGCGGATAGTCATAGATCACATGCCGACCAAGGATCGTCATGTCGCGCGCCGTGGACAAATGCCCGCTTTCGGTCAGTCCATGCGCGTTCTTGAAGGTGGTGCGAGTCATGCCCATGGCCTGTGCCGTGCGGTTCATCCGGCGGGCAAAGGCTGCTTCGGACCCTTCGATGGCTTCGGCCATGGCGGTTGCGGCGTCATTGGCGGATTTCACCGCCGCCGCCCGAACAAGATAACGCAACTTGATCTTCTGCCCCGCCCGCAGACCCAGTTTCGACGGCTCTTCGGCGGCGGCCTTGCGCGAGACGGTGACCAACGTGTCCATGGTGATTTCACCGTTCTGCACCGCTTCGAAGACGACATAGAGCGTCATCATTTTGGTCAGCGAGGCCGGATGCAGCCGGGTGTCGGCGTTCTGTGCATGCAGAACCTTACCGTTGCGCGCGTCCATCACCATGGCCGCATAGGGTGCGGCGGCCACGCTGAGGGGCACGAGTACCAACAGCCAAACAAACATGAAGATGAGCGGGCCAAACTGGCCCGGAGTCCTGCGACGTCCCGTCACGATTCACTGCCTTTCTGCCTCGTCCCCCCGATTTTTCGGTTGGGGTTCTTTTCTTTGTCCCGATGCGACTCTGCCAGCACCGTGGTTAAGTTCATGCTAACATGAGAACGACTTCAAGAGAAGTCGGCAATATACTGATTTTGAATGGTTTTATCGCAGGCATGTGTCTACATGTTGCGATCCCGCTTGATCCGCCCCCTAGACCGTCCAATGCGGCGGGATTGTGGCGAATTAAGGCAGGAATGTGGCGACTCGGGCGCGCCGCGGGATCAGCCGATTTCAGCCACAAGGTCAGGCAGGTCACCCAGATCCACAACTGTGCGAAAGCGCGGCGTTTCAGGGGCGTCGGCGTGCTCCAGCGCCCAGGCCAGATCATGCGGCACATGTACGCCCCATGCACCCGCCGCGATGGCCGGAACCACATCGGATTTCATCGAATTGCCGACCATCATCGCCGCACTCGCGCCGCCGGGCGAGGCAGCAAAGATGCGCGCATAGGTGTCCGGCTGCTTGTCCGACACGATCTCGACCGCGTCAAACAGCTCGCCCAGCCCCGATTGCGCCAGTTTGCGTTCCTGATGCAGCAGGTCGCCCTTGGTGATCAGAACCACACGATGCGTGCCCGCCACCGTCTCGACCGTCTCACGGGCATGGGGCAGCAATTCGATCGGATGGGCCAGCATCTCGCGCCCTGCCTCCATCAACTCAGAGATGACAGAGGCTGGCACGCGCTCCTCTGTCACCTCGATGGCGGTCTCGATCATCGACAGGACAAAGCCTTTTACGCCGAATCCATAGTGGCCGATGTTGCGCCGCTCCGATTCGATCAGCCGGTCGGCCAGATGATCGCGTTCTGCGTAGTCTCGCAGCAGATCCGCGAAACGGTCCTGAGTCAGCACGAAAAAGCGTTCGTTGTGCCACAGGGTGTCGTCGGCATCGAATCCGATTGTTTGCAGTTTTCCCGCCATCCTGTATTCAGCCCCAACGGCCCCCTTTTCGGCAACACGCCTTAGCCTATATAAAGGGACCGTACCTGGAAACCCAATGCGCGAACGGTTCGATGACAGACGCCCACATGAAACGGACGTTCATGATGACGGACACCCCGCCCGATGACGGCGAGGGCGATGTCGGCGTGGCTGTCCAGACCAAGCCCAAGACCAAACGCCCGCCGCTGTACAAGGTGCTGCTGCTGAATGACGATTACACGCCGATGGAATTTGTCGTTCATGTGCTGGAACGCTTTTTCGGCATGACCCACGCGCAAGCGTTTGAGGTCATGTTGACCGTGCACAAGAAGGGCGTCGCCGTGGTGGGTGTCTTCAGCCATGAAATTGCAGAGACCAAGGTGGGACAGGTGATGGATTTCGCCCGCCGTCACCAGCACCCCCTGCAATGCACGATGGAGAAGGAATAGGCGCCCGCGCCGTTCCGCCCCATGTCAGCAGATCGCCTCTCCTACGCCCTTGCCACCGGCGGCCTTGTCCTGCCGGACAGCGGGACCATTGCCCTGTTCGGCGCGCCGGGGGATGCCGTCCTTGATGCGTTTGATCCGTCGCGCGTCGAGGTGGTCCAAGGGTTTTTCCCCGATCATGCCGCGTGGTTGCGTCGCGGCGTTGCCACCCGGACCGATCCTGTTGGCCCCTACGCCACCGCCATCGTCACCCTGCCACGCGCCCGCAATCTGGCCGAACTCCGCATCGCAGAGGCCTGCGCACTGACGCCGGACGGGCTGGTCATTGTCGATGGGGCCAAGACGGACGGGATCGAATCCATCGCCAAGGCCCTGCGCGCCCGCCTGCCCCTTCTGGGGCAGGTGTCCAAGGCGCATGGCAAATGCCTGTGGTTTCAGGGCGGTGCCGATCTATCCGACTGGCGTCACGCCCCTGCGCACCTGCCTTCGGGCGATCTGACTGCACCGGGCGTCTTTTCCGCAGACGGGCCGGACCCCGCCTCACAGGCGCTGGCCGCTGCGTTGCCCGACACCCTCAAGGGCCGCTTTGCCGATCTGGGCGCGGGCTGGGGCTGGCTGTCAAAACAGGCGCTGACCCGTCCAGGCCTCTCCGAACTGCATCTGGTCGAGGCGGACAAGACCGCGCTGGACTGCGCCCGCGTGAATGTCACCGACCCGCGCGCCGTATTTCACTGGGCCGATGCCACTGAATGGACGCCACCCAGCGCGCTGGACGGCGTCATCATGAACCCGCCCTTTCATCAGGGCCGCAAGGCCGACCCGCAAATCGGTCGCGCCTTTGTCACCGCCGCCGCGCGGATGCTGGCCCCGCATGGACGGCTCTGGCTTGTGGCCAATCGCCACCTGCCTTATGAGACTGCCCTCGCAGAGGCGTTCCGCGAAACCACTGAGATCGGCGGCGACACCCGTTTCAAGATCCTTCACGCCGTCAGACCGACGCGACAGCGGCGCTGAACCCGGCTAACGTGGCCGGACAACCCCAACGAGGCCCACATGAGTTTTTCCATCCAAGGCAAGACCGCGATTGTCACCGGTGCCGCCAATGGCGTCGGACTGGCCATCGCCCGGCACTTTGCCAACAAGGGTGCAAACGTGATGCTGGCCGACATGGACGAGCCGCAGCTGATAAAGGAATGCGGCGACACCTCGGACGACAGCACACTCCGCTATTTCGCTGGTGACCTGCGCGAGCGGCTGACCATGGCCAACCTGCTCTCCGCCACGCTGGACGCCTTTGACCGGGTCGACATTCTGATCAACGGATCGCGGCAATTGCTGACCTCTGACCCGCTGGATCTTGAGGACGACACTGTCGAACAACTGCTGACACAAAACCTGACGACGTCGTATCGCATGACACAACTGGTGGCGCGCCGCATGATCAAGCAGGCCGAAGGACAGGAAGAGGGGCAAGTCGGCGCGATCGTCAACCTGTCGTCCATCGCCGCGCGCCGCACCCACCCGGAACTGCTGGGCTATTCCGTGTCCTGTGCCGCGCTGGACCAGATGACCCGCTCGATGGCCGTCGCACTTGCGCCACGCCGCATCCGCGTCAACGCCGTTGCCTTTGGCTCTGTCATGTCGTCCAGCCTCAAGGACACGCTGCGCGAGCACAAAAGCTACCGCGCTGACATCGAAGAGCACACGCCGCTGGGCCGCATCGCCGCCCCTCGCGAACTGGCCGATGCGGTCCAGTTCCTGTCTTGTGAGGGCGCAGGCTTTAT
The DNA here is from genome assembly GCF_002237555.1 of Antarctobacter heliothermus. Lineage (NCBI taxonomy): Bacteria > Pseudomonadati > Pseudomonadota > Alphaproteobacteria > Rhodobacterales > Roseobacteraceae > Antarctobacter > Antarctobacter heliothermus. The sequence goes on along the minus strand of NZ_CP022540.1, from coordinate 1,648,608 downwards.
CACTGGACAGATCATGACCGTCGATGGCGGGCGCACCCTGCTGGACCCGGTGGCCGCCCCCGCCCACTAACGCCCCCTCACATGACATCGCGAAACCGGAGGACACCGCATGATGGACGCCGAAAAGACCCGCGCAAGCGACTGGTTCCGTCAGTTGCGCGACGACATCGTCGCCGCCTTTGAGGCGATAGAGGACAGCCACGCCACGGGCCCCTTTGCCGACGAAACACCGGGCCGCTTCGACGTCACCGAAACCAAACGCGCCTCGGACGACGGATCGGATGCGGGCGGCGGTTTGATGAGCGTCATGCGCGGGGGCCGCGTGTTCGAAAAGGTCGGCGTCAACGTCTCCACCGTTTACGGCACGCTGGGCGAGGCCGCGCAAAAGGCGATGGCCGCGCGCGGCGTTCCGGGGATCGAGGCGGATCCGCGCTTCTGGGCCTCGGGCATCAGCCTTGTGGCACATATGCAGAACCCGCACGCCCCTGCCGTCCACATGAACACCCGCATGTTCTGGACGCCCGGCGCGTGGTGGTTCGGCGGCGGATCGGACCTGAACCCCTGCATCGAATACGACGACGACACCGCGCATTTCCACGCCACCCAAAAGGCGCATCTGGACCCGCATGGGCACACGCTCTACCCGGAACTAAAAGCATGGGCTGATGAGTATTTCTACATCCCCCACCGCCACCGCGCACGCGGCGTCGGCGGCATCTTTATGGATGACCGCAACACCGGCGACTGGGAGGCGGATTTCGCCCTGACCCAGGACATCGGCCGCGCCTTTCTGCCCGCCTATCTGCCCTTGGTGGAAAAACGCCGCGTGCAAGAGTTCACGGAGGCGGACAAGGACACGCAACTGGTCCATCGCGGCCTTTATGCGGAATACAACCTTGTCTACGACCGGGGCACCAAGTTCGGACTGGCGACAGGCCACGACGCAAACGCCGTGCTGATGAGCCTGCCGCCGCTGGCCAAGTGGGTCTAGCCCTTACCAGTACATCACCGCCACCCGCCCGCTGCCGAAATGGGACATCATGCGCACGCGCAGGATATACTCCTCCCCTTGCAATAGGCGGATGGCGATTTCCGCGTTGTCTTCGGTGCCGGCGTCGTCTGATCCGGCCATGAAACGCGTCACCTCGCCGTCCTTGCGGAACAGCACCATTAGCATATCGGCCCGGCCAAAGGACCGGATGGTGTAGTCCCGCGTGGCCGTCGGTTGCAGCAGAAAGTTCACCTGATCGGCGGGCATCATGTCCAAAACCGCCGATTTGAAAGGCTCCAGCAGCGCGGTCTTTTCCGCCTGCGCCTTGGGATAGAACTTCTGCACTTCGGCCTTGTCAGTGTCGCTCAGGCCCAGTTCGGGCCGCAACCCGGTGCGGTATTCATCCGGCTCAAGGATCAATCCCGGACCAAATCCATAGTGCATGACGGAATCCGGGTCCCATTCCGACCCTTCCACATCGGCAGAGGTCAGCTTGCGCAGCACGTTGTGAAAGGTCTGCTCCCGGCTCCAGTTGTTCGGCGGACCGGCGAAATAGGCATAAACCGCGTCCTCATCCCAGACGATGCCGGAAAACGGATTCTGATGTTCATGCGGAAAGCCCAGCGTATGGCCAATCTCATGCACCGCCGTATCGACGCCGCGCGGATCGTTGCGCAGATCCCAACCGATGTTCATCGTGCGCTCATTCTGTCCGGGAATATCGATCACATCGCGCCCCACATAGGACCACGACCCGCCGGGTTGAAAGCCGATCCGAACCTCGGCCTCATCAATATCCTCGGTTTCCTCGAAATTCAGCCCGATGCCGACATCGGCCCAGATCTGAAACCCCTCGCGCACCTTGTCCATGTTATAGGCATCCCCGGCAAAGGGGCCTTCGTCGAACAGGAAATAGCGCAGGGTGGTGCCATTAACCCATTTGCGGTCGACATACCGGATCAGGCTGGCGCGTTCGTCCGACACACCGGGGCCCAGCACCCGTTCCGGCACCTTGGGCATGTCGCACTGGCCGACATGTGCTACGTCGCCGGGTTTGTGACCGCCCAATCCGCCACCGTACTGCGTGGCAAACTGCGCCAGCACCTCTTCGATCTGGTCAAGTCGCTGCGACAGGTGCCTGTCATATTTGGACGTCGGACGTGGGTCCGCTGTAGTTATGGCCATGAGAAATCTCCTAAATGCTGAAAATGCACCGCTATGGTATCACATTTGGCGCATTTTTCAACTTTAAGAAGACTTCAGCCGGTGAATGCGTCCTTCCATTTGCCCGGCTCCAGCCCGTCCAGCGTCCAATCCCCGACCGACCAACGCACCAATCGCAGACAGGGCAGACCCACATGGGCGCACATGCGACGCACCTGCCGGTTGCGCCCCTCAGTGATGGTCAGTTGCAGCCAAGCGTCCGGCACCGTCTTGCGGAACCGCACGGGCGGGTCACGTTCCCACAGTTCAGGCGTGTCGATCCGCGCGACCTTGGCCGGGCGCGTCGGCCCGTCTTTCAACGTCACGCCCTTGCGCAACTGCGCTAGTTGCTCCTCTGACGGCACGCCCTCGACCTGCGCCAGATAGCTTTTGGGGCGTTTGTACTTGGGCGACGAAATCCGCGCCTGCAACGCGCCGTCATCCGTCAGGACCATCAGCCCCTCGCTGTCCCGGTCCAGCCGCCCCGCCGGATAGACGCCGGGCACGTCGATATAGTCGGACAGGGTCGCGCGCGGGCTGCCCTCGGTCCCCTTGTCGGTAAATTGCGACAGCACGCCAAAGGGTTTGTTGAACAAGATGACCCGCGCCATGACTTACCTCCGCGCCGCAAAAAATTCACGCAACAGCGCCGCTGACGGCTCTGCGCCAATGCCGTCATAGACCTCGGGGACATGGTGACACTGCGGATGGGCAAACACCCGCGCCCCCTGCGCCACGCCGCCGGACTTTGGGTCCGCCGCGCCATAATACAGCCGCCGGATGCGCGCAAAACCAATGGCGGCGGCGCACATCGGGCAAGGCTCCAGCGTGACATACAGATCATGCTCGGGCAGCCGTTCCGCCCCCACAGCGGCACAGGCCGCGCGGATCGCCAGAACCTCGGCATGGGCGGTGGGGTCGTTCAACTCGCGCGTGCGATTGCCCGCCCGCGCGATCACCGCGCCAGAAGGCGCAACAATGACGGCCCCCACCGGCACCTCACCGCGTGCGGCGGCGGCGCGCGCCTCTTGCAGCGCCGCCTCCATATGACTGCGAAAGCTCATTTCCGGTGCTTACCGCGACAGCGCAGCCGGGGAAAGCCGCTTGCAACCCCCCTTCCCACCGCCCCTGTCGCCGCGCTATGGGACGCGGATGGAAAACAAGACCCCTCCCGGAGACCGAATCGCCAAGGTCATCGCCCGCGCAGGCCGCGCCAGCCGACGCGAGGCCGAACGCATGATCGCCGAGGGGCGCGTCACCGTGAACGGCACGAAGATCGACAGCCCCGCGCTGAACGTCACCGACGCCGACCAGATCACCGTCGACGACATCCCGCTGGCCGCCCCCGATGCCGCACGGTTGTGGTTGTATCACAAGCCCACGGGACTGGTGACCACCACCCGCGACGAACAGGGCCGCCCGACAATCTATGACGACCTGCCCGAGGATCTGCCCCGCGTCATGAGCGTCGGCCGCCTTGACCTCAATTCCGAGGGACTGCTGCTGCTGACCAATGACGGCGCGATCAAGCGCAAGCTGGAACTGCCATCGACCGGCTGGCTGCGCAAATACCGCGTGCGCGTCAACGGCCGCCCAACCGATGAGGTGCTGGCCCCGCTGCGCAATGGCATCGAGGTCGATGGCCAACGCTTTCAACCGATGCAGGTCACGCTGGACCGCCAGCAGGGCGCAAACGCATGGCTGACCGTCGGCCTGCGCGAAGGCAAGAACCGCGAGGTTCGCCGCGCCATGATCGACATCGGCCTGACCGTGAACCGGCTGATCCGCACGTCTTATGGCCCATTCCAACTGGGCCAGCTCAAACCCGGCGAGGTCGAAGAGGTCCGCCGCAAGATCCTGCGCGACCAATTGGGCATGGACCCCGAACCTGTTGGCACTGCCACAGCCGCAAAGCCGGGACGACCCGGCAAACCCGGTCGGGCCGCCAAGCCCACCGTCCAGCGGCGGCGACGCCCCCCCCAAAAAGGCTGACACAGCACAAAAAAATCGCAGTCAGCTTCACACTTCGTTAACTCTTCTTTCTTTTTCCCGCCGATTGCCCCGGTTTTGCCCGGTTTCGCACGAATGTTGGCGTCATGGTGACAACATTCATAGCCCTCGCGATTCTCACGGCCTCGGCGCTTTTGGTGCTGGGGAACCTGCGCACGGTCGCCGTCGACACCTTCGACGCCGTGGCAACCTATGCGCGCCGCGCCCGCCAGACCGGGCAAATGACCCGGCATGTGGCCTATTTCGCGCTGTGGCTGATGATCTTCATCATGAGCTACGCCTGAGGGGACACGCGCATGGCAACAGAGCAAATCCGCCAAACCGACACGGCAGAGGACGCCGACGGACTGGACACGCCCCGGATGGAACGGGCGCAGCTCGACTCGGGGCTGAATTTTCTGTTTCTTGCCGCCTTTCCCCTGCTGCTCTGGGTTTTTCAGGAATCCTTTGCCGGCATCGCCACGGCCATTGCGCTGATCTGGATGCTGTCGCTGGCCCTGCGCCTGATTTCCGTAGGGCAGCAATTGCACCACGAATATGAGCGTGCCGAAGTGGCCCAAGCCCCCCGGATTCCGCGCAAACTGATCGGCTCTGTCATGGTCGGGTGCGTGGTTCTGGTTCTGGCCGGGTTCAAATACGACAGCCTGTGGATGCCCGCGCTGGCTGGGATGGTTGCCTGCGGTCTCAGCATTGCCGCCTTCGGACTGGACCCGATGCGCAACAAGGGCTCGGAACGGGCGCGTCAGGTGGCGGCGGTGGATATAGCCGAACTGGCGCTGGCCTCGCTGGCGGATCGGGTTGCCGCGCTTGAAGATGTCGAACTGACCAAAAGAACCCAAACCGCGCGCCATCTTGTCCTGCGCCCGATGCGACGCAGTACCGGCGATCCGGCAAAATCCGCCCGCCTCACCCGCCCGGTGAACAAGGTCATCACATTGCTCGACCACGAAGTGAACCGCCTCGAAGCCGCATGGAACACACCCGGTCAGGCTTTTGCGCGCCGCCGCTATCTGGCCAAGCTGGACGTCATGACCGAGAGCTTTGAGGCATTCGCCGTTCACAGCGGCATTCGCGGTGCGCGCGACGCCTTTGAACGGCAGGCAGATCAGCTAATTGACCGGATGCCCCGAGAATCCGCCGCCTGAGCGTATCGCCCCGGACTTCCCCCTAGCAAGTGCAGCATTTTGCCCTTAAGTTCTGCGGTGAAAAGGCGCGGCAGAGCGCCGGAAAACGGGGAGTCTGATGTCGGGAAACGCCTTGCAGAAGGTGAGCTATGTCTTGCTGATCGTGCTGCTTTTCGGAGTGGCAACCGGCTGGCTCGGGGGGCTCTGACGTCATGGCTCAACGATTTGGCGGAAAACATAGCCCCGATGGCGCGTCAGGCGGACCGGATGACCGGCCCCGCGACGAACGCCCTGCCTATCACCGGGCCCGCGTGGCCCCGGCTGGCGCGCGCTCCAACGTGTTGTTCATCCCGGGTGTGATCCTTGCCATCCTGTCAATCAATGACGGTGCCGTCGGTATGGCCGTGGGCCTTGCGGGTGCTGCCGCGCTGGTTCTGGGCGCATGGCTGTTGCGCGACGGCCTGCTGGCCGAGGCCGCATTCCTTGACCGCAAGGTGGCGCGCCGCCCGGCGATCCCGCGCAAGATATTCGCCGCCATTCTCTGCGGCATCGGGGCCGGTCTGGCCGCTTGGCGGTCCGAACCGGGGCTGATCGCACCGCTGATCTTTGGCGGCGCAGCGGGCGCATTGCATCTGGGCGCGTTCGGCATCGACCCGTTGAAGGACAAGGGGATGGAGGGCATCGACACCTTCACCCAGGACCGTGTGGCCCGCGTCGTCAATGAGGCCGAAAGCTATCTTTCGGCCATGACCGATGCCGTCAAACGCGCCGGAGACCGTCAGGTCGAGGCGCGCGTGGAACGGTTTGTCACCAAGGTCCGCGAAATGATCCGCACGGTCGAGGAAGACCCGCGTGACCTGACCGGTGCCAAGAAGTTCCTCAGCGTCTACCTGATGGGGGCCCGCGACGCGACGGTGAAGTTCGCGGATGTCTTTGCTCGCTCCAACGACCGCGCCGCGCGCAGCGATTACATGATGTTGCTGACCGATCTTGAAGAAAGTTTCGACAAGAAGACCGACAAGCTTTTGGCCGACAACAACGAAGACCTGAATGTAGAAATCGAGGTACTGCGCGACCGCCTTCAGCGCGAAGGCGTCCATCTCGATCGTAGATGATTTTAGTGAACGAGGAAGCCCATGTCTGAAAACACTCGCCAGGAAGCCGAAAAAGCCGTTGCCTTGGTCGATGAAGTCAACGCTGTCGTGCTGCCTGACCCGGCCGAAGCCAATGCCGTCGTACCGCTCAAGGACGCGCCCGCCGAAGTGAGCGCCGAGATCCGCAGCCGGATGGAAGAGCTCGACATGGGCGACACCAATTCGATTGTCTCGTTCGGTTCCGCCGCCCAGTCCGAATTGCAGGAAATCAGCCAAGCGATGCTGGCGGACGTCCGCAACAAGGACGTAGGCCCGGCGGGCGACAGCCTGCGCGGCATCGTCACCACCATTCGCGGCTTCTCCATCTCTGAACTGGACGTGCGCCGCGAGCGCAGCTGGTGGGAAAAGCTGCTGGGCCGCGCCGCGCCTTTCGCCAAGTTCACCGCGCGCTTTGAGACAGTCCAAAGCCAGATCGACAAGGTCACCGATGACCTTCTCAAGCACGAACATGTCCTGCTGAAAGACATCAAGTCGCTGGACCTGCTCTATGAAAAGACGCTGCAGTTCTACGATGAACTGGCGCTCTATATCTCCGCCGGTGAGGCCAAGCTCGAAGAGCTGGACACCCAAGAGATCCCCGCCAAGGAGGCCGCTGTTCAGGCCGCACCGGAAAACGATCAGGTCATGGTGGCGCAGGAACTGCGCGATCTGCGCGCCTCGCGCGATGATCTGGAACGCCGGGTGCACGATCTGAAACTGACCCGTCAGGTCACCATGCAGTCGCTGCCATCGATCCGCCTTGTGCAGGAAAACGACAAGTCGCTGGTGACCAAGATCAACTCGACCCTCGTGAACACCGTGCCGCTGTGGGAAACCCAATTGGCGCAGGCGCTGACCATCCAGCGGTCGAAACAGGCCGCCGCCGCCGTGCGCGATGCCAACGACCTCACCAACGAGTTGCTGACCTCGAACGCCGCCAATCTGCGCGAAAGCAACAAGATGATCCGCGAAGAAATGGAACGCGGCGTCTTTGACATCGAGGCGGTCAAGCAGGCCAACGCCGATCTGGTTGCCACCATCGAGGACAGCCTGCAAATCGCGGATGAGGGCAAGGCGCGCCGCGCCAAGGCCGAAGAAGAGCTGCAGCGGATGGAATCCGAACTGCGCGACACGCTGGCCTCGGCCAAGTCGCGCCGTCAGGGTGCCGGCGCGGTTCCGTCCTGAGGTGAGCAGGGTGCGGGGCGGCCTGGCATCGGCGTTTGCATTGGCGGCGGCCCTGACCTTGTCAGGGTGCGTCGGATCTGATCTTGCGCCGCGCAAGACTTCGGTCACACCAGAGGCGCGTCCCCCCGGGGCCGCGCCCGCCGCAACCGCCCCTACGCCAGAGGCGTCCCCCGCCAGCAAGGCGCTGTCGCAGTATTACGGACGCGTCCAGAACGATCTGGTCGCGCGCGGCCTGTTGCGCACCGATGGTGGCGGACCGGACACCGCCTTTACCGACACGATGCTGGTGCGCAATTTTGCCGCCATCGCGCTCGAAGAGGAATATGAACGCGGCGCGGGCCTGCGCCCCTCCTCCGGGGCCCCCAGCGCGATCAAGAAATGGACGATCCCGGTCCGCATGACGACCGAATTCGGCGCCCATGTCCCCAAGGAACAGATCGCCTCGTCCAAAGCGGCGGTGGCTAGTTATGCCGCCCGCCTGTCGCGCATCACCGGGCACCCGATCTCGATGGTTGACAGCAACCCCAACTATCACGTCCTGTTCATGTCAGAGGACGACGCTGACCAGATCGCCCCGCGCATCCGCCAGATCGTGCCCGACGTGAACCCCAACGCCCTGCGCATCTTCAACAACCTGCCGCGCGGCATCCATTGCGTCGTCGTCGCCTTTTCGCGCAGTCCCGGTGGCTATGACTATGGCACCGCCATCGCCATCATCCGCTCGGAACACCCGCCGCTGCTGCGCCGCTCCTGCATCCATGAGGAACTCGCCCAGGGCATGGGCCTTGGCAACGACAGCCCGCGCGCCCGTCCGTCGATCTTTAACGACGACGATGAATTCGCGCTGCTGACAACCCACGACGAACTGCTGCTCAAGATCCTCTACGATCCGCGCCTGAAACCGGGGATGCGCGCGGAAGAGGCCATGCCAATCGTGCAGCAAAAAGCGGCGGACCTGATGGGGACCAGCGGACCCAGCTAGGCCCACCGACAGGCGACACGCCATTTCCCCCTGATTTCCCCGTGACCTTGCGCGGGGGCTTCCGCTATTCTGTCGATCGCGTACCCTGTGCGCAGCATCGCACCCACGACGATTAAAGCTAACGATTGGAGGCCGCACCATGGGCATCTGGGATTTTCTATCGGGCCAGTTCATCGACGTCATTCACTGGACGGACGACACCCGCGACACGATGGTCTGGCGCTTTGAACGCGAAGGCCATGAAATCAAGTACGGCGCCAAGCTGACAGTCCGCGAAGGGCAGGCCGCCGTCTTTATCCACGAAGGCCAGCTTGCGGATGTCTTCACCCCCGGTCTCTACATGCTAGAGACCAATAACATGCCGATCATGACCTCGTTGCAGCACTGGGACCACGCGTTCCAAAGCCCCTTCAAGTCAGAGATCTATTTCGTCAACACCAACCGCTTTACCAATCTGAAGTGGGGGACGAAAAACCCCATCATGCTGCGCGACCCGGAATTCGGGCCGACCCGCATCCGCGCCTTTGGCACCTATGCGATCAAAGTCGCCGATCCGGCGGTCTTCATGTCCGAAATCGTCGGCACCGACGGCGAATTCACCATGGATGAGATCAGCTTTCAGATCCGCAACATCATCGTGCAGGAATTTTCCAAGGACATCTCCCGCAGCGGCATCCCCGTGCTCGACATGGCAGCCAATACCGGCGAAGTGTCTGAACTGATCCGCAAGGCGATCGACCCGGTGATCCACCAGTACGGTCTGGAACTGGCCGAACTGTATATCGAAAACATCTCGCTGCCCGAAGCGGTGGAAAAGGCGCTGGACGCCCGCACCAGCCGCGGTCTGGCGGGCAACCTCGACGACCACATGAAGTGGAAAGCCGCCGAGGCGATGGGTCAGGGCGGTGCGATGGATCAATCCATGGGCATGGGCTTTGGTGCCGGGATGGGCATGCAGATGGCCAATGCCATGGGCGCGCAGGGCGGCCCGTGGGGTGCTGCACCACAACAGGCTGCCGCGTCACAGGCACAGCAACCGCAAGCCGCGCCAATGGCCCCACCGCCGCCGCCGGTCGAACATGTCTGGCACATGGCCGTGAACGGACAAACCACCGGTCCGTTCTCCAAGGCGGATCTGGGCAAGATGGTCGCCAGCAAGGAACTGACCCGCGAAACCCACGTCTGGACCCCTGGTCAGGACGGCTGGAAACGTGCCGGAGAGGTGACGGAACTGGCGCAACTCTTCACCGTGATGCCACCGCCCCCGCCACCGATGTAATCGCACCAATCTCCACGCGCATACCGTCCCGGGGCCTGCCCCGGGACCTCGCCCTCTCCACAAAGGACGCCCGTGCAGGTCCCTCCAATCGCCATGACCGATTTTGCCCTGCGCAACTGGCACCCAGAGGCCAGCGGCACCCGCATCCTTGGCCTGTCGCCACAGGATTTGACGAACCGCTGCAACGCGGCCATGGCGCAAGGCGCGCCGCTGGTCGACGGTTACGCGCCCTTCTGCAAACACCTGTTTCTGGAAAACGACACCCCCACGCTCTGCGGCTTTGCCCCCATCACGCCCGACAACGCGCATCTCCTGCGCAGCGGCTACCGCGCCCGGCGCGAGGGCGAAATGCCGGTGCTGGAACGCTGGTTCGACACCCCCGCCCCCCGCGCAAACTGGCTGGACGTGATCCTCTACAGCCACGCCCAAATGCTGCTAGAAGCTGCCGACTACCCCGAGGATCAGGTCGTGCCAGACTGCGATTGGGGCATCGTGTCGATCATTGGCACCCTGACCCCAACAGAGCCGCCCATGCCGCCCATCACCCAATGGCGCAACGCATTGGGCCGTGAGGCGGGCGGATCAGGTCAGCCAATTGATCCGGCGTCTTATGCCAAGGCCGTTGCATTCTGGGATCAGCACGCGCCGGTAAAGACGGCAGGATAGGGGACACAGCGCCCCCTCGTGAGCGCGCCCCTTGCCCGCGCCTCTGCGCCGTTTCCCAATCCGCTTTTCAAACGCCCTCGGACAGAGTAGGCATCCCAATCCTTGCAGGTTTGGGACAGATCATGGCGCAAAAAGCCACTATTTATAAAGTCGAACTCTCTGTCTCTGACATGGATCGCCATTATTATGAGACCCACAAGCTGACAGTCGCCAAACATCCGTCAGAGACGGATGAACGGCTGATGGTGCGCCTTGTCGCCTTTGCCCTGAATGCGCATGAGCATCTGGAGATGACCAAGGGGTTGTCTACGGATGATGAGCCGGACATCTGGCAGAAAAGCCTGAGTGGTGAACTGGATGTCTGGGTTGCTCTGGGTCTGCCCAGCGAAAAGGTGGTCCGTCAATCCTGCGCCAAGGCCTCTCAGGTGATCGTCTACCCCTATGGCGGCCGCACGGCTGACATGTGGTGGGACAAGATCAAGAACAGCACCACGCGGTTTGACAATCTTCAGGTGATCAATTTGTCCGAGGCCGACACAGCCGCTCTGGCAGAATTGGCCGGCCGCACGATGAAGCTTCAGGTCAATATTCAGGACGGCGATGTGATGGTCAGTGTCGATGACAGTATTGTCTATGTCACCCCGGTGATCTGGAAGGGCCCCGCCTAACCACCCTCTGCCCGCGTCGGGTCATCCAGTTTCCTAACGGAATGTAAAAACGTCTCTGTAACCCATTGATTTTTATAAGGCGCGTTTCTGTCCACGCGTGGACACCTCAATTCCCGGTTCAATTCCCGGTGCGCAACCACCCCAATAAGGGCGGCGCGATGCAGGCATCGCGAGGGAACTCAAAATCATCCATCCGAGCCGCCAAAAACGGCTCTTCCGGGGTCACCTGGCTCTCAAAAATCAGCTGATTATCGACGCAGATATCCTGCGCCGCATTGCCGATGTTAAAGCCAAAACCACCCTCACCGCAGTCGATCCCCTCCCCATTCATATTCCAAGCCTGAGGCATCCAGACGCCCTCCCCTTCGACCAGAAAGCGGCCCAACACGGGATCGAAATGCATCCGCCACGACGTCTGCTCATTCAACATGGTCAACGCCCAGCGCCCCACGTCCTCACCGTCTTTGCTGCCCTCAATCACAAAACAGCTCAGGTCCTGTTCCCGGACAAATCTCCCGGTGTAAGCCGCGTCATCAAACTGCAGCGCCCCTTTGATCGCATAGCCGCCGCCACCCGCCCATTCAAAGGCATAGGTGACAGGATCGGCCACAGCTCCCGCCGCCGCAATCGTCAAGCCAAGGGCCAGAACCCGCTTCATCCACCGCCTCCTTCATTGCACCCGCCAAAGGCTAGCGCCCGCGTGCCAATCCGCCAAGGGCCGTGGGACGGGCACCGCCCGATCCGTCCCGATGCCCGACTATTTTTCCTTTCCCTCGGCTGCGATCCGCGCAAGGATGCAGCCAACCCGCACAGATTGATGTCCATTTCCGATATGAGTGATCTTCCCCCCCCACCGCCTTCCGACACCCCGCCACCCCCTTCCGCGCCGAAGGATCTGACGGACGAACACCGTTTTCCCTGCGACCAATGCGGCTCGGACTTCCGCTTTGACCCCGACAACGGCGAGCTGGTCTGCGGACACTGCGGCAACACGGCCGAGATCGCAGACACCGCTGGCCCCTGGGGCGGCGGCGGCATCCGTGAGCTGGATTTTCAGGCCGCCATGGCGGATCTTCTGCCTTTGCAGGAGATGGAGGAAACTCGCGTCTCCACTTGCCCCAATTGCGCAGCACAGGTCGAATTTGACCCGGATGTCCACGCCGCCGAATGCCCGTTCTGCGCCACCCCGGTCGTCACCGACACCGGCACGCACCGGCACATCAAACCCCGCGGCCTGTTGCCCTTTGCACTGGACGAAGCAGCAGCGCGTGAGGCGATGACCGGCTGGCTGGGCAAGCTCTGGTTCGCGCCCAACGGCTTGCAGGAATACGCCCGCAAAGGCCGCAAACTGACCGGCATCTATGTGCCCTACTGGACCTTCGACGCCGACACCTCGTCGGACTACCGCGGCGAACGTGGCACCGTCTACTATGAGACTCGCCAAGTCGTCCGCGACGGCAAGACAGAAACGCAGCGAGTGCAGAAAATCCGCTGGACGCGTGTTTCTGGACGGGTGCAGCGCTTTTTCGACGACGTGCTGGTTCTGGCGTCCAAGGCGCTACCAAAGCGGTTTACCGACGCGCTGGAACCTTGGGATCTGGCAGCGATGGAACCGTATCGACCGGAGTACCTCGCCGGGTTCCGGGCCGAGGGCTATCAGGTCGATCTTGACGCGGGCTTTGTCGAAGCCAAGGAAAAGATGGACCGGCAAATCCAGAGGGACGTGAAATTCGACATTGGCGGAGACCGTCAGCGCGTGCACAACATCGATACGGACATGCGCGACATCACCTTCAAACACGTTCTGCTGCCGGTGTGGATGGCGGCCTACAAATATCGCGGCAAGAGCTTTCGCTTTGTGGTCAACGGGCGCACTGGCCGGGTGCAGGGAGAACGCCCCTGGTCGGCGTGGAAAATCACGATTGCCGTGATTCTGGGCCTGATCGTGGCGGGAGGCGTCGGCTATCTGATCGCGATCAATCAATGATCGGGACCGGGTGCGATCTGTTTCGTGCCCGATATATCCCGGCAGTGCCATGGTGACCCGATGCAAATTCTGGGCGCGGCAAGGCGTCATGGGCTTTGACCGGGGCCGATTTTCGAGATAGTTAGCGCAAACATCTTCACGAAGGAGACACGCCATGATCCTCTGCTGCGGCGAAGCGCTGATCGACATGTTGCCACGCCAGTCCGATGCGGGGGAACCAGCCTTTGCCCCCTATGCAGGCGGCGCTGTGTTCAACACGGCCATCGCACTGGGTCGGCTGGGCGCACCTTCGGGCTATCTTGGCGGGTTGTCCAACGACCTGTTCGGGCAAATGCTGGCCGAAGCACTGGCCGCCTCAAAGGTTGATTATAGCCTCTGCCCACGCTCTGGGCGGCCCAGCACATTGGCCTTTGTCACCCTGACGGACGGACAGGCGCGCTATGCCTTCTACGATGAGAACACCGCCGGGCGGATGCTGTCCGAACCAGAACTGCCGACACTGGACGACACCACCAAGGCGCTGTTTTTCGGCGGGATCAGCCTTGTCTCGGAACCGCAGGCAAACAGCTATGCCGCGTTGTGTTCCCGGGCGGGCGACCGGGTGGTTATGATCGACCCCAACATCCGCCCCGGGTTCATCACCAATGAGGCGTCCTATCGCGCACGCCTTGCGGGGATGCTGGGGCGTGCCGATATCGTCAAGATCTCCGACGAAGATATGGACTGGCTGGGAACGGACCCGACGGCGCTGTTGCAGGGAGAGACCTCTGTGGTGTTGGTCACGCTGGGCGCAGAAGGCGTCGATGTGATGACAACCCAAGGCACGCACCGCGTGCCTGCCCGGCGGGTCACAGTCGTCGACACGGTCGGCGCGGGCGATACCTTCAACGCGGGCTTTCTGGCCGGGCTACACAAGGCCGGGCTGCTGTCCCGAACGGCGCTGGCCAAGGCCACAGCAGAAAATCTTGGAACTGCGGCGGACCTGGGCGTGCGCTCGGCTGCGGTGACCGTCAGCCGTGCCGGTGCCAACCCGCCATGGGAACACGAATTGTGAGAGCCTTGATCCAACGCGCAACGCAGGCGCGCGTAGAGGTGGCCGGAGCAACGGTTGGTGAGATTGGCCCCGGCCTGCTGGTGTTGATCTGCGCCATGCAGGGCGACACCAAGGCCGAAGCTGACAGACTGGCGGCAAAGATTGCCAAACTGAGGATTTTCAAGGATGACGAAGGGCGGATGAACCGCTCGGTTCTCGACATCCACGGCGCGGCTCTGGTGGTCAGCCAATTCACGCTGGCCGCTGACACATCGCGCGGCAACCGTCCCGGCTTTTCCACCGCCGCCCCGCCGGACGACGGGGAACACCTCTATGAATACTTCGCCAGCGCGCTTCAGCAACAGGGCATCCCCGTAGCCACGGGCCGTTTTGGCGCCGATATGGCGGTCAGCCTGACCAATGACGGGCCTGTCACGATTTGGATGGACACCAAGAGCTAGCCCCGTCGCCCCGCCCCGGCTTCTTCTTTGCATAAATACCCAATCCACCGAGGGCGTTTGCCAAAGGCAAAACCCGAGACATCCAGTGCCGCCATGGGCGGCTCAAATCGGATCAGGTGGATCAGGGTTCGCGGAACGCCTCACGCGATTTGTAGAGCGGCTTCAACAGGTACTGCAAAACCGTCTTCTCGCCGGTGTGCAATTCGGCCTGTGCCTGCATGCCCGGACGGATTTCCATGCTCACCTGTTGATCCGTCATCGACGACAAATCCACCCCAACCGTCACCTTGTAATGCGGCTCTGACTCCGGTCGCCGCTCATCCTTGAACGTATCGGCAGAAATCACATGCACCCGCCCCTTGAGCGTGCCGTAGATGGTATAGTCATAGGCGGTTAGCTTGATCGTCGCCTCTTGCCCCGGACGGATGTTTGCGATGTCCTGCGGGCGCACCTTGGCCTCGACAAACAACTCCTCATCCATCGGGATGATCTGCATGATCTCTTCACCCGGCCGGACAACGCCGCCGATTGTTGTCACCGACAGTTTGTTGACCACCCCGTGCATCGGGGACGTCAACACCGTCCGGTTCAACTGATCCTGCGAGGCCTTCAGGTTCTGTTGCAGCGTCGCCAGTTCCTTGAGCGTTTCCGAATACTCCTCGGCCCGGACAAGTTCCGTCTGGGTAATGATCTCGTCATAGGTTTTTTGCGCATCCGCATGGGACCGCCGCGCGCGGGTGACCTCGATCAGCGCAACCACCTTCTTGTCCAGAAGGTCTTCCATCAAATTGCGCTCAGAGGCGGCCTGTTCCAGAACCCGTTTCGCCCCCTCTCGCCGCTTCAGGTAATCCGACTGACGTGCCGCCAGCAACGCTTGCTCCGAGGCCACCAGCGCGGGTGAGCGGTCCGCAACATCGGTCGGAACCTCGACCACGGATGCGCCTTGCAACTCTGCCTCCAGCCGCAGGCGGCGCACCTCCAGTGCGGTGATCTGGTCACGCAGGTCGTCGACGGACGACCGGAATTGCGTGCCATACAGCCGCGCCAGTACATCACCGCGCAGCACCACGTCGCCCTCCTTGACCAGCAGCTCCGACAGGATGCCGCCCTCAAGGTTCTGAATGATCTGCGGGCGTGAGGATGAGATGATCTCGCCGTCCGCCCGCACAATCTCATCCAGCCAGGCAAAGCTGGCCCAGAGTATGAACCCCCAGACCGTCAGCGCACACAGCCAGATCGTCAGCGACGGTCCCTTGAGATTTTTCCGCGCCAGTTGCGCCGACAGATTGGTGGTCGAGGTCGACATCACGCTGCTCCGGTCTGGGACGTGCGCAGATGATCCAGCACCTGATCACGCGGGCCGTCGATAGCCATGCGACCATTGGCTAGGATCAGCGTGCGCGACGCCAGGCTAAGGATGGGAACCCGATGCGTCGCAATAACCGCCGTGCGCCCCTCCAACCAGCTTTCCAGCCGTGAGATCAGCGTCTTTTCCAACGTCTGATCCAGCGCCGCAGTCGGTTCATCCAGCAGGCAGATGTCGGGGTCCTGCAACCACAGCCGCGCCCAGCCGATCGACTGGCGCTGCCCGACAGACAGTCCCTCACCGCCGTCACGAATGTCCAGATCCAGCCCCTTGGGGTGCGCCTTGACGTATTGGCCAAGACCGGCGAAATCCAGCGCCTCGAACAGGCGGTCGTCGTCGCGCTCCAGCAGGCTGAGGTTCAGGTTGTCGCGCAGCGTGCCCTGAAACAGGCGCACGTCCTGCCCAAGATAGCCAATGGCTCGGCGCAGATCCTTGGGCTCGATCTGGGCCATTTCGGTGCCATCAATCATCAGTTTGCCACTGACCGGCGCGTAGAGCCCCGACAACATCTTGAGCAGTGTCGACTTGCCCGATCCGTTGGCCCCCAGCACCGCAACCACCTGCCCCGGCTGGATCACCAGTTGGGTCAGGTCCAGCACCGCCGCCCCATCGGGATCATAGCGATAGGTGGCGTCGCGCAGTTCATACTGACCTTTCAGTTTCTCGCGCCGCAGATAGGTCCGCGTGGCCGACCGGTCCTGCGCCACATGCGCCACGGCGTCCAACCCGTCCAGCGCCGCCTTGACGTTGCCCCAGCGGGCCAGAATGCCCGACAGTTGCGTCAGCGGGGCGAGCGTGCGCGAAGACAGAATACCAACGGCGATGATCGACCCAACGGTGAACTGGCCGGCGAAAACCAGATAGGTGCCGGTGATCACGGCGGCCACATAGGTGCCTTGCTGGATCGCCTGGCTCCAGAACCCCAGAGATGCCGCCAGTTTGCGCTGGTCCGAGCTTTTGAGCGCCTGCACGGCGGTCAGTTCTTCCCAGATGCGGGCAAACCGATCCTCGGCGCGCTGCGTCTTGATCGTGTCCAGTTCCACCACTGTTTCCTGCAACAGGCGCGATTGCTTGGCGCTGGCCCCCTGCATTTCCTGGGTCAGGCGGATCATGCGTTTTTGCAGGAAGAACCCCGGAATGACCATCAACAGGCCGCCCGCGATCAGCACCCAGACGACGCTGCCCGCGATGGACCAGACCAGCAGCAGGAAGACAAAGATGAACGGAATGTCGGCCAGCGCGCCCACGGTCGAGGCGGTAAAGAACTCGCGCACCGATCCAAATTCGCGCATAGCCGAAAACAGTTGCGACGGAGAGCGCCCCGGAAGGTCCGACCGCATCCCCAGAAGGCGCTTCATCAACAGGCCTTGAACGCCCATTTCGATCTGCCGTCCGGCCCCGTCCAACAGCTGTGAGCGTGCGACCTTCAGAAACGACTCCAGCATCAGCGCCATGCCGGCCCCTGCGGCCAGCACCCAAAGCGTCGCCTCGGACTGGTGCGGGATCACTCGGTCATAGACCTGTAATGAAAACAGCGCGACAGAGACGGCCAGCAGGTTGGCGACAAAACTGCCCAGTGCCACCTCTGCGAAATGTTTGCGGAACCGCAGGAATTGACCCCAGAACCAATGCGCCTCAGCCTCGACGCTGGCATGACTGTCCGACAGGGCCTGAACAGGCGCTTCGGCGCGCAGGATCTCTCCAGAAAAGACGGACCCGAACTCTGCCAGCCCGACGTCAGACCGGCGGTGCGCCGCGCTTTCGTCGTAGATGGTCAACGAACCGCCCTCTTGCGAGAGCACAAGTACGGCCTGCCCGTTACGCATCAACGCCAGCGCAGGCCAAAGACCGGGCACCAGCGCATCCGGCGCGTCCTGAAGCGCAAGCAAGCCCGCCGCTTTCAGCCCCGCCTGCAAGGCAGCAGCACCATAGCTGTCGCCCTCTCCGGCCTTTTGCGACAACGCCTCAAGGATGTCTGACTGTTTCCCCTCGACGCCCAGCCGCCCGGCCAGCACGCGGATCAACGCGGCGCGGGCACGGGCGCGGTCGGTGTGCCGCGGCGCGCGGCGCGCCGTGTTGGCGACGGACCCAACCGGCACCGCCCGCAGCATCGCCTTACCCGCCTTGCCTGCCATCTCGAGAACGCCACCTTGGGTCACAACTGCGCCCCTTCCGCCAGCGCGCCACGCAGGCGGGCGAGTTCCAATTCGGCGCGCGCCGCCTTGTATTTCAGGTCAATCGCCCGCTCTAGCGCAGCGGCATAGGTTTCATACACACCCACCACATCCATGACCTGCCGTTGGCCGCCATCGTACTGGCGCTGGAACAGGTCAAGGTTCTGCTTGGCCTGCCGGGTCAACAGATCGGCCTCTTTGGCCTGCCGGGTATAGGCGGCCAATTGGCTGGCCTGACTGCGGATGGCGCGCTCTGCGGTTTCCTCTGCCTCGCCGATCTTGCGCGATGCGGCGTCCTTGCTGGCGTCGATTGCCCTAAGGTCGGATACGGTGCCCAGCGAAAACAGCGTGTCTGACCCGATATCCAGACTGCCCCGCAATGGCGATTGCCCGCCTGAACCACTGGCCACAAGGCTCGGCAGATGGCTGGCGCGGGCAATCCGGGCCTCGGCCACGGCGATATCGCGTTCGGCTTGTGCCCGTAGAACGGCCAACGCCGGGCCGCCAGAGGCATCACGCAATCCGCCAAGGCCATGTATATCGGTCAGCGGTGTCGCGGCCATTGCATCCAGTTCCGCCATCGCCGTGCGGGCAGTTTCCTGCGCCTCACTGCGGCGCGCGCGGATGCTGGCCAGTTTTTGGCGCAGAACGTTTAGGTCGGATGTATCGGATACACCGCCCTTGACCCGTTCGTTCATGATCCATTCGAATTGGGTCATGTCCTTGAGCGCAAATTCCAGATGGGAGTCCAGTTCGCGGCTTTCCTGCGCGCGGACGTACAGTGTCAGAGCGTCGTTGACGCGCCGATTGCCATCCTCAACCAGTTTGACGGCGGCCAGTTCGACGTGGGATTTCGCCAAATCGCGCTCTGCCTTCTTGCGACCGTTGTCGAACAAAACCTGATTGACCACCAGATCGGCGACAAAATCTCCCAACGAGTTGAGAGAGATGCGCGGCCCAATGCTGGGCAGCCAGTTGTACTTGGCGGCCTCGGCGCGCAGGCGGGCAATGTGCAATTCAGCCGCCGCAACCCGCGAGTCCGACGCGATGACCGCATCGGCGACGCGGGCATAGGGTGTCCCCGGCTCAACCACAGAGCCGCGCAGCGACAGAGCGTGAATAATGGGGGCGGCATGTGCGGTATCAGGGCGCGCCGCGGATGCCGCGCGCGTGACCGTCTCCTCCGCCGGAGGGTCCGCGCGTCCGCCAAAAGGCATCTTCGCAGCCATATCTTTCATGCAACCCGAGAGCGCGATCGCCAGGGCGATCAGGCTCAGGCTCTGCCTGCCTATGCTCATCCGTGCCCCCGTCTCGGCTCGATTTATCGTTATGTAGCGGGATCCGCGGCCCGGTTCTGTGCCGGGCCTGCGGACGTTACTGGTACGCAATCAAACGACGCCGTGGACCTGCGTGATGTCGTCGTCGATCAACAGGCGCGCGTCGCCTAGGGTAAAGACGTTGAAGCTTTCGCCATTGACGGTCTCTGTGCCCTGCGCCGACGCCCCTGTGATAGTCACACTGTCATCCGATCCGCCCCGGATCGTGACCGTGTCAGAGTTGTCCGACAGCGCCTTGATCTGCGCCTCTGTGATGGTCAGGCTGCTGTCTTCGGCAAAATGCAGGTCGATGGTTTCGATCTGGAAATCCGCCAGCGCGCTGGCGATATCGTCGGACATCAGCACCGTGCTGGTCGCCGGATCATCGGTAACCAGATAAGACCCCGAGGTGTTGCCCGCCGCATCGGTGGAGGCCAGCACAAGATGAGTGCCGTCAGGAACCGACCCGGTAAGGTCGATATAGGTCTGACCCAGAGCCGTGATATCCGTGCTGGCATCAATGCCGACCGCCGTCACATCCGGCGTCCCCGACGGGTCGTTGAGTTGACCAAGGAACACATCGTCGGTGGTGATCTCTGTACGGATCAGATCCACACCAGAGCCGTCACGGCCATAGCCAACCCAGCCCAGCGCGTCGGGCGCGTCTGTATCGACGTTCAGCGACTCTGTGATGGCGCGGGTGTTGCCCGCCGGATCAACCGCCTCGATCAGCACCGGGGCGGATTGGGTGCCGGTGGGCATCGCACTGGGCGGGATGTCCACGGTCCAGTTGCCACTGGCATCGACAGCCGCCACATGCGCCATGCCGCCAACAGTCACTGTTACGGTCGATCCCTCTTCGACGGTACCGTTGAGGGTGACGCCCTGACGGGCCTCTGCCGCGTTGATGACGTTGTCAGGTGTGATCGGGTCCGCAGACATGGTCAGGGTGTTCACCACAGTGTCGATGTCAAAGCTCACCGAGGTTGTGGCCGTGTTGCCCGCCGCATCCGTGGTGTTGATCACCGCCGAGGTGGCTTTCTCGCCCGTGGGGATCTCTGCGGCGGTGAAACCGACGCTCCAGTTGCCGCTGGCATCGACGAATGCAGCATGTGTGACGCCCTCAAACGTGACGGACACCGTGCCGCCCGGCTCTGTCGTGCCGGTCAGGACAAAGCCGTCGCTGGCCTCATTCGCGTTGATGACATTGTCGCCCTCGACCGGCGCGCCGGAAGCGGCAAAGTTGACCACCTCTGTGTCGATCTGGACGCTGTCGGTGCGGGTCAACGTGTTGCCCGCGCTGTCGGTGATCGTGGCCGAGATGTTGGCGGTATAGGTGCCCGGCGCGATCTCACCCGGAGCATAATCCACCGACCAGTTGCCAGAGGGGTCGGTCAGGACCGAATGGGTCACGCCGTTCAGCGTCACGTCGACCATCTGCCCGGCATCCGATGTCCCGCGCAGGGTCACGCCATCAGAGGCCTCGACCATGTTCACCACATCGTCGCCCTCGACCGGGGCGGGGCTGATGGTCAGCGTGCCCGCGCTGGTGTCGAGGGTGACAGGTTGGCTGATGGTTTCAACGTTGCCAGCCGGGTCCTTGGACACGGCGGTCAGGGTCACGGTCTGCTCACCCGACGGTAGCTGCGCCGCGTCGAAGCCAGCGGTCCAGTTGCCGCTTGCATCCACAGTCGCCTGCACGGTGTGGCCGTTCAGGGTCAGCGTGACGCTGCCGCCCGGTTCGGTTGTGCCGGTCAGGGTCAGGCCCTGCGCCGCCTCATTCGCATTGATGACCGCATCCGCCCCACCGGGGGTGGAGGTGATGGCAAAGTTGCGTACCAAAGTGTCGACGTCGATGCTGCCATTGGCAGTTGCAGTATTGCCTGCCGGATCGGTGGAGATGGCGGTCACATTCAGCGTCCGCTCCCCAGCCGGGATTTCGGCAGTCGCGAAATTGGCGGTCCAGCTGCCGTTGACGGCAACCGTGGCCTGATGTGTCACGGTGCCCAGCGTCACCATGACGGTGCTGCCCGGCTCCGCCGTACCCGTCAGGGTCACACCGTCGGCACGTTCGGCCGCGTTGACCACGCCGTCCCCCTCAACCGCTGCCGTCATGACGGCAACGTTGGTGGTGGTGTCGATGGCGATGCTGCCAGTAGCCGTGGACACGTTGCCCGCCCCGTCAATCGAGGTGGCCAGAACATCCAACGAGGTTTCGCCCGCGGGGATTTCAGAGGCCGGGATCACAACCGACCAGTTGCCGTTGAAATTGATAACAGCATCATAGGAGGTGCCGTTGACCATGACCGTTACGCTGGAACCTGCGGTCGTGGCCTCTGTATAGCCGGTCAGCAACACGCCATCGGCGCGCTCTGCGGCGTTGACCACGCCGTCCCCTTCGATGTTCGAGGTGTAGACCTCGACGTGGTTGGTGACGTCGATCTCAAACCCGCCTGATGCCAAGGCCATGTTGCCCGCCGCATCGGTCGAGAAGACAGTGGCCAGAACAGCGATACTGCCCATCTGACCTGCGTTGGTTGGCAGGACACTGGCCGGGAACGGCATGGACCAAGTGCCATCGTTGGCAACAACCGCGCTGGCCGTCTGTCCATACAGTTCCAGTGTCACAGTGGCACCCGGCTCCCCGGTGCCGGTAAAGGCGATCATGCCCGCGTGTTCCGTGCTGTTGACGATGCCGTCCACCGCAACAGTCGAGGTGTCGATAGTCAGGGCGATCTCTGTGTCGATCCCGACGCTGCCGGTGGCCGTCACGGTATTGCCCGCCGCGTCCGTAGCCGTGGCGCTGATGTCCATGGTGGTGGTGCCGGAGGGCAGATTGCCCGCAGGCACATTTACCGACCATGCGCCTGAGCCGTCCGCCGTGGCCGTGTAATCAAAGCCATTGGCGCTGACGACAACGCTTGCGCCCGCCTCGGCTGTGCCGGTCAGAACGGTGCCATCTGCGGCCTCGGCGGCATTGATCACGCCATCACCTTCGATCGTGGCGGTGTTCAGCGTCAGGTCGATCTCTGTGTCAATTGTAACCGTGCCCGTGGTGGTGACGGTATTGCCCGCCGCATCCGTCGCCGCCGCGGTGATCTCCAGCGGCATGGTCCCGCGTGGCAGGCTGACCGACGGAATATCGACGGTCCAGCCGCCTGTGGCCGTGGCTGTGGTCGAATGGCTTTCGCCGTTTGTCGAGACGACGACCGTTGCGCCGTCTTCGGCGGTGCCGGTCACGACAATGCCACCGTCAGCTTCTACCGCGTTGATTACCGCGTCACCGCCGATGGTCGCGGTCTCAACGGTCACACTGGTTTCGGTATCGACGTCAAAGGTGTGGCTCATGGTGGCGACGTTGCCCGCCGTGTCGGTCGAGACGATCTGGGCCGTGGTCTGATAGGTGCCGCCGGGCAGATCGCCCGCGTTGAACGTCACACTCCAGCTGCCGTCCGCTGCGGCGGTCGCGCTGTAGGTCACACCCTCGACCGTGACGTTGACCGTGGCCCCCGCGTCCGTGGACCCGGTAAAGGTAAAGCCCGCTGCCGCCTCTGCCTCGGCGATCACGTTATCGCCGGTCAGCGGCAGATTGGTCAGCGAAATGCTGTTTTCGGTATCCACCTCGACCACATCGACAACGGTCGTGCTGTTGCCGAAACGGTCCGTCGCCGTCAGGGTGATGTCCTTGTTATAGGTGCCCGGGGGAAAGATGGTGCTGGAAAAGTCGAAAGACCACGCGCCATCCGCCCCGACCTCAACCACTTGCGTGGTGCCGTCGACGGTGATGGTCACAGTGGAGCCTGGCTCTCCTTCACCCGTGACGGTGACGCCATCGCTCTGGTCGTCCTCGTTGACAATGACGCCCGTGGACACGGTGCCGTCAGTGACGTCAATCGGCGGCGGCGTTGTGTCAATCTCGAACGACGGGCCGTAAAGTTCGGATATCGTACCGTCTGGATCGGTGACGATCACCGGAATATTCTGGTAAATGCCGTCTGGCGGGAAATTCTCACCCTCAAAGACAATCTCCCAGGTGCGATCATCGCCCGCGACACCCGTCAGGGTAATACCGCCGATGGTGACCATGATCTCCGAGCCGGGATTGGCCGTGCCGGTGATGGTGATGCTGGGCGTGTCACCGCTCGCGATGTCATAGCTGGCCTCGGGGTCGTCCACAGTGGGCGGGGTCCACCCAACAGTGCCGCCACCACCGCCGCCGCCGCCGCTGCGTGCGCCGCCACCCAACAGGGCGGCGCCACCCAGCGCCGCCGCGCCAAGACCCGCCGCACCAATCCCGCCAAGGCCCAGCAGACCAGCTGCCAGCATGCTGACGTCATTGTCGCCGCCCACCACCACGGGCGCTTCGGCAACTACGGTCGGTTCGTTGATAAAGATCAGCGCGTCGTCCGGGCTCCATTTACCCCAGCTTTCGGTCGGACCGTACTGGGCAAACAGCGCGCCACCCTCCGCCTCGACAAAGCTGACCTCGTTTAAGATCCCGTCCGAGCTAAGGAACAACCGGCTGGCCATCCCGCCGCCCGCATCAAAATAGCCTTCCAGGACGATCACTCGGCCGTCGGCCAAGGTAATTAGCAGGTCGTTTGCGGCGCGGTCATATCCGCGCACGTCGGCCTGACTGATGTTCAGGGAAATATCCTGACCGCCGGTCGCACCAATCAGGAAGCCTTTGCCGTCCCCATCGACTGCACCACGCTCAACGTCGCCCGTACGGGTACGGGTCACGAAATTAATCGCGTTCATAATTTGCACCGCTCTACCTCTGTGCTCGCCTTGTTTAGGTCGGCAAGCTTGTTATTACACTTCGCGAATTATCTTACTTTTGGAAACGCCGCTACAGTCAATTGCCCGAAGCCCCGGGTATAAGGCGGAAATTGGGTTGAAGAGCCACAATCCCGCCGCGACCTGTGGCAAAAATGTGGCAGCTTGCGCGGCATCCTATATGCTCTTCAACGATGGCCCGAACGCCCCGGAACAAAAAGGACCGAGCTGCCCGCATCACAATCGGTGCCCGCGAAACGGCCCCCAAAGCACCAGCGCGCCGTCAGGGCACAGCTGGGGAAGCAAGAACTGATGACCCCAGCACGGGCCGGCAGCCGCGCGTTTCGCGATGTATTGGGTCGTATCTGCGCAGGTATGGCAGAGGTCGCCTGCATGAAACCCACCGGACCGCCAGGCATCACCGCCAACAGATTATCCAGCGTCTCGCTGGCCCCACCCCTTGTCCTTTAGACCCCGGCCAAGTCGATGACGCGCTATCCGTTTTTCATGGCCGCAGGCCGTTTCGCTATACACGTCATGGGAACCCCGCATTTTGAGGTACGCAAGAGTTTCGCCCGCAGCGGTGTTGCGGATGGCTTTAACGTCCGCCGAGTCGCGCCAGCGAAGGCCGAATTGGCCAAACATTGCCTTGTGGACGCATTTCCCGAAGGAGAAACCTGTTGATTTCACCAGACAAATGAAGCTCCGCGTCATCCAGCCATTTCCGAAACTTGCCAAGCCGCCGCAGAATGATCACACTTTTGTTATCCACTAAGTTCCGACATTTCAGAACAGGTTTGGCATGTTTCCCATTTTTCGCACGTCTCCCTTTCTCCGGTCCTTGCGGGCCGTTTCCGCAGCCCTCTTGACGTTGTTTCCGGTCGTCGCACAGGCCGACGCGATCCGGCCAGCGGACTACCTGACCTTCGACCGGCATCAGGCGCAGTTGGGCCAACTACTGTTTTATGACAAAATCCTGTCAGGCAACCAGAACATCAGCTGCGCCACCTGCCACCATCATTCGCTGCATGGGGCGGATGGCGTTAGCCTTGGCATCGGCGAAGGCGGGGCCGGGCTTGGCGCAGATCGCACCCCCGGCGATGGCCTGACCCGGATAGCTGAACGGGTACCGCGCAACGCGCCCGCCTTGTGGAACCTCGGCCATACCGGCGTGCGTCAGATGTTCCATGACGGGCGGGTCGAGATGGCAGATGACAGCGGCACCCGGTTCAGGACCCCCGCCGGGGTCCACACCCCCGAGGGGCTCAATTCGATCCTTGCGGCACAGGCGCTTTTTCCGATGAGTTCGGCAACAGAGATGGCAGGCGCGCCAGATGAAAACCCCGTTGCCGCGGCGTTTGCGACGCGTATCGATCTGGGGTGGGCCATGGTGGCCGATCGAGTCCGCAATGTGCCCGAATACCAAGAACAGTTCATGCGCGCCTTTCCCGACGTGCAGTCCGTGGAGGACATCACCATAGTGGAGATCGTGAATGCCTTAGCCGCCTTTATCGGCACCGAATGGCAGAACCACGACAGCCCCTATGACAAATGGCTGACATTGGGCGAACCGCTTTCGCCGCAGGCGGAACAGGGGCGGCAGCTCTTTTTTGGGGACGCAGGGTGCGCCGGGTGCCACAGCGGACCCCTATTTTCGGATCAGGCGTTTCATGCCGTGGGCGTGCCGCAATTCGGGCCGGGCCGCCCATTCGACGGCGATACGATACCGCGTGACCTTGGCCGCATGGAAACCACGCGCAACCCCGACGACGCCTACAAGTTCCGCACACCCAGCCTGCGCAACGTCGCGCTCAGCGCACCCTATGGTCACAACGGTGCCTATCCCAAGCTACGCGACATGATCCGACACATGTGTGATCCGATCACCGCGCGCGAGGAATGGACTCCCGGCATGGCACGGCTGCCCGATGTGGACTGGCTGAACGAGCATGATTTTCGCCTGATGAGTTTCGGTGACGAATTGGCGGATCAGATTGCCTATTTGGACATCGCTCCGGTCGAGATGGTCGACAGCGACATCGACGCGCTAGAGGCGTTCCTGAACGCGTTGACCGGAGAGACCGCTGAAACACGCCCGCTGGGGCGGCCTGACAGCGTGCCCAGCGGTCTGCCAGTGGATTGATTGGTGGAGTAACCGGGAGACAGGATAAGGCGTGCGGACTGAACCGGACGCCGATCAGGCCATTTGGTCGATCAGCTTTCGGATGGCCGGCACCTTGTGCGGGTTCTTGTGCAGGCTTTGCAGCAATTCCGCCAGATCCGGTTCGTCCACACGTTGCGCCGCCGCCTTGGGTGTGAACCACTTGCGCTTACGCTCTTTACGCTCTTTCCAGTCGCGCAATAGTCGGTCGACAAACATTGGATAGACCTCGACCAGACAAGGGACCACCTGTCCGTCGTCCAGCACCTTGCCATAGCGATAGGTGCCGATCCTCTCGTTACCGATATGCCCCTTGGCCCCGGCCTCTTCGAGCGCCTCGATTTCGGCGGCGCGCCAGGGCTTCTTGCCGTCCATCTGCCAGCCTTTGGGCATGACCCATCGCCCCGTATCGCGTGAGGTGACCATCAGCACTTTGACTTCATCCTTGGCGTCCCGCCGCATGGGCAGGGCGGCGATTTGTTGGCCGCGTTCCGGCACTGTAGTCCTCCTTGGGAAACCCTGTCTGGCTCGGCGCACCTTAATGCGCGCCCAACGCCGAATGTTTTTTACGAATAGTTAGGCGTGTCGCCAGAGACCGCTCCCGGTATTTCTGAAGCATCAAACGAAAATGAAGCTGTAAATATAGGCCGCTCCACAGACTGGTCAAAGAATATCTTTTCATTGCCATAAATGATCCGGCACCCAAAGCAGGTTGGCGGGTGGTGCGGCTGCTTGCCCCTATTGTCGCGCAGGACGTCTTTTGGGGGACACAAAGGATCAAGGGCAACGTTCGCCTTGGGGTGGGAGGCGAGGGCGCATGACGGCACGCCCCCTGCTCGCCGAGCAGGGCGCAATCAATCCGGGGTCCGTACCGCCGCCCCCTGTTTCATGGCAGCCACCGCGCGATCCGCGACAAAGTCCACAAACAACCGTATTTTTGGATCTTGCAGTTTTCGGTGCGGATAGAGGCAGCCAAAGATCGACGGCACCGGCCGCGCCTGCGGCAGAACCTCGACCAACCGCCCGGCCTCCAGATGATCCGCCACGTCAAACAGCGGCTTGTTGGCAATCCCCGCGCCTGCCAGCGCCCACCCCGTCAGCACGTCGCTGTCATCGGCATCATACTTCCCCGACACCTCGAATTTACGTTGCCCGTCCGGGGTGTCGAGCAGCCAGAAATACTCCGGCGAGCGCGGATAGCGCAGCAACAAACAGTTATGCCCGCGTAACAGATCCTCGGGGAATTGCGGCACGCCGACACGGTCCAGATAGGCGGGTGCGGCACACAACACCCGCGGACAATCAGCGAACTTGCGCAGTTTCAGGCTGGAGTCGTGCGGCGTTCCGACAAACAGCGCAAGATCCATGCCATCAGCCAGAATATCCACCTTGCGGTCGGACATCCGCATCCGGATGCGGATATCAGGATGCAGGTCAACAAACTCCGGCACCAATGGCGCGATGATGCGCCGCCCGACGCCTAGCGGTGCGGTCAGGCTGATTGTGCCGCGCGGGGCCTCGGAAAATCGCGCCACAACGGCCTCTGCCTCATCAACCGTCTCCAGCACGCGCCGCGCTTCTTCGTAGAACTGCTTACCCACCTCGGTCGGCGTTAACGACCGGGTTGTGCGGTTGAACAGCCGCACGCCCAACCGCTGCTCCAACTCCTTGATGCGCTTACTGGCGACAGCGGGGGTCAGGCGCTGGTCACGCCCGCCAGAGGTGATGCTGCCCAGTTCCACAACGCGGACAAAAACCCGCATACTCTCAAGATAGGCCATGTTCCGTCCTCCGCGACGCCCGGAACAGACGACCAGACCAGTCTACTATTTTCAACGCATCGTTGAAAGTATTTCCCAACACGCGCCGTTTTTCGACTCAGTGAGCAAGAGTAGCGTTGTCTCACCCCTTCCACAGCCAGAGCGGAGCCAAGATGGACCAGCAGACCGACATCCGATTTCTCCTGAACGGTCAGGAGATCATCGCCCGCGACGTGCCCGCAACCCGGACGCTGCTGGATTTCCTGCGGATCGAACAGCGCCTGACCGGCACAAAGGAAGGCTGCGCCGAGGGCGACTGTGGGGCCTGCACCGTGCTGGTGGGGCGCTTACAGGACGGCGAATTGCGTTATGAGACCGTCAACGCCTGTATCCGGTTTCTCGCCTCGCTCAACGGCTGCCATGTGGTCAGTGTGGAGTATCTGTCCGGGCCAGAGGGGCGACTGCATCCGGTGCAACAGGCCATGGTGGACCATCACGGCAGCCAATGCGGCTTTTGCACGCCGGGGTTTGTCATGTCGCTTTACGCACTCTGGATGCAAACCCCGCAGCCCAGCGTCACGCAGGTAGAGACCGCCATTCAGGGCAATCTCTGCCGCTGCACCGGCTATGAGCCGATCGTAAAGGCGGCGCTGGCGGTCAACAGCTACGGCAGCCCGGTCCATGATCACCTGACGCAAGAGCGAGAAACCATCACCGCGCGCCTCTCCGCGCTGCAACCCACGGGCCGCGTCGTCACCGGTCCAGATAATGACCGCGCCATCCTGCCCGTCGACGTCGATGACCTTGCACAGGTGCTGGCCGAAACACCGCAGGCGACGATTGTCGCCGGGGCCACGGATGTCGGCCTGTGGGTGACCAAACTCATGCGCCCCATCTCTCCAGTGGTTTTTGTCGGCCATCTGGAGGATCTCAAACGGATCGAGCTGACCGATACTGCGCTAACCCTTGGCGCGGGCGTCACCTATTCCGAGGCCGAGCAGGCCATCGCCACGGCGTTCCCGCACCTTGACGACTATTGGTCCCGCATCGCCGGGTGGCAGGTGCGCAATATGGGCACGATCGGTGGCAATATTGCCAACGGATCGCCTATCGGGGACACCCCGCCCGTGCTGATCGCCCTTGGCGCAACACTGACCCTGCGCAACGCCGCTGGGCAACGCACCCTGCCGCTTGAGGCTTTTTTCATCGACTATGGCAAACAAGACCGCGCCGAGGGCGAGTTTGTCGAAAGCCTCAGCATTCCGCGCCCACAGGCGGGCCAGATCGACGCCGCCTACAAGATCTCAAAACGCCGGGATGAGGACATATCCTCGGTCGCGGCGGGCATCAGCGTCACGCGGGCGGATGGCATCGTGACCGGCGCGCGCATCGCCTTTGGCGGCATGTCCGCCACCCCCCGGCGCGCCAAAGCCGCCGAGACCGCCCTGATCGGGCAGCCCTGGACCGAAGCCACGTTTGACGCCGCCGCCAAGGCGCTGAGCCAGGATTTCACCCCGCTGTCCGATTGGCGCGCCTCTACCGATTATCGCCTGCTGGTCGCCGGAAACCTGCTGCGGCGGTTTTTCCTTGAACTGGACGGCCAGCCCCCCGTCCGGCTTGAAGTGGCATAAAGGAGCACCCGTCATGAAAGACCTCTCAACCCTCACCGGCGCGGTGCATCACGACCGTATCCACGACAGCGCCGTCAAACATGTCACCGGACGCGCGGATTACACCGACGACATCGCCGAACCCGCAGGCACGCTGCACGCCTATCTTGGCGTTGCCACCGTCACCCACGGCACCATCCGCGCGATGAACCTTGACCGCGTGCGGCAAGCCCCCGGCGTCGTCGACGTGCTGACGGCGCGCGATGTGCCCGGCGTCAATGACATCAGCCCGACAGGCCGTAACGATGAGCCGATCTTTCCCGATACGGTCGAATACCACGGCCAGCCCATTTTTGCCGTCATCGCCGACAGTCGCGATGCCGCGCGCCGCGCTGCCGAACTGGCCGACGTCAGCTATGACGTCCTGCCCCACGCCACCGACGCGCTGAGCGCGCAGGCGGCGGGCCTGCCGCAGGTGACCGACCCGCTGAAACTGGAACGCGGCGACGTGGCGGCGGGACAGGCGACCGCGCCGCACCGGATCAAGGCGCGCATGACCGTGGGCGGACAGGATCACATGTACCTTGAGGGCCAGATCGCCTTTGCCATTCCGGGTGAGGATGACGATGTGATTGTCCACTGCTCGACCCAGCACCCCAGCGAGGCGCAACACATGGTCGCCCATGCACTGGGCGTGCCGCTGAACGCCGTCACGGTGAACGTGCGCCGCATGGGCGGCGGGTTTGGCGGCAAGGAAAGCCAGATGAACCTGTTTGCCGCCGTGGCCGCCATCGCCGCCAAACGGTTGCACCGCCCGGTCAAGATCCGCCCTGACCGCGATCAGGACATGACCGCCACCGGCAAACGCCATGACTTTGTGATCGACTACGACGTGGCCTTTGACGAGGAAGGCCGCATTCACGCGGTCGACGGGCATTTCGCCGCCCGCTGCGGCTATTCCTCGGACCTGTCGGGGCCGGTGACGGACCGCGCGCTGTTTCATGCCGACAACGCCTATTTCTACCCGCATGTCCGGCTGACCTCGCGCCCGCAAAAGACCAACACCGTGTCGAACACCGCCTTTCGCGGCTTTGGCGGCCCACAAGGGGTCATCGCCGCCGAACGGATGATCGAAGAGGTCGCCTATGCCCTTGGCAAAGACCCGTTGGAGGTGCGCAGGGCCAATTTCTACGGATCAGAGGGCCGCGACCTGACGCCTTATCACCAGCAGGTAACCGACAACATCATCGGACGGGTGGTCGATGAACTCGCGGACAGCGCCCAGTATCAGGCGCGCCGCGCCGAGATCCTTGAGCACAACGCTCAGGGCGGCATCCTGCGGCGCGGCATCGCGCTGACGCCGGTCAAGTTTGGCATCTCCTTCACCGCCACCCACTACAATCAGGCCGGGGCGTTGGTGCATGTCTACAACGACGGCTCCATCCACCTGAACCACGGCGGCACAGAGATGGGTCAAGGTCTGAACACCAAGATCGCGCAGGTCTTGGCGGATGCTTTTCAGGTGGATTTCGACCGCATCAAGATCACCAAGACCACGACGGAGAAAGTCCCAAACACCTCTGCCACCGCCGCCTCCAGCGGATCGGACCTGAACGGCATGGCGGCGCTGGACGCCGCTGACCAGATCAAGGCGCGGCTGGTTTCCTTTGCCGCCGAAACATGGGGTGTGACAGCAGAAGAGGTGCGGTTCCTGCCCAACGCCGTGCAGATCAGCGCTGAGGTGGTGCCCTTCGATACCCTCATCCGCCGGGCCTATATGGCGCGCGTTCACCTGTCGGCGGCGGGGTTCTACAAAACGCCGGACATCCACTGGGATCGCGCGGCGGGCAAGGGGCGGCCGTTCTTCTACTACGCCTATGGCGCCGCCTGTTCCGAGGTCACGATCGACACGCTGACCGGCGAATACCGGGTCGACCGCACCGACATCCTGCATGACGTGGGCCGCTCACTGAACCCGGTGCTGGACCGCGGTCAAGTCGAGGGCGCATTTCTGCAGGGGATGGGCTGGCTGACGACTGAGGAACTTTGGTGGGACGATCGGGGCCGCCTGCGCACGCACGCGCCCTCGACCTACAAGATCCCGCTGGCCAGCGACCGGCCCCGCATCTTTAACGTCGCCTTGGCGGAATGGTCGGAAAACCGTGAGCGGACCATCAAACGGTCCAAGGCGGTGGGTGAGCCGCCCTTCATGCTGGGCATCTCCGTGTTCGAGGCGCTGTCGATGGCGGTCGCCAGCGTCGCCGACTATCGCGTCTGCCCGCGTCTGGATGCACCCGCCACCCCCGAACGGGTGCTGATGGCCGTCGAACGGCTGCGGGCGGGGTGATCCGATGGTACGCGAAACGCTTTCCTGCTTTCTCAATCGCCCTGGCCCGGTCGTGCGCCTGCACCTGTCCCGCGTGCGCGGCTCTTCCCCGCGTGAGGCCGGGGCGCAGATGTTTGTCACCGCCGAGGCGCTGTTTGGCACCATCGGCGGCGGGCAACTGGAACACCGCGCCATCGACGCCGCGCGGCAGATGCTGCGCGACGGCGACATGGCGCGCCACCTTGACCTGCCGCTTGGCCCCGAGATCGGCCAGTGCTGCGGCGGGCGGGTCGAGGTTACCCTGACCCGGATGAGCCGCTCCGACCGGCAAAAGGCCGTCGAGGCCGACATGGCGGCGCAGGACGCGCAACCCGCCGTCTATATCCTTGGCGCAGGCCATGTCGGGCGGGCGTTGGCACACCAATTCCAGCACCTGCCGGTGCGCACCATCCTGATCGACCAGCGCGCCGAGGAACTCAGCCTGTCCGATGCCGCTGTTGAAACACGGCACAGTGCGATCCCCGAATTCGACATCCTGACCGCCCCCGCTGGCAGCGCCTTCATCGTGCTGACCCATGATCACGGGCTGGACTTTCTGCTGGCCTCTGCCGCGCTGGAACGGCGCGACGCGGCCTATGTGGGGTTGATCGGATCGGCCACCAAGCGGGTGAAGTTCCGCAACTGGTGCCACACACATTGCGATGGCCTGTCCATTGCGCCCCTGATCTGCCCCATCGGGGCAGCCGGTAACCGCGACAAACGGCCAGCCGTGATCGCCACATTTGTCGTGGCCGAAGTGATCGCGGCGCTGACCAGTGAACCTGCCGAAGACCACCCCGAACGGGGCACCGCGCCGCATATCGCGGCGCAGTAAACAGCGCCGGCACCGGACGCCCAAGGAGGAAGGGACACCCGGTGCCGGATCACAAAGAGGAGGTCCCGATGAGGGATGGGAGTTACACCTACAGGCTGTTTCACCGCAGCGACTTCAGCGCGTTCTGGGCGCTGTTCACCGACAACCTGATCAACCTGATGGTTCTGGCGGGCATCTGCCAGTTTGTCTTTCAGATGCCGGCCGAGATTGTCTTTGGCCGCATCGTGCCGGGCGCGGCTGTTGCCATCATGGCCGGAATCGCGGTCTATGTCTGGCTCGCGAAACGCGCCGCCGCACAGCATGGCCGCGACGTCACCGCCCTGCCCTACGGCATCTCGACCCCGGTGATGTTTGTCTATCTCTTCGGCGTGATCGGCCCCATTTACTGGAGCACAAACGATCCGGTGCTGGCTTGGCAGGTGGGCATTGGCGCGGGCTTTATGGGCGGCATCGTGGCGGCCATGGGCGCCATCGTCGGTCCCTGGCTAAAACGGGTGACACCGCGCGCGGGCATGTTGGGCACGCTCTGTGGCATCGCGCTGGTGTTCATCGGCACCGTGCCGCTGGCCATCGTGTTTGAGAACCCGTTTGTCGGCTTTGCCTCGATGATCATCATCCTCTGGGGCCTTGTGGGGCGGTTTCGCTTGCCGTGGAACATTCCCGCCGGTCTGCTGGCCCTGATTGTCGGCACGATCGTGGCCTTTGCGATGGGCGAGGCCAAAATCAGCACCGAGGGCGTCGGCTTTTACCCGCCCTTGCCCTATGTCGGCGACCTGATCGCCGGTATCCAGCATCTGTTTGCCAACCCCGAGCTGTTCCTCGTGCTGGTGCCGGTGCAGATCTACAACTTCATCGAAACCATGAACAACGTCGAAAGCGCCGAGGCGGCGGGCGATCACTATCCCGTTGCCACCTGCCAGATCACCGACGGCGTGGGCACGATGATCGGCGCGGTCTTTGGCTCGCCCTTCCCGACGACGGCCTATATCGGCCACCCTGCCTACAAACGCATGGGCGCGCATGCGGGTTATATCATTGGCGTCGGTGCGGTCATTCCGCTGGCCGCCTTCTTTGGCCTGCTGGCCTTCCTCAACAACCTGATCCCGGTGGCCGCTGCCGCGCCGGTTCTGGTCTTTGTGGCGCTCAGCTTGGTGACCAACACGGCGATGTCGGTGAAACCCGCGCACATGGCCGCCGTGACCATTGCGATGATGCCGCATGTCTCGGCCTTTCTAATGGTCAAATGGGGATCCATGATGGGCGCGCTGGGGGCCAGCGGAGTCGAGGGCCTGCCGCAACTTGGCGACCCGGCGCTGACCGCCGCGCTGCTGCAACAGGGCGCGCATTTCGAGGGCCATCTTGCGCTTAGCCAAGGAGCGATCCTGACCGGGTTGATCTGGGGGGCCATCGTGGCCTCGGTGATTGACGGGCGGTTCCGCAATGCGGGCGGCTTTGCCCTTGCGGCGGCGGCGATGTCCTCTGTCGGCATCATCCACGGTGCCAGCCTGCACTGGCCGGAACTGGGCGGCGTCTCTGCCGGCTATCTGATCGCAGCGACCTTCCTCTATGTCTATCCGCTGTTCCATCGCGACGACACGCCCCAGCCCACGCTGGATGAGGTCACAACCCCGGCGGAATAGCGCACCACAAACAATCGGGCGGGCCGGACACGGCCCGCCCCCTTTGACCCTTTCCCAACATGGACATGCCAAATGACCCAGACCCCCAGCCGGGTGCTGCTGCGCGGGCGCATCCTTGATTTCAAGGCAGAACCGCAGGACGACCGCGACACCGACGCCTTCACCTATCATGAGGACGGCGCGATCCTGATCAAGGACGGTCTGATCGAGGCCGCAGGCCCCTATGCCAGCGTGCTGTCGCAGGCGCATGATGTGCCGGTGATCGACCACAGGCCGCACCTTTTGATGGCAGGTTTCGTCGACACCCATATCCATTTCCCACAGGTGCAGGTGATCGCCTCATGGGGCGCGCAACTGCTGGACTGGCTCAACACCTATACTTTCCCCGAAGAAACCCGCTTTGCCGACCCGGTGCATGCGGCGGCGATGGCGTCGGGGTTCTACGACCTGCTGATCGGGCACGGCACCACCTCAGCGGTGGCCTTCTGTTCGGTTCATGCCGCCTCGGTCGACGCGTTTTTCACAGAGGCCGCGCAGCGCAACATGCGCATGATCGGCGGCAAGGTCATGATGGACCGCAACGCGCCGGACGGTTTGCGGGACACGCCGCAATCCTCCTACGACGACAGCAAGACGCTGATCGACAAATGGCACGGCAAGGGCCGCGCGCACTATGCCATCACCCCCCGCTTTGCCATCACCTCAACCCCCGATCAATTGGACATGGCGGGCGCCTTGGTGGCCGAACATCCGGACTGCTACATCCAAACCCACCTGAGCGAAAATGCCGATGAAATCGCCTTTACCGCGCAACTGTACCCCGACGCGCCGGATTATCTGGGTGTCTATGAAGCCCACGGCCTTCTGACGCCCCGTACCCTGCTGGGCCATTCCATCCACCTGACCCCGCGTGAGATTGACGTGCTGTCAGACACCGGCGCCAAGCCCGTGTTCTGCCCCACGTCGAACCTGTTTCTGGGCAGCGGGCTGTTCGACGATGCGGGCCTGCGCGGGCGCGGCATCTGCAACGCCATCGCCACCGACGTCGGCGCGGGCACCAGCTATTCGATGCTTCAGACCCTCAACGAGGGCTACAAGGTGCTGCAACTTCAGGGACAGAAACTGCACCCCATGCGCGCCTTTCACTGGATCACGCGCGGCAATGCCGTGGCACTGGGGCTGGAGGACCGCATCGGCACGCTGGCACCGGGGACAGAGGCGGATATCGTCGTGCTGGACGCCCGCGCAACACCGGCGGCGGCGCTGCGGATGGCACGGGCCGACACCCTGTCCGAAGAGCTATTCGTGCTGCAAATGCTGGGGGATGACCGCGCGGTGGCCGAGGTCTATCTGGCCGGTCAGACGGCCAAGAACGGCAGCGTTGCGGCACGGGCGCTGGTTGGGGTGTGAGACAGCCCCAACAGAAAAAAGCGGCGTGCCTCGGCACGCCGCTTTCAAAATTTGCTTAAAGGTCGACCTTACCCGTGATCGCTCTGCCCCAACGACCCTTTGCCATGTCCGGCCATGCCGCCAGAGACTTCTTCGGTGGACTCGTCGGACAGGTCTTCGGGCAGCACCAGGTTCAGCACGATGGCGATCACGGCGGCGGGCAGGATGCCGGATGTCGCCAGCACCTTGATCGTGCCGGGCAGGTATTGCAGCGCCCCCGGCTCCAGTTGCAGGCCAAGGCCCAGCGACAGCGCAATCGCAAAGATCACCATGTTGCGGCGGTTCCAGGTCACGTCCGACAGCATCGAGATACCGGCCGCCACGACCATGCCGAACATCACGATCACACCGCCGCCCAGCACTTCGATCGGGATCGAGGAGATGATCGCGCCGATCTTGGGCACCAGTCCGCACAGGATCAGGAACACCGCGCCGATGGTCACCACATGGCGGCTCATCACGCCGGTCATCGCGATCAGCCCGACGTTCTGGCTGAACGAGGTGTTGGGCAACGCGCCGAACAGGCCAGAGATTGCCGTGCCGATACCGTCGGCAAAGGTCGCGCCCTGGATCTCTTTGTCCGTCGCCTCACGCCCCGCGCCGCCCTTGGTGATACCCGACACGTCGCCGACGGTTTCCACCGCCGACACAAAGGACATGGCGCAAAAGCCGACAATCGCCGCGACCGAGAACTCCAGCCCAAAATGCAACGGGTTGGGCAGTGCAAAGCTGGACGCGCGGCCGACATTGCCAAGGTTCACCTGACCCAACACAAAAGCCAGCCCATAGCCGACCAGCAGGCCGATCAGCACCGCCGAGACCGACAGCATCCCGCGGGCAAAGAACTTCAGCCCCAGCGTCACAAGGATCACCGTCCCGGCCATCAGCCAGTTCAGCCCCGAGCCGTATTCCGGCGTGCCAATCGCAGGCACGCCCCCGGCGGCGTACTGGATGCCGACCTTGACCAGCGCGAGGCCGATCATCGTCACCACCAGCCCCGTCACCAGCGGCGGCAACGCAAAGCGGATCTTGCCGATGAACAGGCCAAGGACCGCGTGGAACAGACCGCCCACAAGGATGCCGCCCATCAGCACCGCAATGGCATCCACGCCCTTGCCCGCCACCAGCGGGATCATGATCGGGATAAAGGCAAACGAGGTGCCCTGCACGATCGGCAGCCGCGCCCCCACCGGACCGACACCGATGCTCTGGAACAGCGTCGCGATGCCGGCAAAGAACATCGACATCTGGATCATGTAGATCATCTGCGGAAAGTCGGGTGAGTTCGAGCCAAAGCCGAACCCCGCCGCGCCGCAGACGATGATCGCCGGAGTGACGTTCGAGACGAACATCGCCAGAACGTGCTGGATGCCCAGCGGCACCGCCTTGATCAGCGGCGGTGTGTAATCCGGATCGCGCAGTTGCTCTGGCGTTCCGATGCTTGTGTCAGCCATTTCCAGTCCCCTCTGATGTGTCCTTCCGCACCCGCCGGTCTTGCGCGGCGCGGTCTTATCCTTCGATGTGATAGGGCGTGTCGAAAAAATGCTCTTGCAGGTTGGCGCCCGCGCCGATCCGGTCGACCACCGCAAACAGCCCCGGCGCATGCAGCGGCGTCAGCACCCCGTGCCAGACGCCCCGGTGATAGTTCACCCCCTGCCCCGGCGCGGTCATAAAGGCGATGGGCTGCCCCGGCGCACCGCCCTGATCCGGCGCCACGATGACCAGAAACGGGTCCAGGCTCATTGGCAGGAACGCCTGACTGCCGTCCGGGTGACGCTCCATCATGTCCAGCCTCAGTGGCAGCGCGCGCGGCTCTGCCTTGAACAGGCTGATCCCGGCGCGGCCCTCGACAAACTCCAGCGCCGCGCGGTCGTGATAGCGCCCGCACAGGCCCTGATTGATGATCTTATCCGCATCGCCGCTGACATCCAGCACATCGCCAAAGGGGGCAAACCCCTGCGCCGTCAGCGGCTGTACCGGGATGCGCGCGCTCATGCGCCCAGCTTTTCGATCAGCCGCACCTCGGCGATGCGTTCGACCTGACGGCAGGCCTCGGCGAACTCCGCGTCGCGGCTGTTGGCCAGCCGCTGCTGGAACGCCGCCATGATCGACGCCTTGGTGTGGTCGCGCACCGCAATGATGAAGGGAAAGCCGAACCGGGCGGTATAGGCGTCGTTCAGTTGGGTAAAGCTGTCGCGCTCATCGTCGGTCAGCAGGTCCAGCCCCGCGCCCGCCTGTTCCGCCGTGCTCTCGGCGGTCAGCTGTCCCGCCGCCGCCAGCTTGCCCGCCAGATCCGGGTGCGCCGTCAGCACGCCCAGCCGCCGCTCCTCGCTGGCAGAGCGGAACACCCGCGCCAGCGCCGAATGCACCCCTGTCGCCGTGTCATGCGCAGGCCCCAGTTCCAGATCGTGCGCGCCTTCGGCGATCCACGGGCTGTGTTCGAACACACCGCCGAATTCGGCGACAAAGCGCACCTTATCCATCGTTGAGGGCCGCGCGCGCGGCACCGGCGGGTGCGCCTGCGCCCAATGATCAGCAATCTGTTCGCGGGTGGCGAACCAGACGCCCTCATGGCCCTGCATATGGTCCAGCGCGCGCTTCAGCGCCATCGCCCGCCCCGGCCGGCCCGCGATGCGGCAATGCAGCCCGATCGACAGCATCCGCGGCGCGCCCGCCTGCCCTTCGGCATACAGCATGTCGAAACTGTCACGCAGATAGCTTTCGAACTGGTCGCCATTGGTGAACCCCGCCTGGATCGCAAAACGCATGTCGTTGCAGTCCATCGTATAGGGCACGATCAGTTGGTCCTTGCCCCCCGCGCGGGCCCAATAGGGCAGATCATCCGCATAGCTGTCCGAAATATAGGCAAAATCGCCCGCCTCTGCCGCCAGATCGACCGTATTCATCGAACAGCGCCCGGTGTACCAGCCGCGCGGCGCGCTGCCGGTCACCTCTGTGTGCAGGCGGATCGCCTCGTGGATCTGCGCGCGCTCCTGCTCGGCCGACATGTCCTTGTGTTCGACCCATTTCAGCCCGTGGCTGGCAATCTCCCAGCCCGCGCCCTGCATCGCCCGCACCTGATCCGGCGACCGCGCCAGTGCGCTGGCCACGCCGAACACCGTGATCGGCAGATCGCCCAGCAGCCGGTGCAGACGCCAGAACCCGGCCCGCGCGCCGTAGTCATACAGCGATTCCATGTTCCAGTGCCGCTGCCCCGGCCAGGGCTGCGCGCCGGTGATCTCTGACAGGAACGCCTCGGATGCCGCGTCGCCATGCAGGATGTTGTTTTCGCTGCCCTCCTCGTAGTTCAGAACGATCTGAACCGCGATCCGGGCGCCCCCCGGCCAGGCCGCCGCCGGGGCCTGGGCACCATAGCCGATCATGTCTCGTGGGTAACGTGTCACAGGTGTATCCTTTTTCTTGAACTCATGAATAAACCAGAAAATCCTCACTGTTTTTCAAGAAAAACAAAAAGGACCATTCGGGCAGACCGGCTTTGTCTCTGCCAGCGCAGTTGGCCTAAGACTGCACATGATCTGAGGAGACGCACACCATGACCGGCTATCTCACCACCCATGTTCTTGACACCGCACGCGGCTGCCCGGCGCAGGGCATGCGCATCGACCTGCTGCGCATCGACGGCGACACCCGCAGCCTGCTCCGGACAGTGATCACCAATGCCGATGGCCGCACCGACGCACAGATCCTGCCCGCAGACCAGTTCGAAACCGGCACCTACGAGCTGGTCTTTCACGCCGGAGCCTACCTCGACGCCTGCGGCACCCCACCCGAAGACCCCCGGTTCCTGGACATCATCCCGATCCGATTTGGCATGTCACACCCAACACACTACCACGTCCCCCTCCTCCTCTCCCCCTTCGGATACGCAACATACAGAGGAAGCTGAAACACCCTCAAAGAACCCCAGACGTCGCACGAATCGTTGAGGCGATGCGGCGACACCCCATCACCGGGTCACAGCGGCCCCCGGCGAACGCCGCATTCGCAGGCATGTCCGGGGCCGCATGCCGACGTTCCGCCACATCGCGGCGGTTTTTGCCTGACAGTCGTGTGCATTTCGGTTTCGTTGTCCGGGCTTTCACCCAAAAGGTACCCGCAATGACACCCACGACGGACCGAAGCTTCATCACTGCCGCCGCACAACTGGGGCCCATTGCCCGCAATGAGCCGCGTGCAGCGGTGGTCGCCCGACTGTGCGGTTTGATGCGATGCGCACATGAACAAGGCGCGCGGGTCGTGGTCTTTCCCGAACTGGCGCTGACCACCTTCTTTCCCCGTTGGTTCATGGAGGACGCTGCCGAGTTTGATCCATGGTTTGAAACGGCCATGCCGAACCCGGTGGTGCAGCCGCTGTTTGATCTGGGCCGCGACCTGAACATCGCATTTCACCTCGGGTACGCGGAAAAAACGTCCGATGGCCGCTATTTCAATACTGCGATTTTTGTCGAAGGCGGACAAGTGACTGGCAAATATCGCAAGATACACTTGCCCGGACATGCAGACCATCAAACGTGGCGCCCCTGCCAGCATCTGGAAAAGCGCTATTTCGAAAAGGGCGATCTGGGCTTTCCGGTCTTCGACGGCGCGGGCGGCAAACTGGGCATGTGCATCTGCAATGACCGCCGCTGGCCCGAGACATGGCGGATGCTGGGACTGGGCGGGGCGGAGATGGTCATGCTGGGCTATAACACGCCGCTGCACTATCCGCCTGCGCCGGAGCACGACCACTTGCAGTACTTCCACAATGAATTGTCGTTGCAGGCAGGGGCCTATCAGAACGGCATGTGGGTGATCGCGGCCGCCAAGGCCGGTCGTGAAGAGGGCTGTGACCTGATCGGCGGCAGTTGCATTGTCGCGCCCACCGGAGAGATCCTTGCCCGCGCCGCCACCGTGGCGGATGAGGTCATCACCGCGCGCGTTGACCTAGATCGTTGCGCCGAAATTCGGCGCAACGTGTTTGATTTTGCCCAGCACCGCCAGCCCGGCGACTACGGCTTGCTGACCCGGACAGAGGGTTAGTGTAGTTCCACGACCGCCTCGACCTCGACCAGCGCCAGTTCCGGCAAGGAAGAGACGTTGACAGCGGTGCGGGCGTGGCGACCCGCTTCTCCGTAGAGATCCATGAAAAGCTGTGATGCCCCGTTGACCACCGCGGGCCCCTTGCCGAAATCCGGGGTCGCAGCGACATACCCATTTAGTTTGACGACCTGTGCGACAGAGGACAGCGACCCGGTGACCGCCTTGATATTGTAGAGCAGGTTCAGCGCGCACATCTGCGCCGCTGCATAGCCCTGTTCGATATCCGACGTGGGCGTCATCGGGCCAAAGTACTTTGGCACGCCTTCCCATTCGCAAATATGCCCCGATAGGAACAGCGTCTTGCCGGTGATCTTGCCGTGCAGATACAGCGCCCGCGACGGCGCCGATGGCGGCAGGGACAGGCCCATACCGGCCAGCTTTTCTTCGATAGCGCAGGTCATTCGACGTCCTTTTGCAATGTCATGGCAAGGCGGATCAGCGACAGGTCGGACCCGCGCGGCCCGATCAGCGACAGCCCGTAAGGCGCGCCATCGACCTTGCCCGCAGGAAAGACCACTTGGGGCAAGCCCGCCAGACCCGCTACGCAAAGCAGCCTTTGCGAGACATGGCGGAAGTCGTCGAAAACCTCGACCGGTGCGTCAAATCGGAACGGCGCGTCATGCACCACCGGCGCAAGGATCACGCCGTCCGTCCCCAAAAGCGCGTCCACATGCGCGGTGAACGCGGCGCGGGCCGCGCAGGCGGGGGCAATCTCATCCTCGGTCAGCGCCTCGGCGGCAGCGGCGCGCCCGTCGATGCCTCGCACCAACGGCATCCCGGACTGGCGGATGTAAGGCACGATATGCTTT
This sequence comes from Antarctobacter heliothermus, assembly GCF_002237555.1. NCBI lineage: Bacteria > Pseudomonadati > Pseudomonadota > Alphaproteobacteria > Rhodobacterales > Roseobacteraceae > Antarctobacter > Antarctobacter heliothermus. The sequence continues at coordinate 1,606,522 of NZ_CP022540.1, read as the reverse complement.
TTGGCATCCGCGCCCATGGTGGTCAGAAAGGTCTGATAAACGGTGTCGACCCCCTGCGCATACAGCCCGACCAACGGCGCGGCGCCCAACTCGGCAAAGCCTGCGTCGCAGACCGCGCGCTGCGCCTCTCCCAGTTGATCCATCATCTCGACCGGCCACAGCAGGCGTGGGATGTCGGGCAAGGGCGCGTCATCGCTTTGCAACACCGAATGCGCTCGCAGCAGCGTCTCACCGTCGCGCGCAAACAGCCCACAGGTGTCATAACTGGGGGCAAGCTCCATCACGCCGTCGAGTGGAATCCGACCGTGTGTCGGGCGCAGGCCCCAGATCCCGCAGAAACTGGCCGGCGCGCGCACCGATCCGCCGGTGTCCGACCCGATCGCGATGTCGGCCAAGCCACCCGCCACCGCCGCCGCAGACCCCGACGAAGACCCACCAGTGATCCGTCCGGGTGCGGCCGGGTTCTGCACATAGCCGAAATGCGCGTTCATCCCGTACATCGACCAAGCCAGTTCATCCGTATGTGTCTTGCCCACAAACGCGGCGCCCGCATCCAGCAGCGCTTGCGCGGCGGGGCAGGTGCTGTCCTTGACCTCGGACATGGCCAAGGCCAACGGATTTCCATTGCCCGTGCGATATCCGGCGACGTCGTAGATATCCTTGACCGCCAGACGCAGGCCGCTCAGCGGGCCGTCGCCATTCGGCACCGCGATCGGCGGATAAGGCATGAAACAATGATAGGGGTCTTTGTCGATCAGCATCGGCTCACTCGGCAGCTATGGGTTGGGCGGCACGCAGACAGGCCACGCGGCGGCGGTCGCCGGGGGCCAACATCGGCGGCAGGTCGGCGCGACAGTCGGGCATCGCCACGGGGCAGCGCGGCGCAAAGGGGCAGCTATCAGGCCGCACCTCCAGCGCGGGCGGCGCGCCGGGGATCGCGGACAGCCGGTCGCCGCGTGCCACATCGTGCAGGTTCGCGGCCAGCAGCCCTTGGGTATAGGGGTGACGGGCGTCTCGGATGATCTCGTGCGTGGTCCCCTCTTCGATGATCTGGCCCGCGTACATCACGGCGATCCTCTCAGAGATTTCCACGGCCACGCCGATGTCATGGGTGACAAAGATCACCCCCATGCCGAATTCCTTTTGCAACTCACGCAGCAACAGCAGGATCTGGATCTGCACCGTCGCATCCAGCGCGGTTGTCGGTTCATCCGCCAGCAGCAAGCGCGGGCGGCAGGCCAGCGCCAGTGCGATCATCACCCGCTGACGCATTCCGCCAGACAGTTCGTGCGGATAGTTATGCAGCCGCCGGTTGGCGGACGGGATGCGCACCCGGTCCAGCATGTCCAGCGCGGTTGACATGGCATTGGCCTTGTCCACGCCCTTGTGCCGCATGACGGATTCCGCGATTTGGTGACCGATGGTATACACCGGGTCCAGTGCCAGCGCCGGTTCCTGAAACACCATCGACACCTCACCGCCGCGATAGCGTTGCAGCGCCTTGCCGCGCAGGGACATGATGTCGACACCGTTGACATGGATCGAACCGTCGATCTGCGACCGTTTCGGCGGCAGCAGCCCAAGCAGTGTCTTCAGCGTTACGGATTTTCCCGACCCGCTTTCGCCCAACAGCGCCAGCGTCTCACCCTGCTCCATTGACAGCGACACGTCATTGATGGCGTGAACCGTGCGCTTGCCTTTGAAGCGCACGTTAAGGTTCTTCATCTCAAGCAGCTTGGTCATTCTGGAACCCCCTGCCCCGCCTTGGGATGGCCGGATTGCGCATCATGCAGATGGCAAGCCACCATGTGATCGCCGTTACGCGCCAGCCCCGATAGCTTCGGCACGGCCTCCTTGCAGACCGCGCTGGCAAAGCGGCAGCGGGTGTGGAACCGGCAACCCGAAGGCGGATTGATCGGGTTCGGCGGATCGCCCGCCAAAGGTGGTTCCTTGGTCCGATTGTCCGGGTCCATCGACGGCATCGCCGAGAACAGCGAGCGCGTGTAGGGATGCGCCTGCTCTTGCCAGATGCTGTCCACCGGCGCGACCTCGACCACCTCACCCAGATACATCACCAGAATCCGGTCAGAGATATAACGCACCACGTTCAGGTCATGGCTGATGAACACATAAGTCAGGCCAAATTCGGCGCGCAGGTCGTTGAGCAGGTTCAGAACCTGCGCCTCGACCGATTTGTCCAGCGCGGACACCGCCTCATCCAGCACCACCAGACGCGGTGACATGGCAAGTGCGCGGGCGATGTTCACCCGCTGCCGCTGTCCCCCGGACAGTTCATGCGGATAGCGGTGGGCAAATCGGTCGGGGTCCAGACCGACGCGGTCCATCATCTTGCGGGCCAGTTCCTCGGGGTTGTCCAACCCCTGCACCTTTGCCCCGAAGGCCACGGAATCGAGGATCGTCAGGCGCGGGTTCAGGGTGGCATAGCTGTCTTGAAACACCATCTGCACACCCCGGCGCAGATCCTTCAGCGACAGGCGTTCTCCCAGCGCATGACCGTCAAAGACGATCTCGCCCTTGTCCTTTTCCACAAGCCCGATCAGCAGCTTGGCGGTGGTGGACTTGCCGCAGCCGGATTCCCCGACAATGCCAAGCGTCTCACCCTTTTTGACCTCAAAGGACACGCCATCAACGGCCTGCACCTTGGCCTGCGTGCGGCCAAGAATACCGCCACGAATGGGAAAGTATTTTTGCAAGCCAGTCACGCGGATCAGCGGTTGCGCCGGGCCGCCGGTGTCCGGGGTTGGCTGGTAGGTGTCAGTCACGGACATTCATGGCACTCCTAAGACCGTCGCTCAGCAAGTTCAGGCACAGCGAGGTGACAAAGATCATCACGCCGGGCAGCGCCGACAGCCACGGGTTGATGTAGATAACGGATCGCAGCGTGTTCAGCATCAAACCCCACTCCGGCTCTGGCGGGCGCACGCCGATGCCAAGAAAGGACAGACCCGCAGCAAGGATCATGCAAACCGATGTCAGCGAGGTTGCGTAAACAAAGATCGGAGACAAAACGTTGCCGATCACATGCACCCGGATAACGGTCCAGGCATTGGCTCCGGTGGCGCGAGCGGCGTCGATATAGTCCAGCTTGCGCACGCCCGATGTCACCGCCTCGGCCACGCGCGTAATCGGCGGGATAAAGACGATGGTCAGCGACACAAGACTGTTGGTGATCCCCGCCCCCAGCGCGCCGGATATGGCGATGGCCAGCAGCACAGACGGAAAGGCAAAGAACACATCAATCGTTCGCATGATGATGGTGTTGGTCAGACCCCCGACGTAACCGGCGGTGATCCCAAGGATCGACCCCGCGAAGAAGGCGATGACCACCGGCATCAGCCCGATGAACAGCGTCAGCCGCCCACCATAGATCAGCCGGGCCAGCATATCCCGGCCCTGCTCATCGGTGCCCAGCGGATAGCCGGGGGCGCCGATGGGTTTCAGTCGGGCGATCATCGATCCTTTGTAGGGATCGGCCAGCCCCAGATAGGGGGCAAAGGCCGCCGACAGGATCAGCGCGGCGACCACTGCAAGGCAGAACATGGTCAAAGGGTCGCGGACCAACCGGTGACCAACGCCGGACCAATAGCCCTTGGATTTTTCGACCTTCTCGGGGGTGGGGAGCGTGGTGGTGTCAGCCAAGGCCATGCGTCACGTCCTCTGGATACGGGGGTCGATGGCGGCCTGCACCACATCGACAATCAGGTTCATCGCCACAAAGAACAGCGCAAGGATCAGGATTGTCCCCTGCAACAACGGCAGGTCGCGCTGGAAGATGGCGTTCGACAGCAAAAAGCCAGAGCCGGGCCAGTTGAACACCGTCTCGATCAGGATTGACCCGCCCAGCAGATAGCCCAGTTGCAACCCCATGACCGACAGCGCGGTGGCGGCGGCGTTGCGCGCGACGTGGCGCAATACGTCAACGCGGCTCATGCCTTTGGCGTACAGTGCGTCGACGAAATCTTGGCTCAGGATGTCCCCGGCCAGCGCCCGCACGGTGCGAGACACGATGCCGATGGGCACCACGGCCAAGGTCACCGCAGGCAGGACGAGGTGGCGCATATGCGCCCAGTCCCAGGCCCAGCTTTGCGACCCGCCCGGCCCCGCACCCATGGACGGCAGCCAGCTGAGGTTGACGGAAAAGATGATGACCAGAACGATGCCCAGCCAGTAGTTCGGCACCGACACGCCCGTGATCGACAGCGCGGTCACCGCGCGGTCAATCCATGTGTCGCGGAAATAGCCAGCAAGGAAGCCTAGGAAAATGCCGATGGGAAAGGCGATCACAGCCGCCGAGACCGCCAGCAGCAGCGAATTTTTCACCGCACCGAACACCTCGGCGGCGACGGGCCGTCCGGTGGCGATGGATTTGCCCATGTCGCCCTGCACCAGATTGCCGATCCAGATGGCGTATTGAATGGGCAGCGGTTTATCGAGGCCATAGGCGGCGCGCATGGCGGCCTGTTCTTCGGCGGTGGCGTCAATGGCCATGATTGCGGTCAACGGATCGCCGGGGGCGATCTGAACCAGCAGAAAGCAGATCACCGACACGCCAAAGGCGACAGGCAGGACCAGCAGAATACGTCGGATGAGATAGCTGAGCACGGGGTTGGCTTTCTATGTCCAAAGGCCCCCGCCACATAGCGCGGCGGGGGCTGCGGGCCTTAGTCGGCCATCGAGATTGAGGAGAAGTTCTGGTACCAGTTCTGCGCCTGAACAAAGCCTTCGACCTTGGGGCTCAGCGCGCGGGGCGCCACGTCATGGGTCACGAAGAGGAACAGCGCGTCGTTGACGTATTTCTCATGCGTCTTTTGCAGAACGGCGGTCTGTGCTTCGGGATCAAAGGTGGTTTTGATCTCTTCGAACAACGCCTGCATTTCTGGGTCGATGTAGTGACCCCAGTTGGTGCCGTTGGGTGCGATCAGACCTTCGTCAAGGTGACGGATCAGGCCGGTGAACGGGTCCTGGATAAAGTAGGTAAAGTTGATGGAATTCGCGCCATCTACCGCTTCATCCGCCGCACCTGCACGCCACAGGTTGATCATCTGGTTCCATTCCACGACCATGAACTCTACGTCGATCCAGACCTCGGCAAGGCTCTGCTGGACGTATTCGTTCATCGGCAGCGGCAGCATCTGGCCCGAACCCGAGGGAGAGATCAGCGCCTTGACCGTCAGGCGGTTGTCAGGGCCATAGCCGGCCTCTGTCATCAGCGCTTTGGCTGCTTCCAGATCATAGGAAGGGTCAAACGTCGGCTCACCGAACCACTGCGACGAGGGCGGCAGGAACCCTTTGGCCGGGACCATCAGGCCACCCAACAGCGGCATCATGCTTTCGCGGTCGATCGCCATGTTGGCGGCTTTGCGCACGCGGATGTCATTCCAGGGCGAGCCTTCCAGACGCGACAGGTGCCATGTCCAGTTGTGCGGATAAGCGTTGGACGAGATGACAAAGCCGTTGCCGGTCATCGCCGGGATGGTGTCGGGCGCAGGTGCCTCGATCCAGTCCACCTGACCGGACAGCAGCGCTGCGGCGCGGGCGTTGGGTTCCGGCAGCGGGATCAGGACCATCTTGTCCAGCTTGGGGATGCGGGTTTCGTCCCAATAATCCGCATTCGGCACCAGTTCGGCACGCTCACGGGGGACAAAGGTCTCCAGTTTCCAAGGGCCGGTGCCCGAGGGCGCCATCGCGACCTTTTCCCAGTCCTTGTCCATCGCCTCCCAGTTGGCCTTGGAGGACATCAAAATCCACGCAAGCTGGTAGGGCAGCGTGGCGTCGGGGACCGTTGTTGTGATGGTCAGCGTCAGATCATCGACGGCCTCATAGGACGCGACGGCGGGAATACGGCTTTTGCCCTGTGCCGACTGGCGCGGGTCATATTGCTCGGCTTCGCTGTCCAGCAGTTTGTCCAGGTTCCAGACAACCACTTCGGCGGTCAGCGGCGATCCGTCGTGAAAGGTCACGCCTTCACGCAGGGCAAATGTCCATGTCAGCTCGTCTTCGCCCACCGACCATTCAGTCGCCAGGCCGGGAATCAGGACCGACGGTTTGTCAGCGCTGGTCAGGTCCCATTCGATTAGCGAATCGTAGACCGTATAGCCCATGAAACGCATGCCTTCGCCGCCTTGGTCGGTCTGGCCGGTGGTCAGCGGAATATCCGCTGCCGTCATGCCGACGCGCAGAACGCCTTGGGCGTTGGCCATCGTGGCACAGGACAGCGCGACCGCTGTCGCAATGGCCACAGCCCCTTTTAGAAATTTAGGCATTGATACCTCCTTGGGTTGCCAAGTCATTGTTATTCCTTTGTATTGTCGGTCTATCTTGCGCCAATTGAGTTTCGCAAAACTTTGACCGGGGCATTTCTGTCCAACCAGCAGAAACGTGAATTTTCCGATCATGATTTTCTGCACCGCAGCGAAATGCCTAATTTTTAGTCTTGCGGGCAGTTGTTGACGCCTCTTTTCGCGGCACACGAACCGCGCCCCCCGAAGCGCCAGACAACAGCGCATCGCGTAATTCAGCACAGGCCGCACGAATCGGCGAAATCAGGGGCACCGGGCTGGATGCTGACAGGCGTTCCGCCGCCTCTCCCAGAGGGCCGCCGCCGATGATGATCACCTCGGCACCGTCCTCGGCGGCGCGCGCCACAGCCCCGGCAAGCGCCGCATCCAACCGCGCGGGATGCGCCATCAAGGCCAGCGGATCGTCCTGAGTCAGATAGCAGCCAAGGTAGCCACCCACCGGCGTCATCAAGGCATCAATCGGAACGGACAGATTGGGTGTGGTCGTCGCCACGGCAAAGCAACGCCCCCCCGCTGCCCGGGCCGAGGCCGCGCCGATCCCGATCACCGGGCAGACCATCCGCGCCGCCAGCGCCGCGCGCCCCGGATCGCCAAAGGCGGACACGATGATCCCCGCAACCCGAGGCAATTGCGCCTCGGCCACCTGTTGCCCGGCAGCCGTCAAAGCCGCCTCATCAACAATCATCTGGGGCCCCTTAGGCGCGGTCCATCCGGTGATGTCGGGCAGGATCTGGCACGCGATCTGCACCATCGCTTCGGTCGTCGCGACATTTGCATTGGGATTCATCAAAAGCGGGGTCATGTCCCCTGCCCCGCGTCCAACTGGGCGGCAACACCCAAGAGAGCCCCCTCACCGCCCTGATCGGCGATCAGTTGCATACCCACCGGCATCTCGCCGACCTGTGCCGCCGGAAAGGCCAGCGCTGGCAGGCCAGCCGCATTGACCCAGCCTGTATAGATCGCGTGCCCCCGTGGCCCCACATCCTGCCCGTCGATCTGCGCAGGAAAGGCCTGATCCGCAGGCCAAGGCATCGCTGCCGCCGTCGGCATCAGCACAGCGTCATACCCCCACAGCCCCCGCACCGTCTCGCGCAGGGCAAAGATGCGGGTCAGCGCCTCATACAGATCCACTGCGCTGGCCCCCGCCCCGGCCCGCGCCATCGCGCGGTATTTCTCGGCGGCACTACCCAGCACCGCTGGGTCGTTGCGCCCCAGATGCGCCAGTCCGATCTCACCGATGCCGGACCAAACCGCGTTCAGCGGTGCCAGATCAACCGGCAGAGCGCCCTCAACCACCTTATGGCCCAGCGCACGGAGCCGGTTGACCGTCGCGGCAAAGCTGTCACGGATCAACGGATCACAGGGTGCATCGCTCAGCAGCCCGACCGCCAGAATGCGGCAACTGCCCGGCGCTTTTGCCCCTTGTCCCGTCAGAACCCGGTGAAACAGCTCCAGATCACGGGCGGATCGTGTGATCGGCCCGACCACCTCAAGGTCCAGCAGCACTTGCGGCAAACCGCCCCCGCGTCGCACCACCCCGATCCCCGGTTTCAGCCCCCAAAGCCCGGTGTAACCCGCTGGCCGCCGGATGGACCCGCCCCCATCGGTCGCCAACCCCGCCACCGCCATGCCAGAGGCCACCGCTGCGACAACCCCGCCGGATGAGCCTCCGGGCGTCAGCGCCGGGTCAAGCGGGTGCCGCGTCGGGCCAAAGGTGGCGTTGTCAGTATAGCCATCCACTGCAAATTCCGGCGTGTTGCCCTTGCCAAGGATCACCGCCCCCGCCGCACGCAGCGCCGCCACCGGCACCTCGTCACGCTCGACCGCGCGCTGGGCCAGTTCCGCGTTGCCCCATGCTGCGGGCATCCCGGCGGCGCACAGGTTGTCCTTGAAGATCACCGGCACACCGTTCAAAGGCCCCGCCGCGCCACCTGCCTCCAACCTCTGCGTTGCATTGCGCGCCTCGTCCAAGGCCGTGCCAGACACCGCACTATAGGCGTTCAGCCTGCCGTTTTCTGCTGCGATCCGGTCCATATGCGCACGCGTCACCTCGACCGGGTCGATGCGACCATCGGCATAGGCCGCTAGCAGCGCAGTGGCATCCATCTCTGTCACGGGGAGATCGCTCATCGGCGCGCCCCCCGCCGCCGCGCGGGCATCAGGACCGGGATCAGCCAGAGCAGCGCCGCCAAGATCGGGTCACCGCCGGTCAGACCGGCAAGTCCGCCCCTCCGCGCTCCGAAAACCGTCCCGACCTGTCGTAAAAATGCGCCGTGCATTGGCCCTGTCCTGTCGCGATGACACAAACGACAACCAGAAGGGCAGCGGCACGCTCTGCAAAACAGGTACGACCGCATTCCCGGGCCGGAACCGGAAAACCGGCGCGGTTTGCACGAAATTTCACCGCACGCCACGCCCGTTGCCGCAAGTCAAGGCGGCCTGCAATCCAGGTTCCCGACAAAGGCGAACCCTGACCCATGGCAAACAGCCCACCGCCTCCCTTGGCGGGGCCGTCGCCGGATCTCAGGCGGCACGAACAGCCGCCCCGCTCAGCGCGGAACCAGCGCCGCCTTAACCTCACCGAAACCCGCGACCTCCGCCTGAACCACGTCGCCTGCCCCAAACCATGGCAGGCCGCAGAGCGACCCGGTGATGATGTGCTGGCCCGGCTGAACGCCGCCGCAATGGTCACCCAAATGATCAAGGCACAGTTGCAGGTTGGCCAGCGCGGACCCGCCCGGCACCTCGGCCGCACCATCCAGAATAACGCGATCCGCCCCGGTCATCCGCGCCTGTACCGTGCCGAAATCCGACCCATCCCAGCTGTCCAGAACCGGCCCAAGAACCAGACCGTCGTTCAATTGCATGTCGGACATCTTTTGCATCGGGTCCAAAGCGTCACCCGAAAACCGTGTGTCGACCAGTTCCATCACCAGACGCGGACGGAACAAATCCCTAAGCGGTGCATCCGAAAAGGGCTGCATCAGTTCAAATGCGATTTCCAGTTCAACCCCGGCCATGTTCGGCGACGAAATAGCCACGCCGCTGTCAAAGACACGATGCGCCGAAATCGGCGCCAGAACCGGCGGCCCCTCGGGCCGCGCCGCAACCTTGAAGCCTGCCACAGCCCCCAGATCGGTTTGAATTGCGGCCTGGATGGCTATTGCCTCTGAATAGGTAGGAATTTCCCCCGGCGGCACAATCTGCTTGCCGGCGGCGCGGGCGGCCTTCAGGGCTTCGGAATAAGTGACAATCACGTCAGGGCGCATCATGGTCTCCATTGCTGCATGGGCCAAGCCCGCCTGCCAGTTGCGACAGACTTCACCTCAAGAGGTCGACCCGTGTCAGGCCTGAACAAAAAGTTCAATCGATGTCCGACGGCCTGCGGCGCGCTGACAGCGGCCCATGTCAATGTCACGACAATCGGATTATTCTGTGTATGAGATGCCCGGCACTGCCGGTTTTCTCTAGCGCTTCAACGCCCTACCAAGTGGTAGTGGCGGACCGAGGAGGATTCGAACCCCCGACCCCTTGATTCGTAGTCAAGTACTCTATCCAGCTGAGCTATCGGTCCGTGAGGGCGGGATTTACCTCTCGTGTCCGACCATTGCAAGGGGCAATCACAGGTTTTCTTTGCGGGATGCGCGCGGTGTGCTCGGGTGGCGTTTGCTGTGGCCCGGCCTTGGCCGCACGGCACCGGTAAACGCAACGCCCGTCAGATGTGGCTGTCCACGCACCTCATTCCCCCAAAGGGAAGGCAAGTCACCGATACGCATCGGCCCGGCAGAACTGACGAGGTCACGCCGCCCGGCGAACACCAAACAGACCCGCGCATTCAATCCCGGACATCAACTCACATCCCCCATCGGCAGGCGGATCTCGAAGCAGGTGCCAGCATCATCGCTGCGGGACAGACGCAGTTTGCCGCCGTGGCCACGCACCAGTTCGGCGACGATGGCCAGACCCAGCCCAGACCCGCCCTTGCGCACGCCGCCCTGAAACGCCTGAAACAGATGCTCTCGCGCCTTGGGCGGCAGCCCCGGCCCGGTATCGGACACGGTGATCACCCAATCCTCATCCTCGGCGTGGGCGGCCACGTTGATCTCACCCGGCTGCCCCGTGGCGACAATGGCCTGCCGCGCGTTGCGGATCAGGTTCGACAGCGCGCGATAAATCTGTTCGGAATCGGCGCGCACCGTCATGCTGGCGGGGATGTCCTCGGACAGGCTGACGTCGTGATCGTCCAGCGCCAACCGCTCTGCCTCCAGCACCTCGTTGGTCAACTCGGACAGATTGAACAGCATCAGGCTGGGAGCCGGTTCCTCGGCCCGACCAAAGGCCAAGGTATTCTCGCACAGCGAAATCGCGCGGGTGATCGAATTCACCAGCTTGGGCGCCATCCGCTGCACCGCCGGATCTTCGGACATTTCGATCCGGTCGGTGAACAACTGGGCCGATGTCAGGATGTTGCGCAGATCGTGGCTCACCCGCGCCATCGCGCCGCCCAACTGCGCCAGCCGGTCTTTCTGCCGCAGCGCCTGCGTCAACTGCGTCTGCAGCAGCTTCAGCGACTCCTCGGCCTCACGCAATTCACGCACCGTCGCCGTCGGACGGATGATCCGGCGCGCGTCCTCGGGCGCGGCGGCATAGTTCTGGATGTGACCCACCACACCCTTGATCGGCTTCACCAGCAGACGGCGCACCGCAAGAAACAGCAGCACAGCCGTGATGATGGAAATGACCGCCGACAGCAGCAGGATGCGCAGCCCGTAGTCGATCATGGCGGCCCGCAAGGGGCCGCTGTCCATCGTGACCTCGATCAACTCTCCGCCGTCGCGCAGCGGTGCGCCCATGACGCGGATCACCTGCGGCCTGCCGTCAACAAGACAGCCCAGCGCATCCCGCATCAACTCCCACGCCGAGGCGTCGCGCAGATCAAACGACCGCGACACCTCGCCGGGGATCGGTGAGGACAGCATCAACTGCCGGATCTCGTCGCGCCGCAGCACCACGTTGTAGACCCCCGCATTGGCCAACAGTTCCGCTTCCAGCTCTGGCTCGATCATGTCGTCCGCCAGCAGCGCCAGCGACGCGATTTGCGCCCGTTCCAGCCGCGCCAGCAGGTAATCCTCGCGGAAGCGCGCCACCGACGGCATAAAGATCAGCACTTCGGCCACCATCACGAAGATGACGGTCAGGATCAAAAATCGGCCGGAAAGGGTATTGAGCATGTGGCGTTATCGCATTCAGGGCAGCCAGCGCTGGACCAGCCGGACCACTTTTTTGACGGTGTCGTTTTCAAACAGCTTGGGAGAGAAATAGGCCCCCGCGGCCCGTTTGTTAATCTCTCCAATCGTCGGATAAGGAGAGACCATGTTGGAAACCGCGCTCATCTTCAACCCGTTGGCGATAACAAGCGACCACAGGTTGATCAATTCGCCCGCCTGATGGCCCGCAATGGACACGCCAACCGGCCGCCCCTTGACCACCATGACCTTGATCAGGCCCTTGGTCTTGCGTTCCGCAATGGCGCGGTCGTTGTGATGGTAGTGAAAGCGCGCCACCTCCAGCCGATCACCATGCGCGTCACGCGCCTGCGCCTCTGTCAGGCCGACCTGTGACAGTTCCGGCTGGGTGTAGGTGGCCCAAGGGATATGCGCGGTTTTGGTCTTGGCCGGAAGGCCGAACAGGGCAGAGCGGATGACGATACCGGCGTGATAACCCGCCACATGGGTGAATTGCAGACCGCCCGCCGCGTCGCCAATGGCATAGACGCGCCGGTTGCTGGTTTTCAGACTGTCGTCCACCTTGACGCCCGTCTTGGTCGTCTCGACCCCTGCCGCCTCAAGGTTCAACGTGTCGAGGTTGGCCTTGCGACCCACCGCCACAAGCAGGTGAGAGCCTTTGAAGACGCGGCCATCCTTGGTCTCCACCTCGATGGCGCCTTCTTGGCCCCGCACTTCTTGTGCCAGCGCCTCTTCGGCAATCTCAATACCCTCGGCGCGCAACTGCTCCAGCACGATTTCCGCCATTTCGGGATCGTCCTTGCCCAGCGCCTTGGCCCCTTCGATCACCGTCACCTGCGACCCCAGACGCCGGTGCGCCTGCGCCATTTCCATGCCGATGGGGCCGCCACCGATGACCAACAGATGGTCGGGCCGCTCTCGCAGCTTCCACAGCGTTTCATTGGTCAGATACGGCACAGCATCCAGACCGGGGATCGGCGGCACCAGCGGCGACGATCCGGTGGCGATCACGATACGCCGCGCGGTGATGCGATACGCGCCCGCCTCAACCACACGGTCTGATGTAAAGCGCCCGTATTCCCGGATCACCCGCACACCGAACCCTTCGAACCGCTCTTGGCTGTCGACCGGTTCGATCTGGGCGATCACATCGGCCACATGGTCCTTGGCGGCGGCATAGTCGACCTGCGGCGCGGCATCCGCGACACCGTAAATCTCCGCGTGGCTCATCGTGTAGGCGGTCTTGCCGCTGGCGATCAGCGCCTTGGACGGGACACATCCATAGTTCAGGCAGTCGCCGCCCATCTTGTGACCTTCTAGCAGGATCACGTCGGCGCCCATTTGGCTGGCGCCTGCGGCCACTGACAGGCCACCCGATCCAGCGCCAAGGATCAGCAAATCACATTTGAGATTTTCCATGATCACAGACCCTTCTTTCCGCGAATGACCTTGATCAGGATGGGCAGCGCAGACAGCGCTGCAAGGCCAAGGATCGGTCCGATGATATGCGGCTCAAAGATGATGCTCAGGTTCGGGGTCTCACCCCGTTCGAACACCTCGCCCAGCCCGGCCCCGACAGAGGTATAGACCACCGTGCCCGGAATGATGCCCAGAAAGGTCGAGATGACAAAGCGGTGCAGTGGCACCTCAAGAAAGGCCGGGACAAGGTTGGCGATAAAGAACGGCACCGCCGGGACCAGACGGATCAGGAACAGCATCGACCATTGGTTCTCATCGATGCCCTCCTTGATCTTCTTGACCATACCTTCGGACGTTTCCAGCCGCTCACCCAATTTGGCCCCCAGACCCCAGCGCGCCGCCAGAAAGATGGCGGTGGCCCCGGTTGTCGCGGCAATGATGTTGAACAGGCTGCCGGGGAAGGTGGCAAAGAGAAAGCCACCGGTCAGGGTTGCGATGCTCGCACCGGGCAGGGAAAAGGCCACGATGGCCACATAGACCAGAACAAAGACCGTCAGCGTCGCGATGTAATGCGAGTCGCGGAACGCCAACAGCGCCTCGCGGTTGTCGGCCAGCGTCTGAAAGCTCAGGACATCGCCCAGCGCAAAATAGCCGGCGACAGCGGCGGTGGCGATCACCATCAGCGGAAGATACCGTTTCAGTCCGGTCGGTCGGTCGGTTTGGGTCATGTCACTCATCTGCTGGGGCCTGTTGTTGGTCGGGGTGGGACTAACATGCGGCCCACGTCCGCGGGACAACAGGGGTTTCACGGGCGCTTGATCACTGTCAGGCCAAAGCGTGAGGATTCCGACGTGTGAAGGCCAAACTGAAACATTTCCCACCCCATGGCGCGAGCGGTTTGTTGCAAAGCAGGTGGGGAATGCGGGTCTTTTGACGCGGGCGCGTGGCTTGACCTAGTCGGTCAAAGGTGAAGAAAGTGTAAAAACGTCTCTGTAAGCTGTTGATTCTGCGTGTGCTGCGGTCTGTCCACGCGTGGACACATCTTTTTGGCCCACATTGGCAGACGCGGACGAAAAAGCACGACTCCCGTTTGACAGCCGCCCCAAGGCCCCCTATAGGCAGGGCTTCGAATTTCCTGTCCCCGAGTCGCTCTGGGGCAATGAACCGGAGTAGCCGCGATGAAACGCACTTTTCAGCCGTCCAACCTCGTCCGCAAGCGTCGCCATGGGTTTCGTGCCCGCATGGCCACCAAAGCAGGCCGCAAGATCTTGAACGCCCGCCGTCTGCGCGGTCGCAAGAGCCTGAGCGCCTGAGCTTTACGCCTGACGCAGCGGAGCGGAACGTGACCACCGCAAAAGCCGCCACGGAGCAATCCGAGGCGGCCTTTTTGCCATTGACCGTTCTCAACAAACGCGCCGATTTCCTGCGCGCTGCTCGCGCCCGCCGCGTTCCCTGCGAAGGCTTTTTGCTGCAAGGTCGCCAACGCGCACCGGGCGAGGCAGAGGGCATCCGCGTCGGCTTTACCTGTTCCAAAAAGGTCGGCAACGCCGTCGCCCGCAACCGCGCCAAACGCCGGCTGCGCGAAATCGCACGCCTTGTCCTGCCCGACATGGGCGTCGATGGCTGGGACTACGTCCTGATCGGGCGCGCCGAAAAGACGGCGTGGCGCGAGTTTACCGACCTTCAGTCGGATCTGCGCCGCGCCTTGGCCAAGATCCACGGCACGCAACCATGACCCCGCTGGCCCACGTTTTTGCTGTGCCGGTACGCGCCTACCGGCTACTGCTCAGCCCCTGGGTCGGTCACGGCTGCCGCTATCACCCAACATGTTCGGTCTACGCGCTGGAAGCGCTGGAAAAGCACGGCGCGATCAAAGGCGGATGGCTTGCCGCCCGCCGGATCGCCAGATGCCACCCCTGGGGCGGGTCCGGCATCGACAACGTCCCCGACTGAGACAGGCCCTCCGGTATTCCCTACCTATTGCGCGCTATGTGTCCGGCGGGGAATCGCGTATGGCCTACCGCAGGTTCAACACGCAACAAAGGAGGCAAACATGATGATCATTCGATCGCTCCCCCATGTCCGGGTCGCTTGCCTCTGCGGTGACCTGCGCGGGTAAAGCGCTCTTTGGCCTGACACCCCAGGTCTCTCCAATTTCATCCTGATTTCGAGGCCGTGCGCCCTTGTCCGCTTTGTCGTGGGCGATGCTGCGCTGTCTCGCCCAATTTGAAAGGCCGGACTCTGTCCGGGCGATAGACATGACACATCTCGAGACGCCCCTCTTCCCCACGGCGACCGCCCCACGCCCCGCTTTTTCGTCGGCACTGGCGGACCTGTTCCGCTCTGGCCCGGCACTCCACTACCCGCCGACATCCCCTGTGTTGAACGACCATCTGCGCCGTGACATCGGGATTGCCCCGGTAGGCACTGCGACACCCTCAACCGGCACCGCAATGCTGAACAGCCTGCGCTGAAGGCGGGGGCGGGCCCTCTCCCTACCCCGTTGCCGCCCGTTGCCATGGCACCGCCTTGCCGCTATGTGCAGCCCATGCTGGACGATGCCGACGACATTCACCCGCTCTTTTACGGAGCGCCCAAATCCACCGAGTTCAAGAAACTCCGCAAGCGGATCGTGCAGAATGTGCGCGAAGCGGTGGAGCAATATGGCATGGTCGAAGAGGGCGCCAGATGGCTGGTCTGTCTGTCCGGCGGCAAGGACAGTTATACACTGCTTGCCATATTGTATGAGCTGAAGTGGCGCGGCCTGTTGCCGGTCGATCTGCTGGCCTGCAATCTGGATCAGGGGCAACCGGGCTTTCCGGCGACCGTTTTACCGGAATTTCTGGAAAAGATGGGCGTCCCGCACCGGATCGAGTATCAGGACACCTATTCCATCGTCGTCGACAAAGTACCCCAAGGGCGCACCTTCTGCGCGCTCTGCTCGCGCCTACGTCGCGGCAACCTGTACCGGGTCGCCCGCGAAGAGGGTTGTTCGGCGGTGGTGCTGGGCCATCACCGCGACGACATTCTTGAAACCTTTTTCATGAACCTCTTTCACGGCGGGCGCTTGGCAACGATGCCTCCGAAACTGGTCAACGAAGAAGGCGATCTGTTTGTGTACCGCCCGTTGGCGCATGTGGCAGAGGCAGATTGTGACCGATTCGCGCGGGCGATGAATTATCCGATCATTCCCTGCGATCTTTGTGGGTCACAGGACGGTTTGCAACGGCAGCAGGTCAAGCAAATCCTTGACGGATGGGAGAAAAATTCGCCCGGACGGCGGCAGGTCATGTTCCGGTCATTGATGAATGTCCGCCCCTCACACATGCTGGACCCCGGACTTTTCGATTTTGCGGGCCTGATGCGTGACAAGGTTTCGCCCAAATCGTAAAAAACCCGGACCGGCGTTAAGTTTCGAGTTACCGACGTGGCCTAGTGTCCCTCTCATGAAGAGCAAGGATACCGGCATGTTTGCGTCACTTCGCGCGCTTCCCATCAGGCTGCGCACCGCGGTACGGCGCGGTTTTCACGGACCACAGGCGTTGGCGTTCCTGCCTGCGGCCGCGCTTGCGGCCTTCTGGTTGGGGGGCGAGCCTTTGTTGCTGGTTGTGGCGCTGGGGACCCCGGCGCTCCTGTTGTTGTCCGGGTTCAACGTGGACGCAGGGGCAAACCGCGCCGAGGGCGATCATGCCGATATCGTGGATTCCATCGCTGCCGCGCGACTTGTGCAACAGGCCATGGATCGGGCGCTGGCGGCCAATCTTGCGACCGCCTGCATGGTGTTAGAGATTGATGGCCTGACTGAAATTGCCCGGCAGGCAGATGAATCGACTGTCGATAACCTGCGCGAACTGACCCTTGGCCGTTTGCGCAAGACCCTGCGCCGCGATGACGAGGCGGTGCGATTCGGTGAAAACCGCTATCTTGTCCTGCTTGCGCCCTCCTTGCGTCTGGATCTGGAGGCGTTGCTGCAACTTGCCGGTCGCCTGCAAAATGCGGTCGAGGAACCCACATCAGTTGACGAGACAATGCGCTACCTTTCGGCTTCCATCGGATTTTGCGGCAGCTTGCGCCTGAAAACCGAAGCGACCGGAAAACAGCTACTCGACGCCGCGCAGATTGCCTTGGACGACGCGACAGCCAAGGGCCCGTCGGCCATTCGAGCGTGGTCCGAAAACATGCGCCAGACCCATATCGAACAGAAAACCCTGCGCAATGAGGTCGATCGCGCCCTGTCCAACGGCCAGATCCAGCCGTGGTTTCAGCCGCAGGTCTGCACCTCGACCGGGGCGATCAGCGGAGTTGAGGCGCTGGCGCGCTGGATTCACCCTGAACGTGGCATCGTCCCGCCCGCACAATTCCTGCGCGTGCTGGAGGATGCGGGGCGGATGGAATACCTTAGTGAGGTTATCCTTCAGCATTCGCTGACAGCCTTGCGCAGTTGGGATCAGGCGGGGTTGGACATTCCGCGTGTCAGCGTCAACTTTTCCGATCCCGAATTGCGTGATCCCCGTCTGGTGGAACGCATCCAGTGGGAACTGGATCGTTTTGGTCTGACTGCTGAACGGCTGGGGATCGAGGTACTGGAAACCGTAATCGCAGGTGCGCCAGAGGGGATTGTGGCCCGCAATATCGTCGAGCTGGGCCGGATCGGCTGCCACATCGACCTCGATGATTTTGGCACTGGCCACGCCTCGATCACCTCGCTGCGCCGGTTCAAGGTGCATAGGCTGAAAATCGACCGCAGCTTTGTCACCCGGATCGACCGCGATGAGGAACAGCACCGGATGCTGGCCGCCGTCCTTGGCATGGCCGACCGGCTGGGGCTGGAAACCATCGCAGAAGGTGTCGAAAGCGTCGGCGAACACGCTCTGTTGTCTCAGTTGGGCTGTGACCATGTTCAGGGGTTCGGCATCGCCCGTCCGATGCCTGCGGACAATCTGATCGATTGGGCAAAAGACCACGTCACCCGCATTGCAGAGGCTCAGAAACTGGGCCGCGGCACTGGCTGACATCACACTGCACTGCTGCGGCCGAGACCGGCACCCTGTAGCGTCCAGCCGTGCCTGTCCCGCGCAACCACCACTTTTCGGTCGGCGCACCTGTGCCACACCGCCCCTGAACGGGGGATTCCGCTTGACCTTTGCAGCGCGGACCGTTTGAACCCAGCGGTGACTTTCAACGGATAGGTGGCCGCCCTCATGGACGATCAAAACAAGAACCTGCTTCTCGCGACCGCGCTCAGCATGGTTGTGATCCTTGTATGGTTTCTCTTGTTTCCGCCACCGGAACCGGTCAAGGATCCCAACGCGCCGGTCGCCACGGAAACCGACATGCCGTTGTCCCCTGATGGCGTCGCCACAGCCCCGCGCGCGGCCCCCCCAGTCGCTGGTGGGGTGCCGGCCGGTCAGGAACCCGCATCTGCCAGTGCGGACACGACAGACGCGCCGCGCCTGCCGCTCGACACTGCGCGCCTTGAAGGGTCGATTTCACTGACCGGGGGGCGTATCGACGACCTCCGGCTCAAAGACTACCGCGACGAATTGGGCCCCGATTCACCTATCGTCCAGATGCTGGATCCGGTCGGTAGCACCAATCCCTACTATGCTCTTTTTGGTTGGGCGCCCGGCAATGGACTGGCGTTTGAGGACGTTCCCGGCGCCAACACCGCATGGACAGTCGAATCGGGGGAGATCCTTGGCACCGACAGCCCCGTGACCCTGCGCTGGGACAGCCCGTCGGGTCTGGTGTTCCGCCGTATGATTTCGGTGGATGAGGATTTCATGTTCTCCGTCACCCAGTCGGTGGAAAATTCCGGCGGCGCGACGGTGTCCCTTGCCCCCTACGGCATGCTGGCCCGCCACGGCGAACCCGAAGACCTCAAGAACTTCTTCGTCCTGTTCGAAGGCGCGCTGCAGATGTCCGATGGCATCCTTGAGCAGACCAAATACACAAAGATGCCCGACCTTGACGTTGTTCCCGCCGAAGGTACGCAGGCGGTGGTCGAACGCGTTCAGGAAACCGGCTGGATCGGCTTCACAGATCATTACTGGATGGCCACGCTGATCCCGGATGCGGGAACGCCGTTCAAATCAGTGGTGAAATACGACGCCCGCCGCGACATCTATCAGACAGAGGCCGTGCTGCCGACAGTTCAGCTTGCCCCGGGAGAGACCCGTGAGGTGAGTTCCAAACTGTTTGCTGGTGCCAAGGAATGGGAAACCATCCGCGCCTATCAAAAGGCGGGCATCGACCGGTTTCTGGATTCAATCGACTGGGGCTGGTTCTTTTTCCTGACCAAGCCAATTTTTGCGGTCCTGCACTGGCTGAACGCCCATATCGGCAACATGGGCGTCGCGATCATCGCGCTGACCCTGCTGCTCAAGGCGATCCTCTTTCCGTTGGCGTATAAATCCTATGCCTCGATGGCAAAGATGAAAGAACTCCAGCCGGAGATGGAAAAGATCAAGGAGCGTGCCGCCGGCGACCGTGAAAAGCTCCAGAAAGAGATGATGGGTCTCTACAAAAAGGAAAAGGTAAACCCGGCTGCGGGCTGCCTGCCGATCCTCTTGCAGATCCCGATCTTCTTCAGCCTGTACAAGGTGATCTTTGTCACGCTGGAACTGCGGCATGCGAACTTCTTTGGTCCGTTCAACGATCTGTCCGCTCCGGACCCGACCTCGATCTACAACTTCTACGGCCTGCTGCCCTGGGCCGCGCCCGATCCGCAGTCGATCCTTGCGCTGGTCTTTATCGGTATCCTCCCGCTGTTGCTGGGTGTCTCGATGTGGCTTCAGCAAAAGCTGAACCCGGCGCCCGCCGATCCGACGCAGCAGATGATCTTTGCCTGGATGCCTTGGGTGTTCATGTTCATGCTGGGCGGTTTTGCCAGCGGGCTGGTCGTCTACTGGATCACCAACAACGTGATCACCTTCACGCAGCAATACCTGATTATGCGCAGCCACGGCTATTCGCCGGACATCCTGGGCAACATCAAGGCCAGTGTGAAAAAGAAGGACAAGGAGCAGGATAGCAAATGACACGGCAGTTGACTGCGATCTGGCGCTTTCCGATCAAAAGCCACGGCCGGGAAGCACTGGACGCGGTCAATTTGACGGCTGGTCAAACGCTACCGTGGGATCGCCACTGGGCGGTCGCGCATGAACAGTCGCAGGTCGATGGCGCTGAATGGGCGCCCTGCCAGCACTTCTCACGCGGGTCCAAGGCACCAGCACTTGCTGCTATCTCTGCACACCTCGATGAGAACAGTGCGACTGTCACGCTGTCCCATCCCGACCGCGACGACCTGACGTTTCATCCCGACACAGAGGGCGACAGGCTGATCGACTGGGGTCAGGGTCTTGTCCCCGACAACCGGGCGCAATCGGCGCGGGTGATCCGCGGGCAGCAGCGTGGCTTTACAGACAGCGTTTTTCCGTCAATCACTCTGTGCAACCTGTCGTCTCACCGCGCGGTGGAACAGCGGGTTGGTCACGCGCTGTCAATCCATCGCTGGCGCGGCAATCTATGGTTCGACGGCGGCGCGCCATGGGAAGAATTCGACTGGATCAACCGTGAGATCCGCATTGGCGAGGCCATCCTGATCCCGCGAGAGCGCACGGATCGCTGCCTTGCCACCCACAATAACCCGGACACCGGCACGCGGGATACCGACGTGCTGAACGCGCTCGACAGTTGGAACCACCGCGACTTTTCAGTCCGGGCCGAGGTCTTGCGCGGCGGCCGGATCGCCACCGGCGATAGTATCGAGGTACTGTAATGCAACTTCCTTTCCCTCTCGCAGAAGAGCCCGATGACGAAACCCGCGAGGCAGCGCGCAAGCTGTTCGTCGGCGACGTCGATTTCCTCAAAGGCGTTGTGGCCATGGACGGCCTGCCCCCGGATGACCGGGCAGAGGTCTGCTTTGCCGGGCGCTCCAACGTCGGCAAGTCCAGCCTGATCAACGCGCTTACCGGGCGCAAGGGATTGGCCCGTGCGTCCAACACGCCGGGCCGCACGCAGGAAATCAACTATTTCAAGCTGGGCAGCGAACGGTTCCTAGTCGACCTGCCCGGTTACGGCTTTGCCAACGCGCCGGTCGCGGTGGTTGCCAAATGGCAGGCGCTGCTGAAATCTTATCTCGCGGGCCGTGTCAGCCTGCGCCGCGCCTTTGTGTTGGTGGACTTTCGTCACGGGATCAAACCCGTTGACGATGAAATCATGACCCTGCTGGATCGCTCTGCCGTCACCTTTCAGGTGGTCCTGACCAAGGCGGACAAGGTCAAGGCAGCAGAACAGGACGCAATCCTGGCCCAGGTGCGCGAAAGGCTGTCGAAACACCCGGCCGCCTATCCTGAAATCGTGGTCACCAGCAGCGAAAAGGGTGAGGGCATCGCCAGCCTCCGCGCCACCATCGCCGGTCTCGCCTGACGCGCACCATCAGACGGCCACCCCATCTGTCCCTCTGGTCTTTGGGGCGGCTAGCGGGCATTCTATGCCGTGCCCGCCCCGAGAAAGACCCCAGATGAGACAGCAAAACATGAACAGAGACTGGATCGCCACCGCCCGCACCCTTTCAGAGGCACTGCCCTACCTGCAGCGCTACACCGGCGCGATTGTGGTGGTGAAATTCGGCGGCAATGCCATGGGCGACGACGACGCCATGGCCGCCTTTGCCCGCGACATCGTTCTGATGCGACAGGTCGGCGTGAACCCGGTCGTGGTGCATGGCGGCGGGCCGATGATCAATGATCTGCTGAAACGGCTGGGCATCGAAAGCCGCTTTGTGCGCGGCAAGCGTGTCACCGACAAGGCCACGGTTGAGGTGGTCGAAATGGTGCTGACCGGCCTCGTCAACAAGCGCATCGTTCAGGCCATCATGGACGAAGGCGGCCGCGCCGTCGGCCTGTCGGGCAAGGACGACGATCTGATGGTCTGTGAACCGGACGACCCCGAACTGGGTTTTGTTGGCCGCCCGATCGAGATGAACGTGCAGGTCCTGCGCGATCTGTTTACCGCTGGGATCATCCCGGTTGTGGCCCCCGTTGGCACCGGCACCGAAGTCACCGAAACCTACAACGTCAACGGTGACACCGCTGCAGGGGCCATCGCTGGCGCGCTCAAGGCCGACCGCCTGCTGCTGCTCACCGATGTGCAGGGCGTCAAGGGCACGGACGGCAACGTGTTGACCGCCCTCACTCCCGAAGACGTCCGCCGCCTGACCGCGGAGGGCGTGATCGCGGGGGGCATGATCCCCAAGACGGAAACCGCGCTTAAGGCCATCGACGAAGGCGTGCGCGCGGTGGTCATCATCGACGGACGTGTGCAAAACGCTTGCCTGCTGGAACTGTTCACCGAACATGGTTCAGGCTCGATGATCCGATCGGACAACCGCCCGCCGTTGAGGGAATGACCCCGGCGGACCTGCGCGAGGCTGACCTGACGGCTGCCTGCGCGGGCCTGCGTGTGCGTGGCGCTCTGCATCCCGGCTCCGAGGATGGCGCCCCCGTCGGCACCGGCACTCTGGTGTTGCTTGGCCCGGATGAGCCGGGCTTCTGGCCGCTGTTCTCCTTCAGCCCGGAATACTTTGATGGCAGGCCAGACCCGCTGGATCGCTGGTCGAAACGGGTCATTTCAGCATTGGCCGGTGACTGGGGCGGCGAAGCGCTGTTCCCCTCGGACGGCCCGCCCTACGCGCCGTTCCTGACCTGGGCGCTGACCTCGGGCCGCGCATGGTCCTCGCCCGTGGGGATGTTGGTGCATGACGCGGCAGGTCTTTTCATCAGCTACCGGGCCGCCATTGCCTTGCCGGTGCGACTGGCCCTTCCCGACGCGGTCAACAAACCCTGCGGAACCTGCGGGCAGCCCTGTCAAACCGCCTGTCCCGTCGGCGCATTGGCCCCCGGACAGGCCTATGACGTGGCGCGTTGCAAGGCCCACATCGCATCAGAGGCGGGCCGCACCTGCCGCACCGCAGGCTGCCTCGTACGCCGCGCCTGCCCGGTGGCCAAGGATTTCTACCGTCGTCCCGAACAATCCGCCTTTCACATGCGCGCCTTCCTCGGAGATGCGGCCCCATGAAACACCTCATCCTGATACGCCATGCCAAATCGGACTGGGGGTACGATCGCCCGGACCATGACCGCCCATTGAACGCACGCGGGCGCGGCGCGGCGACGGCAATCGGCGCGTGGCTGCACGACAACGGACACCTGCCGGACGAGGTGCTGTGTTCGACATCGGCCCGCACCCGCGAAACCCTGACCCTGCTTGGCACTCACGCGCCCACCCGCTTAGAACGCGCGCTCTATCACGCGGCTCCAGACACCATGCTGCAGCTTTTGCAGTCCGCGCAAGGCAACAACGTCATGCTGCTGGCCCACAACCCCGGCATTGCCGCCCTGGCCAAGGCACTTGTCCGCACCGCGCCGGACCACCCGCGCTTTGACGCCTACCCCACCTGTGCCACGCTGGTGGCCCACTTCGGCATCGACACCTGGAAAGATCTGCAGCCCGGAACCGGCACAGCCCACGCCTTTGTCGTCCCGCGTGACCTGACGGACCGCCCCACGCCCTGATTTCTTCTGTCCAGAAATATCCCGGGGGGGTCGCGCAGCGACGGGGGCAGAGCCCCCTCCCCTGTCTGCCCCTTGCGGGCCGACCTCAGCGGAATGGCGGGCTATACAGCAACCCGCCGTTGGTCCACTGCAGGTTTAGCCCGCGCGACAGGCCAATCGGGGTTGTTTCGCCGATGTTGCGGGCAAAAATCTCGCCATAATTGCCACCCGCCCTGATCGCCCGGACAGCCCACTCTGCGTCCAGCCCCAGCAACTCGCCCATGCGACCCTCGGTGCCCAGTAACCGGGCGATTTCCGGGTTGCCGGTGCTTTCACGCATCTCGTCTATATTCACAGACGTCACGCCCAGTTCTTCTGCCGTGATCAACGCATTCAGAACCCAGCGCACCACATCGGCCCAGTCGTCATCGCCCTGCCGGACCACCGGCCCCAAAGGCTCTTTCGAGATCACGTCGCCCAACAGGAGGTGATCCCCCGGCGCCTTGAAGGTCGCGCGGATCGCCGCAAGGGAAGACGCGTCAGCCGTGAACACCTCACACGCGCCTTCAAGGTAGAGTGTCTGCGCCTGAGCCAGACTTTCGACTTCGACGCGTTCGTATGTGATGTTGTTGCGTGCGAAATACTCATCTAGGTTCATCGCCGTCTTGGTGTCG
Organism: Antarctobacter heliothermus; assembly: GCF_002237555.1. Lineage (NCBI taxonomy): Bacteria > Pseudomonadati > Pseudomonadota > Alphaproteobacteria > Rhodobacterales > Roseobacteraceae > Antarctobacter > Antarctobacter heliothermus. Next base: position 1,582,307 of record NZ_CP022540.1, on the reverse strand, counting down.
GGCTGCATGCAGATCCGCTTGCCGCTCAACTCTGTAGCGGACGAGACGCCCATGGTTTTGGGCACCATGAACCGCTGTCCATCGTAATAATTGATCCCGGCGAAATCGAGTTTCAGTCCGACGTCGGTCGAAAAGCTCCATGTCGTATTGCGCACCAGAACGTCCAGTTCCCCGGACAGCAACAGGGTAAAGCGGGTGGCGTTTGTGGTTTCGACAAAGTTCACTGCCGTGGGATCCCCCAGAACTGCCGCCGCAAGGGCACGGCACAGATCGACATCAAAGCCGGTCCATTCATTCCGTGAATCCAGCGAGGCGAACCCGATCAGGCCAGCATTGACGCCGCAGCTCAGCTTTTCACGCTGCTGCACATCCTCCAGCGTGCCGGCCGAGGCCGCACCAGTGGCACAGGCCAGTAAGGTCGCCGCGCAAAGTAGTACCCTCAGCATGCCGTTTCATATCCTCGGATTTCGCGTCCCACCAACCGGCACACCGAACCGGGCACACCACAACGGAGGAGCTGATGTTCTGCCACCCCTTCCGTCGCGGCAATTTGGGCGGATTCCCGCCCAAAGGTCAAGCAAGGATGCCAAACAGACGTGCAGGGGACCAAACGGCGCGACACTGTCTAACCCTCCGCCAAGTCATGAAAAACCGCCGCGTGTTGAAACTCACCGCTTTTTCTTTGGGCGAGCTCTGCCGCTTCTTCATCGACGCCCCATTGCTCTTCCTGCCACGTCTCATCGATCCGCGACAGCGCCCAGGCCTCGACAGGGTCGCGTTCGCCCCGGATCACCGCCAGCGCCAGCACCAATGACCCAGACATGGAGACAAGGTCATGAAAGGCCGCCAGCGCAAAGGCGGACTGACCATGCACCTGCGCCGTCAGACGGGCCAGTGCGCGGGGATCCTGCGGGCGGTGCATCACACCAATCACCGGCGTCAGCCGCGCGCCATAGGTCGCCTCTGCCCAGTCCAGCAACGGATCCCATCCCGCCACCTGCCGGTCCACCAGCCCCGCCGGGCTGTCGGCGCGATAACACAGTAAATCACTGTCACCATAAGCCGCCAGCATATCGGCCACGGCGGCGTGCTGCGGCGCGACCTTGTCCAGCGCAGAGTTCGCCATGCGGGTAAACGGCATGGTGGCCGGGTTCACACGCTCCTGCTGAGCCGCCCATTCGGCGGCAATCTCCTGCGCCAAGGCCTCTGTCGGGACCACCAGCGGCGTTTTGGCAGGCGTCTTGACACCGCGCCCGTCCAGCGTGACCGCAAACCCCTGATCGGCCTGCGCCACCTCGGCGTTCTGCCAAAACCGTTTCGGGGCCCATTCGCTCATGGCATCGCTCCCAGAATGGTGTCGATAGCGCGCTCCAACGCGACCGCATCGTTCACGACATGTTGCGCGTCCACCAGCGCCTCAGGCGGATGATATCCCCATGTCACGCCGATGCGGGCGATGCCGGCGGCGCGCGCCATTTCCATGTCATAGCTGGTGTCACCGATCATCATCGCCTGTTCAACCTCAACCCCGGCCTCTTCGATCGCGGTATACAGCATGGCGGGATGCGGTTTTGACGGGTTGCCGTCAGCGCATTGCCGGGTGACGAACATCTGTGTCAGGCCGTGGCTTTCAAGCAGCGCCGTCAGCCCACGTCGCGATTTTCCCGTGGCGATCCCCAACAGCACATCATCACGGGCGGACAGTTGATTTAGCAAGGCGTGGATTCCGGGGTACAGCGGGGACGCCTCTGGCCCGCCGGTCAGCCGCAGACCAGCGTAGGCCTCTTTATAGCCCTCGACCAGCCGCGTCCGTTGCTCCGGGGCAAGCGCGGGGGCCAGCACCGCAAACGCCTGTGGCAGCGACAGGCCGACGATGGACAGAATATCCTCCCGCGATGGTCGCTCCAGCCCCTCTGAGGCATAGGCCGCACCCATCGCGCCCAGAATATCGCCCTGACTGTCGACCAGCGTCCCGTCGACGTCAAAGATCACCAGCCGCAGGGTCATTGCAGCTCCTCGAACGGATCATCCGCGGCAAAGCTTTCTTCCCAGCCAAGCGTATCCCAGCTGTGTGCCATATGCGTCGGCAGCGGCGCGGTCACCGACAGCGGCTTTCCGGTGAAAGGATGTTTGAAGCTCATCGAGCGCGCGTGCAGGTGCAGCTTGCGCGAGATGTCGCCTCCCAATTGCGCGCCCCAGCCATCGCCAAGGTTTTCCTGACCCGATCCGCCGTATTTGCCGTCGCCGATGATCGGATGCCCGATCTCTGCCATGTGCGCGCGCAGCTGGTGCGTGCGCCCGGTGAGCGGCTCCAGCGCGACCCATGAGGCGCGGCTGGCGACACGGTAGAGCGTGGCATACAGCGTATGCGCGCGCTTGGCGCCCTCTGTCGAATTCATATCGCGCGGGTGGACGCAAAGCATCTTTTCGCCCTCGCCGTGGTGGCCGTGGCCCGGCGCCTTGACCAGCCCATAGCGGATTTCACCCAGATAGGGCACCGGCACACCTGCAACGAGCGCCCAGTAGATCTTGCGCGTCAGCTTGTGCCGGATGGCGTCGGTCAGCGCCTTGGCCGCCTCACGCGTGCGGGCCAGCACCAGCACGCCGGATGTATCCTTGTCCAGCCGGTGCACAAGACGCGGCTTTTCGTCAAATCCGAATTTCAGCGCCTCAGACAGGCCGTCCACATGGCGGGTCTGCTTGCTGCCGCCCTGTGTCGCCAGGCCGGGCGGCTTGTTGATCACGATCAGGTGGTCATCGCGGTAGATCACGCAAGAGCGCATCAGCTCTGCGTCCTGATCAGAGACCTTGGGCTTGACCGGGGCACTTTCGACCTCGCCCGGTTCGGGCAGTGGCGGGATGCGCACCTGCTGACCGACCTCGACCCGGGTCGAGGCTTTGGCCCGTGCGCCGTCTACCCGCACCTCGCCCTTGCGGCACATCTTTTCGATGCGGCCTTGGGCGACATGCGGGAAATGGCGTTTGAACCAGCGATCAAGACGTTGATCGCCGTCGCCCGGCCCCACGGTGACAGTTTGTACCCGGCTCATGTGGTGACACTCCGCGCTAACGCCAGCCCGGCAAAAAGGGCGGCAATGGACAGGACAACAGAGGCCGCGACATAGCCCGCAGCCACCCCGACTTGCCCACGTTCATACAACGTGACCGCATCCAGCGAAAACGCTGAAAAGGTGGTAAAACCGCCCAGCAGACCGGTCATCAGGAGCGGCGCAAAACGGTTGGCGGAAAAATGCAGCAGCGCCACGACGAGCACCCCCATGAGGAAAGAACCAAGGATATTCACCGTCAACGTGCCCCAGGGAAAGCCCTTGCCCAGCAGGCGCGCCGTTGCGATCCCGGTCAGGTAGCGGGCGGATGCGCCAAGGGCGCCGCCAAGGGCGACTTGCAGAATGGGTGCCATGCGCGCGGACATGGCGGTGCGGCGTGCGGAAGTCAAGCGGCCTGCCCGTTTGCGGGTGCGATGGGCGCGCTGCCTGACCGTTAAGTGCAGCACCCCGGCGCGAAGCAATGAGAGAGGCCGGGCATTCGCGCAGTTCTCCTGACGTTGCCGAGGTTCGAAAGGTTGCAGGGGGCATCATGCCCCCGTCTCCCTGCGGTCGACTCCCCCCGGGATATTTTTGGACAGAAGAAACTGCGGGGTCAGTCTTCGGTTCGTTGGATGCGCAGGCGGGCGAAGTAGTCGACGCGTTTGCGCAGGTCACGTTCAAACCCGCGTTCGACCGGTTCGTAGAAGGTTGTACGCTCCATGTCGTCTGGAAAGTAGTTCTGACCGGAAAAGCCGTCTTTGGCGTCGTGGTCATAGGCGTAGCCCTTGCCATAGCCCTGGTCCTTCATCAGCCCGGTAGGGGCGTTCAGGATGTGTTTGGGGGGCATCAGGCTGCCGGTTTCCTTAGCGGCGCGGCGTGCGGCCTTGTAAGCGACGTAGGCGGCATTGGATTTAGGGGCGAGCGCGATGTAGACCAGCGCCTGCGCGATGGCCAGTTCCCCCTCAGGAGAGCCGAGCCGTTCATAGGTTTCCCAGCTTTGCAGGCAGACCGCCTGCGCCTGCGGGTCAGCCAAGGCGATGTCCTCAACCGCCATGCGGGTGATGCGGCGGGCAAGGTAGCGCGGGTCTTCGCCTGCCTCCAACATCCTTGCATACCAGTACAGTGCCGCATCGGGATCAGAGCCGCGCACCGATTTGTGCAGCGCCGAGATCAGGTTGTAGTGCCCGTCGCCGGATTTATCGTAGACGGCGGCGCGTTTCATCAGCCGCGTTTTCAGGCCGTTGACATCCAGAGGCGCGTCCAGTCGCCATGAGGTGACCTGTTCGACAAGGTTCAAGAGCGCCCGCCCGTCGCCGTCGGCCATGTCCAGCAGCGCCGCGCGCGCGCCCGGTTCCAGCGGCAGGGCGCGGTCCAGCGCGGTTTCCGCCCTTGCCACCAGCGCCTCCAGATCCTCTTGCCCCAGCCGTTCCAGCACCAGGACCTGCGCACGGCTGAGCAAGGCGGCGTTCAGTTCAAACGAGGGGTTTTCCGTGGTCGCGCCCACCAGCAGGATTGTCCCGTCCTCCATATGAGGCAGAAAGCTGTCCTGCTGCGCCTTGTTGAAGCGGTGGATTTCGTCAACGAAAAGCAGCGTGCCTTGCCCGGTGCGGCGGCGCTGTTTGGCCGCCTCAAAGACCTTGCGCAGTTCTGGCACGCCGGAAAAGATCGCGCTGATCTGGACAAAATGCAGGTCGGTGGCATCGGCCAGCAGCCGCGCGATGGTGGTCTTGCCCACCCCCGGCGGCCCCCAGAAGACAATAGATCCCAGCGTCCCGGCGGCCAGCATGACGCCCAACGGCGCCTCTGGTCCCAGCACCTGACGCTGGCCGATCACCTCATCCAGCACCTGCGGGCGCAGCCGGTCAGCAAGGGGACGTGGCGCGGTGTCAGCCCGCGCCTGCGCCTCGGGCGCGCTGTCCGTGGTGTCAAAGAGATCCGCCAACCGATCAGGCCCGGAACCGTAGGAGAAGGCGGCGGTTGCCGCGCAGCACCTCGAACTGTATGCGCCCGCCCCCGCCACGCAGCATCTGGTCGACATCGCGCGGCGCGTCGATCCGGCGGCCGTTGATACCCAGAACCCGGTCGCCGGTTAGCAGGCCGACCTGACCGCCATATGGGCCGGGGTCCAGCACCACCACGCCCTCAGCGTCATGTGGCAGACCCAGCTCCGCGATCACCGCCGGATTTGTCCGCGCAATCCGCAGGCCGGGCAGCATGCTCAATTCTCCCAAATCGATGGTGTCGCGCGGCGGCGATTCAGGCGGCGCAATCATATCAACCAGTGCGATCTTTTCCTGACCCTGCCGGATATAAATCACCTCTGCCGCGCGACCGATGCCGCGCACCGACATGCGAAACAGCATCTCGGCGGGTGTGTTCACCGGCGCGCGGTCGACCCGCACCACCACGTCCCCTACTTGCAGACCCGCCGAATCAAAGGGGCTGCCGGGGCGCAGTTCCGCGATCACCACACCGCCCGGCACCGTGAGGCCCAGACTGTCAGACAGTTCTGCGTTCACCGGCTGACCGATCATGCCCGCCCACGGCCGTTGAAACCGGCGATGGCCTTCTTGCGCCTGCTCGACGAACTGCGCCACCAGCGCCGACGGGATGGCAAAGCCGATGCCGTTCGACCCGCCAGAGCGTGTCAGGATAGAGGTGTTCACCCCGATCAGCTGCCCCGCAACGTCGATCAGCGCCCCGCCTGAGTTGCCCGGATTGATCGGCGCGTCGGTCTGGATGAAATAGCCGCGCGCATTGCCGGTGGCGGTGCCGGAACGGGCCAGCCCTGACACGATGCCGGACGACACGGTCTGCCCCACCCCAAAAGGGTTGCCGATGGCCAGCACCAGTTCGCCCACCTCAACCGTATCGCTGTCGCGCAGCGTCAGGTGCGGCATGTCGCTGGCCCCCGCCAGCCGCATGATGGCAAGATCCGATTCCTCATCCGCCAGCAGGATCTCGGCGTCGTATTCGCGCCGGTCGTTCAGGACGACATGGATATCGGTCGCCTGCCCGACAACATGATAGTTTGTCACCACGATCCCGTCCGCCGACAGGATCACTCCCGACCCCAGCGAGTTCTGCACCCTTGGGCGTGACTGGAACTCTCGGAACAGGTTGCCAAAGACCGGATCGTCGGCAAACGGGCTGCGCGCATCCACGATGCGGCGGGCGTAGATGTTGACCACACCGGGCGCCGCCTGCTTGACCAGCGGCGCAAAGCTGAGTGATATTTCTGCCGGGCTTTGCGGGACGCGCGGCTCTTGGGCCCCCGCCGGCAGGGCCAGCAGAATGAAACAAACAAATGCTCTGAACATCAAATCTCTCCGACTGTCTCCAGACCCCTAGGATATGTCCCCCGCCCCGGCGCGATGCAAGCCGCGCGACACGCCGGGACAATTGCAACCCTCGCGCATTTGCGCCATGACGGTCCAATGACTCCCCGTATCAAACCCGAAACAAGCGCCCTTTCCGTCCACCTGCTGACAGCGACCGGTGCGGTTTTTGCGATGTTGGCCATGCTGGCTGCGGTGCGGGAAGAATGGTCGCTGATGTTCCTGTGGCTGGTGGTGGCGTTCGCTGTGGACGGCATCGATGGACCGTTGGCGCGAAAGTTTGACGTCAAGACCCATGCGCCCCGGTTTGACGGGGTGCTGCTGGATCTGATCATCGACTATCTCACTTACGTCTTCATTCCCGCCTTTGCCCTGTTTCAATCCGGGTTGTTGCCGGGCTGGACAGGCTGGTTTGCGATCATCCTCATCACCTTTTCCAGCGCGATGTATTTTGCCGACAACCGGATGAAGACGGCGGACAATTCCTTTCAAGGGTTTCCCGGCTGCTGGAACATGTTGGTGTTGGTACTGTTCGCGATAGAGCCGGGGTTCTGGGTGATCATCGTGCTGGTCACGCTTCTGGCGGTGGCGATGTTCCTGCCGTTGAAGTTCATTCATCCGGTCCGTACGGAGCGCTGGCGCGCTGTATCGCTGCCGGTGGCGCTGGCCTGGACGATCTTTGCCGGCTGGGCGGCTTGGGTGCACTTTCACCCGGCCAGTTGGGCGCATTGGGGGCTGTTGGTGACATCGGTCTACCTGTTGTTCGCCGGGATAGCACAGCAGATGTTCCCAACGCGCGACTGACGCGCGGACGACGGCAGACCCGCCAACAAACCAAACGATGCGTTTTCTCCCCCGCAACGCGCACGCCGCTGCACGTCCGTCGGTCGGGGAACGCATCCCGCAGGGCGGCCCATTCGTTGGGCATCGCAGGTCCGGCGCAGACAAAGGCGATGCCGCGAGCCTTTTCCTGCCGGTCAAAAGGTGTTTGGGTGGGGAAACATACGGCTTCTGCACCGGAGACCCCCGTACCGGCGGTCAGGCAGGACACGTTTCGGGAGCACCACATGCACCTTCGCTTGGGATGCCAGATTTCTGTTGATGTTGCGATGCCGACGCCGATGATCTTCCTACTGAACGTCCATTATTCCCGGGCCAGCAATCTGGAACGACCCGACCTGTTGCGCACCAATCCAGCCGTCCCGACAGAGGCGTACCGAGACAGTTTCGGCAATTGGGCCACGCGCCTTGTCGCGCCGCCGGGTCAGATGACCGTTTCGACCGAAGGCACGCTGTTTGACGAAGGCCTATCTGACCCGGTCGGGCTTGATGCCCCCCAAGTGCCCGTGGAACTGTTGCCCAGCGAGGTGTTGGAGTATCTTCTTCCCAGCCGGTATTGCGAAAGCGATGTGCTGTCGAATTTCGCGTGGGACCGGTTTGACCAGACCCCTCTGGGCTGGGCGCGGGTGCAGGCGGTCTGCGACTTTGTGCATGGCCATATCCAGTTTGGCTATGAACATTCGCGGCCCACACGCACCGCCGTCGAGGCGCTGAATGAGGGCGTCGGCGTCTGCCGGGATTACACTCATCTTGCCGTTGCGCTGTGTCGGGCATTGAACATCCCGACGCGGTATTGCACCGGCTATGTCAGCGACATCGGGCAAAGCACGCCGATCCGGCCAATGGATTTCGCTGCCTGGATGGAGGTGTATCTGGGCGGCCAGTGGTGGACCTTTGACCCGCGCAACAACGACACGCGCTTTGGCCGAGTGTTGATCGCGCGCGGCTGCGACGCGGCGGATGTGCCGATGGTCCACAGTTTCGGGCGGCACGACCTGACCGGGTTCGAAGTCTGGATAGACCAGATCGACGCCTAGCCCCCCGCCGACCCCTCATACAAAATGGATCGGCGCGATAGCGTCCAGATATTCCGTGCTTATGTCAGCCCCTTGACCGCCGGATAAATCTGCCGCCACGACGTGTAGGCCGCGTCATAACCCGCTGTCAGCGCCGCATTTGGCGCGATGGTTTCGCGGATCGGCGGCGGGGCCATGACCTCATCGACGCTGCCCGCACCCGCGCCCAACATAGCCAGCCGGGCCGCGCCCAGCGCCGCACCGAAATCGCCCTTTTCAGGCAAGGCCAAAGGCACGCCCAGCACCGTGGCCAGCAGTTCGACCCAATAGCGGGACTGCGCACCGCCACCGATGGCCAGCATATGGTCCAGCCGCGCGCCCGACGCCTTCAGCGCCTCGGCACAATCGCGCAGGGCAAAGGCGACGCCCTCCATCACTGCACGCGTCATATCGCGCCGCTCGGTACCGACATCGATGTTCAGAAACCCGCCCCGAATGTCGGAGTCGTTGTGGGGCGTCCGTTCCCCAGAGAGATAGGGCAGAAACTGCAGGTCACCCGGCCCGTCCAGCGTGTCACCCACCTCTTGCGACAACTCCGCCGGTGAAGCGCCCGTCACCCGCGACAACCAGTTCAGACTGTCCGTCGCGGCCAGGATCACGCCCATCTGATACCACTGTCCCGGCACCGCATGGCAGAACGTGTGCACCGCGCTTTCGGGCAAGGGCGCATAGCCGTCCCGCCCGGCCAGCACCACGCCGGAGGTGCCCAGAGACACAAACCCGGTCCCCTCACGCATCGCCCCGACACCGCAGGCAGAGGCGGCATTGTCCCCCGCCCCGCCGACCACGATCACTTCTCCGGACATGCCCCAGCGCCCGGCCAGATCGGGCCGCAGCGTGCCGCCCGCCTCACAACCCTCAACCAGACGCGGCATCTGGTCGGCGGACATGCCCGACACCTCCAGCAGACGCGCCGACCAATCGCGCGCGCCCACGTCCAGCCACGCTGTGCCCGCACTGTCGGACATGTCGGCAAAGCGCGCGCCGGTCAGGTGAAAGTTCATGTAGGCCGCCGGCAACAGGACAGTGGCGACACGGGCAAACACCTCTGGCTCATGCCGCGCGACCCACAGCAGCTTGGGCGCGGTAAAACCGGGAAAGACGATATTGCCCGACAGCGCGCGCACCCCATCCGTCCCGTCCAGTTCTGCCGCCTCAACCGCGCTGCGGGTGTCGTTCCACAGGATGCAGGGTCGCAGCACAGCGCCCGTGTCGTCCAGCAGGGTGGCCCCATGCATATGGCCCGAAACGCCGATGCCACGCACTTGCGCCATGGCCTGCGGATGCGCGGCGGCCAGTTCCACCAGTGCGGCATCCACTGCGGCAACCCAGTCCGCCGGATCCTGCTCGGACCAGCCGGGATGCGGATGAACCGGCGCATAGGCGCGCTGTGCGCTGCCCAGCGGCAGGCCCGCGCCATCGATCAGAAGGGCGCGCAGCCCCGAGGTTCCCAAATCCAGACCGACAAACATCACCATCCCTCCATTGCTGGCCGACACGAAAGCCAACAAATGATCGGACTGTCAAACAGAGGGCACGAAAAAAGGCGCAACCTTGCATCGCTGCAAGCGTCGCGCCCCAATATCAGTGTCTTGAGAGTTTCCTCTCACCACTCGCCGCGCCCAAAGGCCAGCACCACAACCGCCCGCCGAAACGAACGATCCGGCCTTAGCCCTTTTCCAGCGCGTCCAGCCGCGCCTTCAGCGCTTCGTTTTCTTCACGGGCTTTTTGCGCCATGGCGCGCACCGCGTCGAACTCTTCGCGAGTCACAAAATCGCGATCCGCCAACCAGCGGTCCACCAGCGATTTCATCGCTGTCTCTGCTTCGTCTTTTGCGCCCTGCGCCACGCCCATGGCGTTGGTCATCAGCTGGCTCAGATCCTCGAAAACCTTATTACGCGTTTGCATGGGTCACTCCGCCGTTGCATTCCGTTCCTATATGGTCCCCCAAGGCGCAACCCTCAAGGTTGACTTTGCCGCCAGACAAGAGGCAACAGGACGCATGCAGGCAGCTATCCCCTTCCCCGACCTCTCGTCAGAGATCTTTTCCATCGCGCTCTTCGGTTTCGAATTTGCGCTGCGCTGGTACGCGCTGGCCTATATCGCGGGCATCCTGATCGGCTGGCGGCTGGCCGTCTGGACGGTCAAGCGCGCGCACCTCTGGGCCAATGACTCGCCCCCAATGACGCCCCGCCAGATCGAGGATCTGCTGACATGGGTCATCCTTGGCATCATCCTTGGCGGGCGGCTGGGCTTTGTTTTCTTCTACATGCCGGGATATTACCTATCGAACCCGCTGGAAATCCCGATGATCTGGCAAGGCGGCATGGCCTTTCACGGCGGACTGCTGGGCGTCGTCTTTGCCGTCTGGATGTTCTGCGCACGCAACAAGGTGCCGCTGGCCTCGACGGCGGACATGCTGGCGCTGGCCGCACCTGCGGGCCTGCTGCTGGGCCGCATCGCGAATTTCATCAATGCCGAGCTTTGGGGCCGCCCGTCGGACCTGCCTTGGGCGGTGATCTTTCCCGGCCGATTGGCACAGGATTGCGGCCAACCTTTGGGGGAACTGTGCGCCCGCCACCCCTCACAACTTTACGAGGCCACGCTTGAGGGGCTGGTGCTGCTGATCGTGCTGCTGGTGATGGTGCATCGCGGCTGGCTGAAACGCCCCGGCGCTGTGGCGGGCACCTTCTTTATGGGCTACGGCATCGCGCGCTTTATTGTCGAGTTCTTCCGCCAGCCAGACGCGCAGTTCCAAACCGTGGGCAATCCGCTGGGCCTTGCCCTGCATGTGAACGGCTACGGCCTGACCATGGGCCAGTTGCTGACCCTGCCGATGATCGCGGGCGGCGCGCTGGCGATCTGGGTCGCTCTGCGCCGCGCCCGCACCGCAACAACACCAGACCCGGCAACGTGACCACGCCCCTCGCCGATATCCTTGCCCGTCAGATCGCCACGACCGGGCCGATGACGCTGGCCGACTATATGGCGGCCTGCCTGATGCACCCGCAGTATGGCTATTACAGCACCCGTGACCCGCTGGGCGCGGGCGGCGATTTCACCACCGCGCCTGAGATCAGCCAGATGTTCGGTGAACTGCTGGGCCTGTCGCTGGCGCAATGCTGGCTGGATCAGGGCGCGCCCACGCCTTTTATACTGGCGGAACTGGGACCGGGGCGCGGCACGCTGATGGCCGACATCCTGCGCGCCACCGCCCGCGTCCCCGGCTTTCACGCCGCCGCCCGCCTGCATCTGGTCGAAACCTCGCCCAGCCTGCGCGCCGAACAGGCCAAACGCCTGCCACAGGCCACTTGGCACGACGCGGTCCAGACCCTGCCGGACGGCCCGCTGTTCCTTGTCGCCAACGAATTCTTCGACGCCCTGCCTGTCCGCCAGTTCCAACGCGACGGTGAGGACTGGCGCGAGCGCGTGGTCGGCTTGCACGACGATCACCTCGTGCTGGGTCTTGCCGCCCCGGCACCGCAACCCGGTCTGATCCACCGGCAGGACGACACCAAAGACGGCGACCTTGTCGAAACCTGCGCCCCCGGTCAGGCCATTGTCGCCGTCCTTGGCGCGCGCATTGCGACACAGGGCGGCATCGCCCTGCTGATTGACTATGGCGACTGGCGATCGCTGGGCGACACACTTCAGGCGCTCAAGGGCCACGCGCCCATCGATCCCTTTGCGCAGCCGGGCGAATCGGACCTGACCACCCATGTGGATTTTGAGGCGCTCGCCCGCGCTGCCGCCCCCGCCGCGCACACGCTGCTGACCCCGCAGGGTGTGTTTCTGGAACGGCTCGGCATCACCCAACGGGCGCAGGCGCTGGCCAAATCTCTCAGTGGCCCGGCCCTCGACAGCCACATTGCCGCACATCGCCGGTTGACGCACCCGGACGAAATGGGGTCACTGTTCAAGACACTCGCCCTGCTGCCTCAGGGTGCCCCGCCACCCCCCGGACTGGAGCTACGCCCCACGTCATGACGCTCGAGATTATCACCTCGAACAGCCTCGCGCCGTTCCGCCACGGGTTCTTTACCCGCAAGGGCGGCGCGTCCTCGGGTATCTTTGCCGGGCTGAACTGCGGCACGGGATCGACCGACCAGACCGAAATCGTCGCGATCAACCGCGCCCGCGTCGCCGACGCGGTCGAGGTCGCGCCGGACCATCTGGCCACCGTGCATCAGGTGCATTCCGCGGATGCCGTCACGGTCAACGGCCCGCTACCCGATCCGCGCCCAAAGGCGGATGCACTGGTCAGCGCAACGCCGGGCGTGGCACTGGGGGTGCTGACCGCCGACTGCCAGCCGGTGCTCTTTGCCGATCCGGACGCAGGCGTGATCGGCGCGGCCCATGCAGGCTGGCGCGGCGCACGCGACGGGGTGCTGGAATCCACGATTGAGGCGATGGTGGCCCTTGGCGCCACCCGCGACGGCATCCGTGCCGTGATCGGCCCCACCATCAGCCAGCGCGCCTATGAGGTCGGCCCGGAGTTCTTTGAGGACTTCGTCGCCGAAGACCCGGCAAACACGCGCTTTTTTGCCGGCGGAACAGACGACCGCATGATGTTCGACCTGCCCGCCTACGGACTGCACCGCCTGCGTGAGGCTGGGGTAGAGGCGGAATGGACCCGCCATTGCACCTATTCCGACCCGGACCTGTTCTACTCCTACCGCCGCGCCACCCATGCGCGTGAGGCGGACTATGGGCGACTGATCTCTGTCATCCGGCTCTAGCTGCGGTCAGGCTCTATGCGCGGTCAGGTCTGGGAAACAATCCGCCAATCGACCCGCGATTGTCCCAATACTGCCGCAATTCGCTGCGAATTGTAGGGACAGTCCCTGTCGGCAAAGGAAAGAAGAGCCTCCCATGAAACCGCAACGCCGCTTTATTGCATCCATCACCGCCACCGCCAAATCGGGCGCGCCCCGCCTGCCGTTTGAACGCGGCGCACCGCGCGCCCAGATGATCGCCCGCCGCATGGCAGCCGCACACGCCCAGCCGAAAATCGCCAAACGCGCCTGAGCCTCCACTCCGTCGCCCTGAACGCCCAGGCGAGGCGCCGTACACGCGCCTTGCCCGACGACACAAAACCCACATTCCAATGCCAGAGATTCGCCGCGCTTTCCGGTTGAATGTGGCGGAATCGTCCGCTTTCTCCCGACAATCCCGCGCACGTCGCCGCATTGTCGCGCGAAACCACACCCTCCCTACGCTAATTTTGACAACACCCGCCAGTTGCGGCCAGATCGTCACCAGTCAGATGCGTTTTTTTAATCGTCCGTCTGTCGTTGTTGGTGGGGGCCAACACGGATGTGACCCTTTGCCGGGGTGTTCACATGACACGTCTCCACCGTGGTCTTTCGGGAATTGCCCCGATGGCCGACACTGCTCTCTCGTCTCCCGTCCATTCGGACCGGGAGATCTCTCCGGACGGGCGACCTCGTCGCGCAGGCTCTCTCATGCGCAAATACGAGGTCGCCGCCCTGCTCCCGGACCTCACGGTCTCGTTCACCCAGCACGTCGCCCCCGCTTCCCCCCTGTTCGAGGAATGCGCAACCGCGTTGGCGCGTGGCACGCTGATCGAAACAGTGCGCGGTGCGGTCGCAATCGAGGATGTGGTGCCGGGCGATTACATCGAAACCGCGCGCGGGGCCGTGCCGGTCACATGGATCGGCTCAACCACCTATGTGCCGGGGCATGACCAATCTGCCACGACACTGACCCATATGACACGGATCACCAGCGACGCCTTTGGCATGGGACATCCGCCGATGGACCTGCTGCTGGGTCCAGCGGCCCGCATGGTGGTGCGCCACCCGCGGCTGGAGGATCTACTGGGCAAGGATTGCGTGCTGGCGCCAGTGCGCGACTATGTCGACGGCGACCGCTACTTGCAGGTGACGCCGATGGGGACGGTGCAATTGTTCCATCTGATGGTGCAGCGCCACACCACCATCCGCATCGGCGGGGTGGAGCTGGAAACCTATCACCCCGGCAACACCGCCGGTCAGGCACTGGGTCAGAACATGCGCGCCCTGTTCCTCAGCATGTTCCCCAACATCACCGATCTCGACGATTTCGGACAGGTCGACATGACCCGCACCGCGCGCGAGGTGGTCGACCGTCTTGTAAATGTATGAACGGCGCGGCATCTGACGGGTCACTGGGCCTGTCAGCCCGCCGCCGGTGTTTCTTCATGGTCGAAGTATTTCGGAGAGCGCGAGGGGCTGGCCCCTCGCCCGCGCAGGTCACGCAGGTCACGCAGAACGGCTCAGCCGTTCCTCCAGCACCTCAAAGGGCACGCCGGGATCATCCTTGGCATTGCGGATCACCAGCGATGTCTTGACGCTGGCCACATTCGGTGCGGTCAGCAGATCGCCGGTCAGAAAGCTCTGGAAAGTCGACAGATCCGGGGCGACGCACTTCAGGATGAAATCCACTTCGCCATTCAGCATGTGACACTCGCGCACCAGCGGCCAGGCCCGGCACCGTTCCTCAAAGGCAGACAGGTCCACCTCGGCCTGGCTTTGCAGCCCGACCATAACAAACACCTGCACCTCGAACCCGAGCGAGCGACTATCGACGTCGGCGTGATAGCCGCGAATATAGCCCTGGTCCTCTAGCACGCGCACTCGGCGCAGGCAGGGCGGGGCCGAAATGCCCACACGTCGGGCCAATTCGACATTGGTCATCCGACCATCCGCTTGCAGTTCTGCCAGAATCTTGCGATCGATCGGATCAAGCCGGTGACCTGCCATCGTCTCCCCCGTCATTTTCGCGATTGTTATAGCAGCCCACAGGCCTTGCGCAATAATATTTCAACAAAGCGCAACAATATTTTGTCCACTTGGTCAATTCGGCGGCGCCACGCCCCTCCCTCTTTCTTCATCCCGCCGACACGCCTATATGACGGCGGCACCGCCGCTTAGGAGAGCTTTCATGTCCCAGACTCGTCACACCAAGGTCCTTATCATCGGCTCCGGCCCCGCTGGCTATACCGCCGGTGTCTACGCCAGCCGCGCGATGTTGGACCCGATCCTGGTGCAGGGGCTGGAACCGGGCGGCCAGCTGACCACCACCACGGAGGTCGAAAACTGGCCCGGCGACACAGAGGTGCAAGGCCCCGATCTGATGGTCCGGATGGAGGCCCACGCCCGCGCCATGGGCACAGAGATCATCGGCGACATCATCTCGAGGGTCGATTTTGACAAACGCCCCTTCGTCGCCAGCAGCGACAGCGGCACCACCTACACGGCGGATGCGATCATCCTCGCCACCGGCGCGCGCGCCAAGTGGCTGGGCCTGCCGTCCGAGGAGGCGTTCAAGGGCTTTGGCGTCTCGGCCTGCGCGACCTGTGACGGCTTTTTCTATCGCGGCAAGGAAATCGTGGTGATCGGCGGCGGCAATACAGCTGTGGAAGAGGCGCTGTTCCTGACCAACTTCGCCTCCAAGGTCACGCTGATCCACCGCCGCGATGAACTGCGCGCCGAGAAAATCCTGATCGACCGGCTGATGAAAAACCCCAAGATCGAACCGCTGTGGTTCCACCAACTTGATGAGGTTGTCGGCGACGACATGCCCAAAGGCGTGACCGGTGTGCGCGTCAAACACGTCAAGACCGGCGAGACCACACAGATTCCCTGCGCTGGTGTCTTTGTCGCCATCGGCCACGCGCCCGCCAATGAATTGGTCAAGGACGTGCTGGAAACCCATATGGGCGGCTACGTCGTGACAAAACCCGACAGCACCGCCACCTCGATCCCCGGCGTCTTTGCGGCCGGCGATCTGACCGACCACAAGTACCGTCAGGCGGTGACCAGCGCGGGCATGGGCTGTATGGCCGCGCTAGAGGCGGAACGCTGGCTGGCGGAACATGGCGCGGCGGCAGAGCCGGCCCCCGAAGCGGCGAACGAACCCGAAAGCGCGTAACACCCCACTATCTGCGAATTGCAAGGCCAAGGCCCCGGACGATGCGTCGGGGCCTTGTTCGTTTTTGAAACCGCATATTGAAATCTGGGTCGAAACGAAGTCTGCTAGGCATATTCTTAAAGCGTAGCCGTTTCGAACCGTATGTTAATCAATCATCCCGCAAAGCCTGACCGCCCCGCCGTTGCTGTGCTGGTCGATGGCGACAACATCGCAGCCAGCCATGCGGAGCAGGTGCTGGCCTTTGCCGCGAAACATGGCCGCGTGACGGTCGCACGCGTATATGCGAACACTCGGGGCTTTTCGAATTGGCAGAACGCAGTAGGGTATCGGCTTCTTCACACCGGCAGCGGAAAGAACGCCGCCGATATTCTGCTGACAATCGACGCGATGGAATTGGCCCTGACGTCAGGAATCGGAACCTTTGTCCTTGCCAGTTCGGATGCGGATTTCACCCAACTTGCGCTGCGTCTGCGCGAACTGGGCCACCAAGTGCAGGGTATTGGCGAATCCAAGGCATCTCCCAGTTTTCTCGCGGCCTGCGCAGGTTTTACTTTTCTGGACTCCCCAACCCGTCCGGACGCCCCGACCTGCAAATTGGAGGTCACCGGATTTGACCAACAAATCCGCAGCATGATTGCCGCGCACAGCCAGCAGGGCCGGGGCATACGGATTACCGACCTCAGCGTCAAAATGCGCACCAGCCATGGCGCACAGATCAGAACGCGCCCCGAAAAAACATGGCGCGGCTACCTGAGCAAACGACCACACCTCTTTCAACTCGATCCGAAAGGCCCCGAGGCCATGGTTCGCTTCCTCCCCGAAGGGTTCGGGACATTAACCTAAGGCAGCCAATCCGGCCCGTTGCCAAAGCGCCACGCAGGCGGAAATCCCCCGCAATGCCGAATCTAGACTTTTCTGCAGGTGCAAAGCGTGCGATGTGTTCAGCGCTGAACACACTTTGAGTCGCCTGACATGCCCGCCACAACCCTGCCCCCAAACCTGCCGGAAGAAGACCAGCTCTTTCGCCTCCTGCGTCAGCTTGATCGCGCGCCAGAGGCCTCGCAGCGGGTGACGGCAGAGGCCATCGGCATCTCTCTGGGACGGCTCAACACCTACCTGCGCGCCGCCACGGACGCAGGTCTGGTCAAGGTCACCGAACGGCCCGGCCCCGACCGGCGTCAACGCTTTGCCTATGCGCTGACCCCCTTTGGCGCTGACGAAAAGATCCGGCTCGCCGACCAGTTTCTCGCCCGCAAATTCGCAGAATACGACGCGCTTCATGCCGAATTGACCGGCAGCGCAAGCGGTCTCATCCCCTTGAAGTACAGGAGCAAACTCATGCAAAACAACCTCGCCCCCATTCAGGAGCTGTATGTCTCCTATGACAGTGCGCAAAAGCTCAAGGTCGAAGCCGCTGACCTGACCAGCCACGACCTGACCCCGCGCCAGATCTGCGATCTGGAACTGCTGATGAACGGCGGCTTTAACCCGCTCAAGGGCTTCCTGTCCGAAGAAGACTACAACAGCGTCGTGGAAGACATGCGTCTGGCCGACGGCACCCTCTGGCCGATGCCAATCAACCTCGACGTCAGCCAGACCTTTGCCGACACCGTCGAGATCGGTCAGGACATCGCCCTGCGCGACCAAGAGGGCGTGATCCTTGGCACCATGACCGTCACCGACAAATGGGTGCCGAACAAGGCGCGCGAGGCCGAAAAGGTCTTTGGCGCTGACGATCTGGCCCACCCGGCGGTGAACTACCTGCACAATGAGGCCGGTGCGGTCTATCTGGGCGGTCCCGTGACCGGCATCCAGCAGCCCGTGCACTATGACTTCCGCGCCCGCCGCGACACGCCCAACGAACTGCGCGCCTATTTCCGCAAGCTGGGCTGGCGCAAGGTTGTCGCCTTCCAGACCCGCAACCCGCTGCACCGCGCGCATCAGGAACTGACCTTCCGCGCCGCGAAAGAGGCACAGGCCAACCTGCTGATCCACCCCGTTGTGGGCATGACCAAACCGGGCGACGTCGATCACTTTACCCGCGTGCGCTGCTATGAGGCGGTTCTGGACAAATATCCGCAGTCGACCACTACAATGTCGTTGCTGCCGCTGGCAATGCGTATGGCTGGCCCGCGTGAGGCGGTCTGGCATGGCCTGATCCGCAAGAACCACGGCTGTACCCACCTGATCGTTGGACGCGACCACGCTGGCCCCGGCAAGAACTCTGCCGGCGAAGACTTCTATGGCCCCTACGACGCACAGGACCTCTTCCGCACGCATCAGGAAGAAATGGGCATCGAAATGGTCGACTTCAAACACATGGTCTATGTGCAGGAACGCGCCCAGTACGAGCCCGCAGACGAGATCGCCGACAAGGACAACGTCACGATCCTGAACATCTCGGGCACCGAACTGCGCCGCCGTCTGGCCGAAGGTCTGGAAATCCCCGAGTGGTTTTCCTTCCCCGAGGTGGTCACCGAACTGCGCAAGACCAAACCGCCGCGCTCGAACCAGGGCTTTACCGTTTTCTTCACCGGCCTGTCCGGCTCGGGCAAGTCGACAATCGCCAACGCCCTGATGGTCAAGCTGATGGAAATGGGTGGACGCCCGGTGACACTGCTGGACGGGGACGTGGTGCGCAAACACCTGTCGTCGGAACTGGGTTTCTCGAAAGAGCACCGCGACCTGAACATCAAGCGGATCGGTTATGTCGCGTCCGAGATCACCAAAAACGGCGGCATCGCGATCTGCGCGCCCATCGCGCCCTACACCGCGACCCGTCGCGCCGTGCGCGAGATGATCGAACAGTACGGCGCCTTCACCGAGGTGCACGTTGCAACCTCGCTGGAGGAATGTGAACGCCGCGACCGCAAAGGCCTGTACAAGCTGGCGCGCGAAGGCAAGATCAAGGAATTCACCGGCATCTCCGACCCGTATGAAGAGCCCACAAACGCCGAGTTGATCGTCGAGACAGAAAATGTCGACGTCGACAACTGCGCGCATCAGGTGATCCTGAAGCTGGAGTCGATGGGCCTGATCGCCGCGCAATAAGCGGACCAGTTAGACAAACGAAGGGCCGGGCATGTCGCCCGGCCCTTTTTGTTTGCAGCGTCGAAAACTTGACACTGCGGCGACGGCAAAAGGGATCGGACCACATCCTACGCCCGATAGGCCGCGCCCAACATCCCCGTCGCGTGCCCCGGTCGGACGGGCAATTGATCCGCACTCCCCCGAAACCACCAGCCTCGACTCAATCCGCCGGCGGCAGTACACTTTGCCTCATACCCGTTTTCGTCAGCCCGCAACCGGTCTGGCGGTCAATCGCGGCACCAGATGCCGGGGGGTCACAGTGTACAAGCTCGGCCTCGTCCTTTTGCTTTTCGGACTTGCCGCCCCGGTTCTGGCCGAGCGCGAGGTGCATGTTGTTGCCGTTGGCCGGGGCCATCAGACCGACAATTACTATGCCCTGCCAGAGGCCCGCGTGCGGGTGGATCGTCCGGGTCACGACATCAGCCTCGTATTGCTGGATGGTGGCGTCCTTCACTGGCAGATCGAAACAACAGCCGGGACCATCATCAGCGACATCATCCGTAGCGGCCCATCCGCGCAAGACAGCAAGGTGTCCCTGACCGGGATTCCGATGGTCGGGGTGCAGGTCACAGGACTGCCACTGGTCTATCGCCCCTCGGGGCGCAAGTTCCGCGGGCTGGTCGACGCTGTGGCGGACAGGTTCGGCACCGACCACATCAGCAGCTTTCAGGCGGCGCACAAGGCAAATCAGCACCCGCTCACGGTCGATCACATCGACACGACAACCGCCGCTCTTGCGCGGAATTACCTGCCGCAATTCCTGCGGGGCTATGACGACCTCTCGCCAGACATCCGCACCTGGATCGACACTGACGACGATGACACGGAATTTGACGTGGCGTTCGACGCAGGCGGGATCACCCTGACCGGCCCATCCGGCCCTCGGCGGTTTCCGGTGACTCCCGATGTCCCCGAGATACTCTTGCCGGTCGCAGGCGTCTATGACCCCACCTCTCAGGTGATCTATTGCATTACGATCGGGGCCGAGGGGTATCTGTATTCCGTCGATGTACGGACCGGGGTCTGGACAGTGGTGACCAGTCTGGACGAATACGACGCCGCAGGGCTGCTGTATGACGCGGACACCCGCCAACTGGTCCTGACCGGTGCGTTTTCCCGACCCGGCGACATCCGGGTCTTCGGATTGGACGGGCACCGCGCTTCGGCATTTATTCCAATCACGGGGTTTCCCGGGCTGACCGACCTGTTCGACTATGGCAACGAACACGGGCCGCCGCTGATACCGCGCGTGTTCAGCGACGGATGGCTGCTGATCGAGGCGCGCGTTGGCGATGACGGCCCGGACCGGGCCAGCGCCCAATATCGCCTCTACGCGCTGCAGATCGCAACGGGCGAGGTCCGGTTGCTGCGTTTTGGCACGGGGTAACCCCGCCGCCCGCGTCTATCCCCGTACCCGCGCGCCATGGCCCAACCGATTCGGCCCGCGCGATCCGACGCGCAGCACGTCCGGCCCATACGGGGCCTCGGCACGGGCGAATTTCACCAGTTTTGTCAGATCGTGGCGCATGTCCTCGAACAGCTCTTCGAAGTCTTCCAGCCGCATGTCATAAACCGCCTCAAACGCGGCGTGCCAATCATCTTCTTCGCCCGTCGCACGCCAGAAGGCGACCATGTGGTCCTCACCAAATCGCAGCGCCAACAGCGCCACAGCAAGGTTCGAGGCAGAGTATTCCGCGTCACTGCGCACAGATTGCTTCTTGCGAATGAAATCAAGCCGGACCGGATCCTCGGCATCGCGCGCCCGCAGCGACACCAGCATCGGCACCGACACCTCTCGCGTGGGCCCCTCGCGCGATTTTATCTGCGCCAGATAGGCGCTGCCTTCGACCATCCACGACGGCCCCATGGGGCGGCGTCCGAACCCGTCATCGGGCACCTTGTCATAGCTCATCTCGCGCTGAACATGGTGCATGTATTCATGCAGCATCACATATTGATAGCGCCCCTGCCAGATCTCGTAGGAGGTAATTCTGTCCAGATCCCCAGACGGCATGCACAGCGCGATCCGGTTGCGATAGGCGCTGCCCATCACCCGCTCGACCCCGACGCACATATCGTCTGCCGTCTCTTCCGCCGCCGCAGGCGACAGATCGTCGATCCCCGGCACCGACACGCGCAACAGGTCTTCCAGATCGTCCCGGCCAAAGGCCACGATCAGCACCGGCTTGCTGGCAGTGGCGATGCCGAAATCCTGCGCAAAGGTCTGCCGCGCTTCCTCGTAAGAGCGTTCGATATAGCCACGGATCTCGGGCGAGATACTGTCCTTGGTCAGGATCAGCGGCGGCTCTGCCGAGGGCATGACCTCTGCCGCCTGTGGCGCATAAGAGCCGATCTCACGGCACCAGCCTACCGCCGCACGCTCTGAAAACTCCGGCAGCGCGTCAAACACCGCATGAACCGCGTCACCCTCCAGCCGCTGCACAAACTCCGCCACTGCGCGACGCGTCTGCACCCGCGTGACTCCATCCGCCGCGCCGGGGTCCAGCCCCAGCCGCGCCAATTGCTGCTGCACACAGGTCACATGTGTATCAGAGGCCTGCGCGACCCCCGCAGTTGCCCCCAGACACAGGGCAAGCGCTGATATCAATCGTGTGATCGTCATGGGTTCGGCCCCCTGATGCTACATGGCACCAAACCTAGGAACAGACGATCCGCGCGGCAAGTCAGGGGAATCCTACCCTGAACGGCCCATCACCGGCCCAGTTCCGCCTCCGTCAGCGGGCGGTGGGCAAGGATCTGATCGCCATTCATATCCCGGTCTGCCAGAAACTCCCTCTGCGCCATCTGGTCATCGCGCAGCGTGGTATACAGCGCCTCGAACTCCTCGACCGTCATGCCGTAGACCTGCTCAAAGGCGGTGAACCAATTGTCGGTTTGCCCCACGACACGCCAAAACCGGAACAACGTCTCTTCGCCATACCGCTCTACCAGCATCGCCACTCCATACGCCGACACGTCATAGGCCGCCGCCTCGCGCACCTCGCCCGCCAGCCGGATCTGGTGCAGGGTCAGATCCGACCCCGCCGCCAGCGTGCGCATGGCGTGCAGTCCGGGCACAAACCGCCCGAATTTCTCCTCCATAAAGGCCTGTTCGATCACCTGCGCCGACCCTTCGACCATCCACGCAGGCCCCATGCGCGGCCGCACGCTGTCGGGGTCGTTGACCCAGCGCGGCACCTTGTCAAAACTCAACTCGCGCTGGACGTTGTGCACCACCTCATGCGTCATCGTCACCGACAGGACCATCCGGTACAACTCGCCCAGCGCCGGGGTCCGCAACGCCAGCGTGGTGCCGCAGAACGACAACCCATCGCGAGAGGCGCTGGCCCCCAGCCCGAATTCTGTCTCGCAATCACGCCGCGCCCGCGCCCGCACATCGGCCCAAGCCTGCAACTCCATCGTGCCCGCCTCTTGCACCAACCGCTGCCAGCTTTCGGCATTGGTGGCGACGATGATCTTGACCTGACTGGCGACCTGCACGCCATACCGGCGATACAGAAACGCCTCCGCCTCCAGAAAGGCGGTCATGACATGGTCGGCGATCTCGGGATGCACATCCGGCCCGACAAAGATCTGCGGCGGCGTGGCCGAGGGCATCAGCGGCGCCGCCTCCGGAGCGCTCAACCCGATCTCGCGGCACCATCCGACAGAACTGCGGGCATCAAACCTCGGCAGGGCGTCAAACACCCCACGCCGGGCCTCGTCCAGACTGTCCACATAGGTGCCCAAGGCTGCGCGAGTGCGCGGCCCGCTCACCCCGTCCACCGGCCCCGGATCCTGCCCCAGCGCCGCCAATTGCCCCTGCACACAGGCCACATGCACGTCGCCCGCCTCGGCCCGCAAGGCGGGCAGCAAAAGGCACACTACCGCCAATGCGGCCGCTCCCCATCTTGGCATCCGGGACTCCAATCTGCTGACTGCAATCCACCCAGTGACGCCCGGCGGCGCACAGTCTGTCAAGACCGCGCCACTCCGCCTTACCCCAAACCCTTGAGGCATCGGGATTCTTGCCAAGACACCGGCCCGGCACACACTTGCCACCGGCAACAAGGATCACTTCCACCGCCCGCAAGTTACATCAGCGGCCCGCGATGATTCCACATCCCTGCCGCCAACGCCGCAGCTTCTTTTGTCCAAAAATATCCCGGGGGAGTCGACCGAAGGAAGACGGGGGCAGCGCTCCCTCTCACCTTAATACAGGCTCACACCCTCAGTGAACCGTCACCGGTGCCAGATCGTTCTGGCGCGCCAGCACAAAGGCCAAAGAGCGGTCCTTGACCAGCGCCAGACGCTCGCCATCGGCACGGTGCACCGCATACAGCGTGTCCTGCCCGGCCACCTGTTCGCGCAGGTCGTCCGGCAGGTCGGCGGTTTTCACCGGGCGCACATAAACGGTCTTGCCTGCGACCAGCTTGTCAAAATCATACTTGGCATGCATCGAACTCACCCTTTTCTTATGCTGATCGTTTGCACCACAGTCTCTGGCCGCGTCATGGTCAGATCGACGTGCAGTAACCCATTTTCCATGACCGCCTCGCCCACCTCGACACCCTCGGCCAGCACGAAAGAGCGCTGGAACTGGCGCGCGGCGATTCCGCGATGCAGGAAGATGCGTTCGGACCCGTCATCGACCTGACGGCCGCGAATGACCAGTTGCCGGTCCTCCACGGTGATCGACAGATCGTCCTCACAAAACCCGGCCACGGCCAGCGTGATGCGGTACGAATGATCCGAGGTCTGCTCGATATTGAAAGGCGGATAGCCCTCGCTGGTCTTCGCCGTGCGTTCCAGCAGGCGCTCCAGCTGTTCAAAGCCAAGCATATGGGGATACGATCCCAAGGTCAGTTTGCTCATCGACACGTCCTTTGCACAAGCGACCGTCACGCGCGGCCCCACGATAGGCAACCGCACCTCCGAAATATGGGCACCCGGCTCAAAACGCGCAAGGGGCTTTGCGCAAAGCATTCGAACAGCTATCGTGTGGGCCGGACGACTGACAGGGGAATTGCCACATGAACGCGCCCACCGACATCTCGATGAAAAACGACGACGTCCTGCGGGTCGAGCTTGAGGTGTTCCGCCGCGAACACCGCGATCTCGACGACGCCATCCGTGCACTGCAACAAACCGGCACCGCCGACCAACTGACCCTGCAACGGCTGAAAAAGAAAAAGCTCAAGCTCAAGGACAAGATTGCCATCATCGAAGACCGGCTGTTGCCGGACATCATCGCCTGAAAGCCCGAATCGCTCCCCCCGGATCGACCCCATTGCACCCCCCTCCGCATCCCGTATAACGCAACCTTCCCAACGCGGAGGCACAGATGGACAGCCCCAAGGTCGGCATCATCATGGGCAGTCAGTCGGACTGGCCCACAATGGTCGAGGCCGCCGACGTTCTCGACGAACTCGGCGTTCCATATGAGACGCGCATCGTTTCGGCCCACCGCACCCCGGATCGGCTCTGGGACTACGGCAAGACGGCCGTCGATCGCGGCCTGCACGTCATCATCGCAGGCGCAGGCGGCGCGGCGCACCTGCCCGGCATGATGGCCTCCAAGACCCGCGTGCCGGTGGTCGGCGTCCCTGTCCAGACCCGCGCTCTCAACGGTGTCGACAGCCTCTATTCCATCCTCCAGATGCCACGCGGCTTTCCCGTCGCCACCATGGCCATCGGCGCGGCGGGCGCGAAAAACGCGGGCCTCATGGCCGCCGGAATCCTCGCCCTGCAGGATTCCGCGCTGGCCACCCGCCTCGACCAATGGCGCACCGACCTCTCGGCCTCCATCGCCGAGGAACCAACCCGCGACTGACCCACAGACCCAACGCCCAAAACGCAGGTACGCCCATGACCGCCCCCCTCCTCCCCGGCAGCACCATCGGCATCCTTGGCGGTGGCCAACTTGGCCGCATGCTCTCGGTCGCCGCCAGCCGCCTCGGCTTCAAGACCTGTATCTATGAGCCGGGCGCAGACTGCCCCGCCTCCCATGTCGCCAACCACCACATTCAGGCCGACTACGACGACACCAAGGCGCTGGAACGCTTTGCCAATTCAGTCGACGTCATCACCTATGAGTTCGAAAACATCCCGACCACAGCGCTCGACATCCTCGAAACCCTCCGCCCCATCCACCCGGGCCGCGAGGCGCTGCGCATCAGTCAGGACCGCCTGACCGAAAAGACCTTTCTCCAAGACCTCGGCCTGCAAATCGCCCCCTTCGCCCCGGTGGACGACGCCGACAGCCTCGCCCAAGCCATCGACACCATCGGCACCCCCTCGATCCTGAAAACCCGCCGCTTCGGCTATGACGGCAAGGGACAGGCCCGCCTGACCTCCCCCGCCGACGCCTCAAAGGCCCTGACAGACCTGCAAGGCGCCCCCGCCGTGCTAGAGGGCTTCGTCGACTTCACCGCCGAAATCTCGGTCATCGCCGCCCGCGGCACCGACGGTCGCGTCGCCGCCTTCGATCCCGGCCAGAACGTCCATCAGGACGGCATCCTGCGCACCACCACCGTACCCGCCCCGCTGCCCAACCGCACCCTCACCGACGCCGTGCTCACTGCAGGCCGCATCCTGAACGCGCTCGACTATGTCGGCGTCCTCGGCGTCGAGTTTTTCGTCACCCCCGCCGGCCTCTTGATCAACGAAATCGCCCCCCGCGTGCACAACTCGGGCCACTGGACGCAAAACGGCTGCATGACCGACCAGTTCGAACAGCACATCCGCGCCGTCGCAGGCTGGCCGCTGGGCGACGGCAGCCGCCACAGCGACATCCGGATGGAAAACCTCATCGGCGACGAAATGGACCGCGTCCCATCCCTCGCCGCCGACCCCACCTGTGCCCTGCACCTCTACGGCAAATCTGACACCAAACCGGGCCGCAAAATGGGCCACGCGAACTTTCTGACACCGCAGACCTGACCCCCGGTTTCTTCTCTGTAAAAAACCCCGGGTGGAGTTTGAGGAGGGCAGCGCCCTCCTCAAGGCCTGCGTGGCCTGAACGCAAACCACCCTGTGCGCGGCAGCGCCCCGCTAGGCGATGAAACGCCCCGCCACAGGTCCGCTCATATACGCCACCTGCCCGCCCGCGATCACCGCCGCGATGCGCCGCGTCTCCCGCTCCATCACCACCACATCGGCCCGCAACCCGGGCTCCAGCCGCCCGCGATCCGTCAGGCCCAGCACCCGCGCCGGCCCCTCGGACACCAATTGCCAGGCCGCCGCCTCGTCCATCAGGCCCAGTTCCACACAGCGCCACGCCGCCCGCGCAGGCGACGGATAGTGATAGTCCGAAGCCAACGCATCGCACAGCCCCGCCCCAATCAACTCCAAGGCCGAGACATTGCCCGCATGGCTGGCCCCGCGCACCACATTCGGCGCGCCCAATACCACAGGCTCGCCTGCGTCCCGCGCCGCCTGCGCCGCCTCCAACGTCTCGGGAAACTCGGACACAAACACCCCGCGCCGTCGCCACTCGGCCCGGCCCTCGGACGTCTGGTCATCATGACTGCCCATCCGCACGCCCTTTGCCGCCAGCCGCGCACAAAACGCGTCCAACGCCTCCGGCACCTCGGCCCCCGCCGCATGCAACCGCTGCATCAGCGCCAGATGCGTCTCCGGGCTGCGCCCCGATTTCAGCGCCTGCCCGGTCAGGCGCGGCGGCGTGCGCCCCTCGGCCAGCCGCTTGTGCGGCAGGTGATCGTTGAACACCACATAACCGATGCCCCAGCGGTCCAGCGCCGCCTCTGCCTCGGCGAAACTCTCGGTAAAATGGGTCTCCAGCCGCATCTGCACCCGCAGATCCACCGGCACAGTCGGGGCCACCGCATCCACGGCGGCAAAGACCTCCTGCGCAAACTCCGGCCCGCGCATCCCGCCTTCCCATGACCAGAACTGCGCCAGCACGGCGGTGGTGATGCCGCAGGCCGCCAATTCGGCGGCCACGGCCACCATGCCCGAATCCCGCTCGCGCAACGCGCCCCGGCGCGGGGCCATGTGCCGCTCGAACCCGTCGCCATGCACGTCGACAATTCCCGGCAGCAGATCATAGCCCGTCAGATCGACAGCACGCCCGACAGAGCCATCCACAATCACACCGCCCGCCAGCGACAATGACGCCGCGTCCCAGCCGCCCGGTCGCATCACCCGCGCGCCGTACAGGTCCAGTTCAATCGACATCGCAATCCCCCAACAGACAGGACAGCAGGGCCTCGTCCAGCAGGACGCGCCAATCCACATCACTGTCGAAATGGCCCTGCTCAAGGAACAGCACCACCTGCACCATCGCCTCGGGCGCTTGCATCATGAACGTATGCGTGACCGGCAAAACGATATGATCGCGCATCCCCACCACCCGGGTCGAGGCGACAGAGACCTTGCCATCATCCTGCCCCGGCAACATCGAACTGGTCACAAGGTTCAGCGTCCGCGATCCCGCAATCACCCCCAGCGGAAAATCCACCGGCGGCAGCCGCGCGGCCAGACTGTTCGGCCCGGTGCCCAGTTGCAGACCCGCTGGCCCGTTGTACCACTCGAATATCTCCCAGCCGCCCATCACGTCGACCAGCTCGCTGCCACCATTGGGCGGCCCCATCATCACCACCCGGCCCAAATGCTCTGGCCGATGATCCTGCAACCAGTACCGCAACAGGATTCCGCCCATGGAATGGGTGACAAAATGCACCCTCTGCGCACCGCATTCCGCCACCGCATCAGGCAGCGTCTCGTTGGCCAACTGCTCGACCCGGTCCGACGTCGACGCATAGCCCGGCGTGATCACCCGGTGCCCCCGCGACTCCAGAACCAACCCCAGAACCGCCATCGAATGCTCCGTCCGCGCCAGTCCGTGCAACAGGATCACACAGTCCCCGGCACGTGCCGCGACGGGGAGCAGGGTCAGGAGTGAAAACAAAAACCATTTCATGCCGCTGGCATAGCGCCGGTCCAGCCCGTAGAAAAGGACCAAAGGAGCGTCCAATGCCCAGCCCCCGCATCGCCACCCGCGCCGTGATCCTGCATGAGGACCGGCTCTTGCTGGTCAACGCGTGGCGCGATGTGCAATCCGATCTGTGGTGTGCGCCTGGTGGCGGTGCGGAACGGCACGCCAGCCTGCCGGACAACCTGATCCGTGAGGTGTTTGAGGAAACCGGCCTGACCATCGCGGTCGGCGCGCCCTGCCTCATTAACGAATTTCACGACCCCAAGGGCCGCTTCCATCAGGTCGAGGTGTTCTTTCGCGCCACAATCACCGCAGGGGCGCTGTCCGACCTCTGGCAAGACCCAGAGGGCATCGTTCACACCCGCCGCTTTTTTACTCGGACAGAGGTCGCCAAGCTGCGCCTCAAACCCTCCAGCCTGCCCGACGTGGCGTGGGGAACCGGCCTTATCTACGATGCGCTGGAACCGATCATGCGTTAGGTCTCAGCGGGCCCAAATCCTAACAAATGATAAAATCATCGCTGTAACCCATTGATCTGTAACGGGCAGCCCCCTGTCCACGCGTGGGCACCCTATCTGCGCAGCACCGACAGCGCGACGCCGCCCAGCACGACCATGGACGCCACCACAAAATCCGCCGTCAACGCCTCACCCAGAAAAACCATGCCGCCGGCCATCGCAATGACCGGCACGGTCAGCTGCGCCACAGCCGCGATACTGCCCGTCACCTGAGGCAACACATGATACCACAACGCATAGCCCAACCCCGAGGTCACAGCCCCCGAAATCACTGCCAAAACGATGCCCGACACCTCCGGCGCCATCGCCTCGGGACTGACCGGCAGGGCCAGCCCCAACAGGAACCCGATCGGCGCGGCCAAGACAAAATTCGCCCCCGTCGCCAGCAGCGGATCACTCGCCCGCCGCCCGGCCAGCGAATAGATCCCCCACCCCAGCCCGGCCAGCACCATGGCCGCGCCATGCACCAGACTCAGCTCCAGCCCGCCACCGGGCCAAAGCAGCCAGATCAGCCCGCCAAAGGCCATCACGGCCCCCATCCAGCGCAGCACCGGAGGCCGCTCGCCCTCGATCAGGCTGCCGCCAAACATCGTCACCTGCACGGTCCCGAACAGGATCAGCGCCCCCAACCCCGCGTCCAACGCGACATAGGCCACCGAAAACCCGTATATATACAGAACCAGCCCCAACACCCCGGCCACCCGGCCCGGACCGCCCAGCACCACCCGCCCGCGCAGCGCCAAACCCAGCAAAACCAGCACCACCGCACCCGACCACAAACGGATGGTCCCAAAGCTCACCGCATCAATCCCACCCGCCGCCAGCGCGGCCCGGTTCAAGACGGAGTTGGCGGCAAAGGCCACCATGGTCATCGCGATCAGAAGAAGGAGACGCATCAGAATACTCGGGCCAGGATTGAAACCACTGGGGCATTCAAAGAACCGCACCCAAAACGCGCCAGATATCTCAAGGCGCCTCCCTACATGACGCAAAAACCCAAGCTGGAAAACCCATGTCGCCCGCGCGATAGACAAATCTCACCAAACCACGCCAAGACGTCTCTGGACTTGAGCATCCGCCCCGCTTCTTCTGTCCCAAAATATCCCGGGGGGCGACCGAAGGGAGACGGGGGCAGCGCCCCCTCAGGCCACCAGGCTCTCGGCGCGCTTGAGGTCGACCGAAACCAACTGGCTTACCCCCTGCTCCTGCATCGTCACGCCAAACAAACGGTCCATCCGTGCCATCGTCACCGCGTGGTGCGTGATGATCAGAAACCGCGTGTCGGTCCGGCGGCACATCTCGTCCAGCATGTCGCAAAAACGTGTGACGTTGGCATCGTCCAAAGGCGCGTCCACCTCATCCAGCACGCAGATCGGCGCGGGGTTTGCCATGAACACCGCAAAGATCAGCGCCAGACAGGTCAGCGTCTGCTCACCGCCCGACATCAGCGACAAAGTCGACAGTTTCTTGCCGGGCGGCTGGCACATAATCTCCAGTCCCGCCTCCAGAGGATCGTCGCTTTCGACCATCATCAGGCTGGCCTCGCCGCCGCCAAACAGATGGGTAAACAACATCGAAAAATTGCTGTTCACCTGCTCGAACGCCGTCAACAGCCGCTCTCGCCCCTCGCGGTTCAGGCTGGCGATGCCAGAGCGCAGCGTCTTGACCGCCTCTTCCAGGTCCAATTTCTCCGACACCAGCGTGTCGTGCTCGTCCTGAACCTCTTTGGCATCTTCCTCGGCGCGCAGGTTCACCGCGCCCAGTGCATCCCGCTGGCGTTTCAGACGGGACACTTCGGCCTCGACCTTGTCAGAGGCTGGCATTTCGTCCGGGTCAGTATCCAACTGGGTCAGCAAGGCCGCCGGGGACAGGTCCATTTCGTCCAAAATCCGCGCTGCAGCCGTTGTCACGGTTTCGCGCGCCGCCTCGGCGCGGGCCTCGGCGCGGGCGCGGGCCTCACGGGCATCGCCCGCTTGCCGTTCTGCGTCGCGCTCGGTGGCGATGGCCTCACGCAGCGCGCCCTCTGCGGTCGACAGCGCATCGCTGGCCTCTGCCTTGCGCGCCTCAGCGGCTTCCATCGCGTCAGTCAACTCTCCGCGCTGATCCTCCAGCGCGCCGGGAACGTCCTGCGCCTCGGCCAGTTCCGCTTCGCTATCGGCCTTGCGTTCGGCCAGTTCCGTCGCGCGTTTCTCGGCGGTCTCAAGCCGATGCCGCCAACCAGACAGATCCTTGGTGACCTG
Source organism: Antarctobacter heliothermus (assembly GCF_002237555.1). NCBI lineage: Bacteria > Pseudomonadati > Pseudomonadota > Alphaproteobacteria > Rhodobacterales > Roseobacteraceae > Antarctobacter > Antarctobacter heliothermus. The sequence goes on along the minus strand of NZ_CP022540.1, from coordinate 1,551,264 downwards.
CTGTGACCGCCCCTTTCGGGCGTCACCGTCGCGGCGCAGTTCGTCATGGGCCGACCGTTTGGCCATCATGGTCATGCGCGCCGCCTCGACCGTCATCTTGACGTCTTCGGCCTGCGCCCGCGCCTCTTCGAGATCGTCCAGCGTGTCGACCGCGCGCTGCGCCTCTGCCAATTGCCCGCGCGCGGCACCGGCTTCATCCTCGTAGCGTTTGACCGACAGCGCAGCGCTTTCAACCTTACCCTCGGACATGTCGCGCTCTGCCTCTGCGCGGCTCAACGCGCGGGCCGCATCGGCCACCGCCTGATCCGCCGTCCGGCGGGCAAGGCGCGCAGTCTTGTCCGCCTCTGTCAGATCGCGCAACTGCGCCACCAGCGCCTCGTGTGCCGCCAGCGTACCGTCGAGCCGGGCCGAAGCCGCTGCCATCTCCTGTTTCAGCCCCTCCAGTCGGTTCAACTGCTCCAAACGCAGTGCGGCGGTCGAGGGTTGATCCTCGGCCCAGGCCCGGTACCCGTCCCAGCGCCACAGATCACCCTCCAGCGTGACCAGCCGCTGCCCCGGTTTCAGCAAGGCTTGCAGGCGCGGCCCATCTTCGGCGTCTACAAGACCGATCTGGCTGAGGCGGCGCGCCAGAACGTCGGGGACAGAAACATGCCCCGCCAACGGGCTGGCACCCTCGGGCAAGGGCTGCGTGTCATCGTAGGACGCCAGTACGACCCAGCCGGTCGGCCCGTCGCCCTCGACCTCGGGCGCGCGCAGATCGTCGGCGAGCGCGGCCCCCAGTGCCTTTTCGTACCCCTGCTCCACCTGAAGCCGATCAAGGATCTGGCCGCCCTCGGCGGTATCGCGGTCCAGCAGCCGGGCCAGCGCCGTCACCTCGGCGCGCAGGGCATTCATCTGGCCCTCTGCTTCGGACCGCTCTCCACGGGCTTCGGCCTCACGCGATTGCGTTTCGGTGCGGGCGGTTTCGGCCTCTGTCAGGGCATCCTCGGCCTCTTCGGCCGCCGCGTGGGCCTCTTCCAGCCGGTCCTGCGCCAGTTCTGCCGATTCGCGCGACAGTGCCTGAGCCTCGCGCGCGGTCTCCACCATGGCGCGTGCGCGCACCGCGTCGGCCTCATTCCGGTCCAGCGTCTTGCGACAATCCGCAAGAAAGCGCTGCGCCGACTGGTGCCGCGCGGCCAGCCGGGCCACATCTTCGGTCTGTTGTTCAAGGTCCGCTTCGCGCGCTTGCAAGACGCTGGATGCCTCTCGCGCGGCTTCATGCGCTTCGGCCAGCCGCTCATCATGCCCTTCAGAGGCTTTTTGCAGCTCGCGCGCTTCCCATTCCAGCCGTTCGATCGTCTCACCGGCGTCGCGGTTCAACCCGGCCTCGCGGTCCATGTCGCGGACCAACTGGGCGATGCGGTTCTGCAAGGTCTCGATCCGGGCGAACGCCTGCTTTTCCTGCCCGGCCAGGGTGTCGCGCTGGACGATCAGCCTTTGGAGGACAGCGGCGGCGATGGCTTCTTCCTCGCGCAGCGGTGGCAAAGCGTCTTCAAAAGTGCTGCGCGTCTTTTCCGCGGTCCGTGCCGCCGTTTCGGCCTGTGCGGCCTTTGTCACCGCCTCGCGTAGCGCGGCATCTGCGACGGCGCGCGCCTCATCCGCCTCGCGCCAGCGCCGGTACAGCAGCATCCCTTCGGCCTGTCGCAGTTCCGTGCCGATGGCGCGATACCGCGCCGCCTGCCGCGCCTGTTTGGCCAGTTGTGACAGTTGCCCCGCCAGTTGCTCGACCACATCATCGACGCGCAGCAGGTTGGTTTCGGTGCTTTTCAGTTTTAGCTCAGCCTCATGGCGGCGCTGATACAGTCCACCGATCCCGGCGGCATCCTCAAGGATCTTGCGGCGGTTCTTGGGCTTGGCGTTGATCAGTTCCGAAATCTGCCCCTGCCGCACCAGCGCGGGGGAATGCGCGCCGGTGGCGGCATCGGCAAACAGCATCTGAATGTCGCGTGCGCGCGTATCCTTGGCGTTGACCTTGTAGGCAGACCCCACGTCCCGCGTGATCCGGCGCACGATTTCCAGATGATCGCTGTCGTTGAAGCCTGCGGGCGCCAGCCTGTCTGCGTTGTCAATGTGCAGGCTGACCTCGGCAAAGTTGCGTGCTGGGCGCGAGGCGGCCCCGGCAAAGATCACGTCCTCCATCCCGCCGCCACGCATCGCTTTGGCGCGGGTTTCGCCCATGACCCAGCGCAGCGCTTCCAGCAGGTTGGACTTTCCGCAGCCGTTCGGCCCCACCACTCCGGTCAGCCCGGGGTTGATGATCAGATCCGTCGGATCCACAAAGCTCTTGAAGCCTGTCAGTCTTATTTTGGAAAAGCGCAAGGTGCCGGTCCGATTCCGTGATGAACCCTCAGCGTGCTCTGTCGAGGCGTCGAGAGTCAAGAATTCGGTGGCTCATATGGCGGACCTTTGCCACTTCTCCACAAGATATTGGGTCACTAACGTCCTTTGCGGCAGGTGAGAGCCCCGGCATGGGTGCCTGCCCGCTGGGAGAGACCGTCAATATCGCTGTAGATCGTTTTGGACCGTCGCGGCCTTTTGGGCGCGGGCCGTCCGTCGCAGGACAGGCCGATCCACATCATGGCAGGGTCGCCTTCGACCCAGTCGGCGCGGCATCCGCTTTGGATCTGCGCGGCGATCCCGGCCTTGCGGGTGACATCCTCAAACCGGGGCAACCATTCAGGAGATGTGCGCGTTGCCTCGACCAGGTTGCCCTGAAACCGCAAGGTAAAACGCGACCCCTCAACCTCCTGTACTTGTGTTTCTGCCCCGTAGAAACCCGGCCTCGCCGCATCACATGCGGCGAGGCCAAGCAGGAGGAGAACACATGATAACCAACGCATGACTGATCCTTCCGCAAACTGGTTACCTAAGAGTTAAGATTGTCCCGACCGACCAATGTATTACAAATTTCCCTTTACATTCTATTTTTTGAATTCATATTACATTCCACAATTGGAATTCTTTATACGTCACAGGAGGCCATTATGGTCCAACCAGCACATCGCCCCGCAGACACCTATTCGCCGCTCTATTTCCTTGGCTCCCTTGGGGCGGGCGGCATCGTCGTCACCTTCTTCATGTTTCTGATGTTTTGGGTGCCGCACCCGACACAGCCGGTCCCGGTGTTCAAGGATATCGCGGCCGCCTGGGTCAATGGCGAAGTGCCCATACAGGTCGCCATCGCGGTTGCCATGGCCGGGATCGCCATCTTTGCCTTTCTCAACATCAAGTCCCTGATCTGGAACCTCCAGTCCTTCAGCGCCTTCCGCAAGACCCCGGCCTACGCCGCCCTGCGGACCTCCAATGCGGAATCCACCCTGCTGGCGATGCCGCTGGCGCTGGCCATGACGGTGAACGTCGGCTTCATCCTCGGGATGGTCTTTGTGCCCCAACTCTGGAGCGTGGTCGAATACCTGTTTCCGCTGGCAATGGTGGCCTTTGCGCTGATCGCTGTCATGGCCTTCCGTTTGATCGGTGTCTTTCTGGGCCGCGTGCTGGCGAAGGGCGGGCTGTTCGACGTGACCGCCCATAACTCCTTCGCGCAACTCACCCCGGCCTTTGCCGTGTCGATGGTGGCCGTCGGTTTTTCCGCCCCGGTCGCGATGAGCACAAATCCCACCACCGTGGGTGTCGCCATGGTGATGTCGACCGTTCTGGGCACCATCGCCATCGTCTACACAGTTGTCGCGGCGATCACCGCCTTCGCCTCGATGCTGCAACACGGCACCGCGCGCGAGGCAGGCCCGACCCTGATGATAATCGTGCCCATCGCCACCGTGCTGGGGATTATGTTCCTGCGGCAGGACCATGGGCTGCACGCCACCTACGACTCGCACGCCAATGCCGGTGAGACCATGGTCTTTCTGGCCCGCCTGATCGCCATCCAGCTTGCATTTCTGGGACTGGGCGCGGTCGTTCTAAGGGCGCAGGGCTATTTCAATGACTTCGTGGTGGGCACCAGAACGTCGCCCGGATCCTACGCGCTGGTCTGTCCCTTTGTGGCGCTGTCCGTGATGCTGCAATTCTTCATCAACAAGGGGCTGGTCGCCGCAGATGTGATTGCGAAATTCGACCTAGCCTATTGGGAGCTGACCGGGCTTGCCATCACCTCACAGGTTGTCGCCATCGTGCTGGTGCTACGCTTGAACCGCCAGCACTTTGGCCACACCCCCGAAACCGCCATTCCGCCGGAATAAACACCTCACCGATTGTCCGGCCGCTTCTAGGGTCGGACCTTTGGGCCCGCGCCCTTTTCTATCGGTTCTGTCAGAAATTGACCTCAACACCGGGGAGTTTCAGCGATTTGATCAGGTCGCGCACCTCTTGCCGCGCTGCGATGTTCGACAGACTCAGGCTACGGACACCGATGTCGCGCAGGTCCAACAGGGTCAGCCCGCGCGGAAACAACTCACGGAAAACCACACGTTCGGAAAATCCCGGGCCGACGCGAAAGCCGATCCGCTTGGCCAGAGTGGCAACCGCCTTTTCCATCTTGGCCTTGTTGATCATCTGTTGCGCCCCGACCCGGTTGCGCAGAACAATCCAGTCCATCGGCGACAGACCGGCCTGAGCGCGCAACTGGCGCGCCGACCAGACCATTTCCGCATAAACCGACGGGCCAAGGATCTTTTCGCCGTCGCCCTCGATCCGGGCCAACAGGTCGAAATCGACAAAGCTGTCATTCAAGGGCGTGATCAGCGTATCGGCCAGAGAATGCGCAACCTGAGCCAGCCGGGTGTAAGATCCGGGGCAGTCTATGATGATGAAGTCGGATTTCTCTTCCAACTCCGCCACCGCGCGGTTCAGCCTGTTGTCTGCCGCCTGCTCTCCGGCAGCAACGGCGGCGGGGTCAGCCTCTGGCAGTTGCATGTAACCGGGCAACGGCAAGTCGCGCTCTTCCTTTTTCAACCACGCACGGCGGTTGGACAGATAGCGGCCCAGGCTCTGCTGGCGCAGGTCAAGGTCCAGCGTCCAGACCCTGTGATCCATGCGGGCCAACGCAGTTGCGACATGCATCGCGATGGTCGACTTGCCCGCACCGCCCTTTTCGTTCCCGACAACGATGATATGTGCCACGCCTGTGCCTCTTGTCTGTTGCGCCACGGCTGACCCGTGGTCCGCTGTTTTCTACGCCTGTGGCCCGAAATAGAGCCGCAACGCGCAAGGCCCGGCGCAGTGGCCGGGCCTCGCCTTGCTTCCAGAGACGTGCCGTCAGTGCAGCTTGGCACCCACGTCGGCAATAGCGTCGTCGATCAGCTTGCCAGCGCTGGCCGGTGTCATCTGTTCTGCCACAACGCTACGAGCGGCGGCAATCGCCACGGAAGCGGCGCGGTCGCGCACCTCCCGGATGGCCGCTGCCTCGGCAGAGGCGATCTGGCTTTCGGCGGCGGCAAGGCGGCGGGTGATCGACTGGGCGATCTCTGCCTTGGCTTGTTCGGCGGCCAGTTCGGATTCCTGCTTGGCGTGCGCAATAATGCGATCCGCCTGGGCCTGAACCTCACGCTGCTTGCGCTCATAGCTGGCAAGCAGGGTCTGGGCCTCTTCGCGCAACTGGCGGGCTTCGTCCAGTTCGTCCTGAATGCCCTCGGCGCGCTTGTCCAGCAAGCCAGCCAGCATGCCGGGCACCTTGAAATAGATCAGTACCGCGATGAACAGCAGAAAGCCCAGCAGCACCACGAAGTCGGTGTTGCCCAGCGAAAAGAATGGGCCAGAGGCCGCCGCCGCAGGTGTGGCCGACAGAGCGGCCAGAACGGGAAGGATGAGTCTCTTCATGGCCTTACCCTTTCAGCTGCGCGTCGACCGCATTCGCGATCTTGGCGTCGTCAGCGGCACCGCCCAGCGCGGCCACGATGGCCCCGGCGGTATCTTTTGCCACGGTCTCGACATGGGCCATGGCGCTATCGCGGATCTCGGCGATTGCCTTCTCCGACTCGACGGCCTTGGCTGCGATTTCCGCGTCGGCCTTGGCGATTGCATCGCCCAAATCGGCCTTGATGTCGTCACGCGCCTTTTGCGCAATAACCTGAGCCTCGGCCCGGGCATCGGCAAGCGCCTTGTCATAAGCAGCTTCGGCGTCTTGGGCCTTGCGCTTGAGATCTTCGGCAGCGGCGATGTCGTTTGTGATGGTCCCCTGACGTTCCGCCAGAACCGCGGCGATGCGCGGCAGGGCGATACGGGCCAGTACAAAGTAAATCACGACAAGCGTGATCACCAGCCAGAAGACCTGGTTTCCGATCCAGTCGCCGCAGAGCTGCGGCATCCCGACGGCGCTGCCGCCGGCGTCAACGCATGCGCTGACAGGCTCGGACCCGTGAGTTTCGGTCGCCATGTTGTCCTCCGTCGGAACTTGTCTCTACATCGGGCGGTCAGGACTGCCTGACCGCCCGCGCGTAAGGATCGTTAAGTTCCGTGGTTTAGACGGCGAACATCAGCAGCAGCGAAACGAGGAAGGCAAAGATGCCCAGCGCTTCTGCGAATGCGATACCGATGAAGAGGGTCGCGGTCTGGCCGGCGGCTGCCGACGGGTTGCGCAGGGCGCCGGACAGGAAGTTGCCTGCAACGTTACCCACCCCGATTGCGGCTGCGCCGGAACCGATTGCTGCCAGGCCTGCGCCGATGTGTGCGAGATCGCCTTCCATTGAGATTCTCCTTACGATTGGAAGTTGAGTATTCGGGTTGTTCAGTCGGTAGGCCGGGTTTTAGCCCGGCCACCGTATCAGTGTGACGGATGCAGCGCGTCCTTGAGGTACACGCAGGTCAGGATCGTGAAGACATAGGCCTGGATAAAGGCCACCAAGACCTCCAGCCCGTACATGGCGGTGATCGCCAGGATCGAGATCGGCGAGATTGCTGCGATGGCTGCAAAACCGGCGAAGACCTTGATCACCGCGTGGCCGGCCATGACGTTGCCCGCAAGACGAATGGAGTGGCTGACCGGGCGCACAAAGTACGAGATCAGCTCGATGATCGCCAGGATCGGGCGCAGCGCCAGCGGCGCGCTCGACACCCAGAACAGGCCCAGGAAACCGGCGCCGTTCTTGACGAACCCAAGGATGGTCACGGTCAGGAAGACCGCCATTGCCAGCACCACGGTCACGGCAAAATGCGAGGTGGTGGTAAAGCTCATCGGCAGCAGGCCAAGGAAGTTGGCGAAGACGATGAACATGAATAGGGTCATGATGTAGGGGAAATACTTCAGACCGTCCTTGCCAGCGACGTCCTCGACCATCTTGTAGACAAAGCCGTAGGCCAGTTCAGCCACCGACTGCGACCGCGACGGCACGATGGCGCGCTTGGAGGTGCCCAAAACCATCAGCAGCACAACCGCCACGATGGCCAGGAACAGCCAGAGCGTCACGTTGGTGATGGTGAACATGCCCACCGTGCCCGCATCGCCGAACAGCGGCTTGACGATGAACTGGTCCATCGGGTGGAACACCAGGCCGCCGTCTGCCTTTTCCGCGCTTTCAGTCGCCATGTCTTTTCCCCTCATCCGCTCCGGTGGCCCGGGCGCTGTCTTCATCGCCCTCACCGGGGCTTTTGCCTGTGGCCCCGCCGGGGCCTGTCCCGGTCGTGCCGGGGCTCATACTCGCCTGCACTTCTTTGGCCGTGCGCAGCATCACCTTGATGCCCGCCGCAACGCCCAGAAGTGCGAACACCACCATCAGGAACGGCTTGGTGCCCAAAAGAACATCGAGACCAAAGCCGATCCCGAAACCGATCCCCAGACCGGCCACCATTTCCGTCACCATGCGCCAGGCGATATTGGCCTGGCTGTAGTGCTCTTCCTGATGGGCCTTGTCGACTTTCCGACCCGCCTTGTAGGCGGTCAGTTTGGCGTCCAGGTCGTCCAGCTTGCGCTTGGGATCTTGGTCGCTCACGTCGGCGTTAGCTCCACTCAGGTTCGCCTTGGTGCTATGTCGCGGCGGGCTTTGAGTCAACACGCGTGAACGACCGGCGCGATCGCCCCTATACCACTGTTATTTAATGACAAAACTGAACACATCCGCTCGCAAGCCATTCCGCCGCAGGTGCCGACAGCGCCCGAGACGCTGCAATTGCACATTCAACTTTGCGGTTGAGTTTTCTTTCCGCCCCGCCCACACCACCTCAAACCGCTACAGGAGACGCCCATGCGCCCCGCCCTTTACCTGAGTTTCTGGCTGGCCCTGCTTGCGGCCCCGATGGTCGCCGAAGAGATCGAGATCACCCAATCCGACGCCCGACTACAGGGGACGTACCTGACGCCACAGACCCCGTCAGCTGTTGCTCTGGTCCTGCCCGCATCGGGGCCAACGGATCGGCACGGCAACTCTGTGCAAGGGTTGGCGACCGACGCCTATCGCCTGCTCGCCGAGGCATTGGAGCCGCAAGGCATCGCCACTATCCGCGCCGACAAACGCGGTATCGGGCAAAGCACCGGCAATCCAAACGCTGTGACCATCGGACTGTACGCAAAGGACGCCGCCCAGTGGATCGACCTTGCCAAGGAGCGCAGCGGCCTGCCCTGCATCTGGCTGACCGGCCATTCCGAAGGCGGTCTGGTCGCGCTGGAACTCGCCCACAGCCGCGACGACATTTGCGGTCTGGTCCTGCTGGCCGCACCGGGCCGCCCGGTCAGTCAGATCATGCTGGAACAACTGCGCGCCGTGCCCGCATTAGCCCCGCATCAAAAGGCGCTGGAAAAGGCGATGGTTTCTCTGATCGCCGGAACCCCGGTCCCGCCTGAGGCCCTGCCCGGCCCGCTGGCCGCTATCTTTGCGCCGCCCATTCAGCCCTTCTTGATGGAACTCTTCGCCATTGATGACCCGACAGTCCAGGCACAGACCATCGACCTGCCGACACTGGTTGTGCAAGGCACCTCTGACTTGCAAATCACCGAAGGCGACGCGCGCGCCCTTGTCGAGGCGCTGCCGCAAGGAACGCTGTATATGGTCGAGGGCATGACCCACGTTCTGAAGTCCGCGCTTGACGACTCGCGCACCGGCAATTTGGCGACCTACAGTGATCCCACGCTGCCGCTGGCTCCCGGTCTGGCCGATCGGATCGGTGCCTTTATCCTCGGCGCGCGATGAACGATCCGCTGGACACCGTCTTTGCCGCGCTCGCGGACCCCACCCGCCGCCGCATCCTTGCGATGCTGCTGGAGGACGACATGGCCGTGACGGACGTTGCCCATCCGTTCGAGATGTCGCTGGCCGCGATTTCCAAACACCTTACCGTGCTCACCAACGCCCGCCTGATCAGTCAGGAAAAGCGCGGCAGGGTAAAGTGGTGCAAACTGGAACCGGACGCCCTGCGGACAGCCTCTGTCTGGATGCAGGGCTTTGGCCAGTTTGAGCCGGTCAATCTGGACGCGTTTGAACGGTTCTTAGAACAGGAATTGCCAAATGAAGACCACGACGCCGGGAGCTAAAGCAACGGCGGCACGCCTTTAGGCAGGCTCCGGCACAGCGGCCAATTCATCATATCCCGACAGGGAAATCTTCATACTCTCAGGCACCTGCGGTCCCTGGTCGGTGATCCATAGCGGCAAAGCCATCAGCTTGACCGCCTCCAGCCCCAGTGCAGGCACGTTCCAGCCCATCGAATGCCCCATCGCCAGCCGTACGCCCGGGCGTGGGTTCAGCCCCGGCGTCACCTTGCGCAACCCCATCTTGAGGTGATGCGCAATATCCCAGCACTGCACCATGCCGTCGTGGCGGGTTACAACCCAGCAATGCCCGTCTTCCGCCCAGTCACGCTTGGTCTCAGGCACAAAGAGCCCATAGATATAGCCTGCCTCATACCCGGCGCTGCGCAGCCCCGCGATCAGATAGGCGTTGATATCCACACAGGATCCGGTGGTCATGTCACACAGGTGCGGGATCTCGTCAAAGCCGTCGTAAAAGCGGTCTTCGGGATGCCCATAGTCAAAGATTCCCGCGACATGGTCGACGATCGCTTGCAGCCCTGCCAGACCGCCCCCTGCTGATTGTGCGATCTCAACGGTTTCACCGGCCATGCCGCTGGCCGCACGAGTAAAGCGGTTGTCAAAGGTCGAGAACATCTCTTGAGGATAGGGACCTCCGCCCGGTGCAAATTGCCAGCGCAAGACGACCTCATCGGCCTCTGGCTCGCCCAGAGCGAGATGCTGAGAGACATTTGCCGCGCATACCGTATTCATCCGCGCGCCTGTCGCAGTAAAACTGACCGGCGAGCTTTGTGGCGTCACCATGCCCATCGGCGCAGTAAACTGGCCCGGCTGCGCCGGAAATCGCATTGTCACTTCGATCATATCACACTCCTGCGGCCTAGCTAATTGCCTCGGCTAGACCGGCAGTGTGTCAGGGCGATGACACCGCAACAGGTTCCTCATTCTTAAGCAGCAACAATAGAGATAGCGCCGTCAATGCCACACCGGGCAGAACAAGAGCGGTCGGCACGCCACGCCCCAGTGCCAATTCCCAAAGGATCACGCAGCTTGGCACGATATAGGTGTAGGCCATGACCTTGGCCGATGGCAGGCGCAGCGCCGCATAGCGCAAGATCAGAAAGGTCACGCCGGTCGCCGCCAATGAAATGTAAAGGATGGTCCACCAGACGATTGCCGGCAGGGCTGCCCAGTCCATCGAGATCAGCGCCGGCCCCGCCCAGATACACAGGATCACGCCCCCTGCCGTCAGAATGCCCGCATTGAACGCAATGCCGGACTCTCCCCGGCTAAGCCGCCTCAACATCGGGGCATACAGCGCGTGCGCCACGCATCCCCAGAAATAGATTGCCTCGCCGCGTCCGACCTCAAACCGCAAAAGAGCGGCGAAATCGGCGTCGAATATCACCCAAAGTGCGCCGGTGCCCCCCACGACAATTGCCAGAGCCATGCGCGGCGTCGTGATCTGACGCGCCACGAAATAGCCAAAGACCGCCGTCAGCGCGGGATTCAGGGTAAACACTGCCGCCATGCTGACAGGTGCCGCCGTCTTCAGCCCCTCGAACATGGTCACGAAATAGATGGCAAACAGACCCGCCAGCACGAAGTACCGCCATGGTGCGGCAAAGACCGCCCGGTCCACCTTGCCCGTGGCCAGCGCCACCGCCCAAAGCACCGACGCGGCGATGACAAAGCGCACCGCGTTCAGGGCCGCCGGGTCGATGTGCGGCGCGGCCAGCGCGCCCAGCGAAAATGACCCCGACACCAACATCGCAAAGCCCAGCATCGCAAGATGCCCGCGTCCCGCCTCTGTCATCGCGCCGACGCTTCGCCGCAGAATTCCTTGAGGTGGCTCAGGAACGCCTGCACCTTGGCGGTGCGGTGCAAATCCACATGAGTCACCAGCCAGAGCGGCGCGGTCCAATCCTCACGCGGGGGCATGACCTGCACCAGATCCGGATGCCGGGACGCCTCACGCGTGCCCAGAAACCCGATGCCCGCGCCGCCAATCACCGCCGTCTCGCTGACGCGCGTGTCGGTGGTGCGGAACACGATCCGGTCATAAGGCACCCGCGCTGTCAGCCAACGCTGAAACGGCGCGCGGCTGTCGGGATCATCATGGCCGACGAAATAGTGATCCTTCAACGCCGCCTCGTCCTCGGGGAGGCCGTGCGCCTCGACGTAATCGCGGTGCGCATACATCGCGATGTCCTGCCGGGAAAAGGCCTGCACCACATTGTCGGGCTCTTGCGGGGCAGGCCCGGCGCGCAGCGCCACATGCGCCTCTCCGTATTCCAGACGGAACACCCGGTCATCGGTCAAGAACCGCACGATCACATCCGGATAGCGCGCGCGAAACGTCTTCAGCGCCGGCACCATGAGCGGCGCAAACGAGATGAGCGATGTCACCAACAGCTCACCTGCGACCGCATTGCCGCGCCCTTTGATCCGCCCTTCGAGTTGCTGCAACTGGTCGTCCGTGGTCTGTGCCACGCGCATCAGGTCGGTGCCTGCCTCAGTCGCGGTATAGCCGCGCGCATGGCGCTGGAACAGCTTGACGCCCATCCGGCCCTCTAACGCGTCGATATGGCGGATCACCGTAGCGTGGTGCACCCCCAACACTTCCGCTGCGCCGCTGACTGTCCCCAGCCGCGCCACCTGAAAAGCCGTGCGGATCTCATCCCAGTTGTCCATCTTACACCTCTCAAAGCGGCTGCGCGACTGCGCACACACTCTGCGCTTTGTCCGCCATTGTGTTCGCATATGCAATGGTCAAATAGAGCGTCTGAAAGACCTGTTTCCTACAAGGACCCGCTACATGACACAGACCGTTCTACGCATCGACGCCTCTGCCCGCACCGAGGGCTCTGTCACCCGCCAACTGGCCGACACCGTTATCGCCCGTCTTGACCCAGCCCATCTTGTCACTCGCGATCTGACGGACACTGTTCCGCAGATCGACGGCGCATGGCTGGCCGCCAACATGACCCCCGCAGATGCCCGCACCCCTGAACAGCAGGACAAGCTGGCGCTATCCGACCGGCTGATCGACGAAGTGCGCGCCGCCGACACCTTGGTGATTGCGACGCCCATCTACAACTTCGGCGTGCCTTCCAGCCTCAAGGCATGGGTCGACATGATCGCGCGGGCGGGCATCACGTTCAAATACACCGAAACCGGCTCGGTCGGTCTGTTGGATGACAAGCGCGTGATCCTTGTCATTGCTTCTGGAGGTACAGAAGTGGATGGCCCTATCGACTTTGCCACACCCTGGCTGCGGCACGTTCTGGGCTTTGTCGGCATCACCGACGTGCAGGTGGTGCGCTCGGACCGCCTGATGGTCGATGCCGAAGCGTCCAAAGCGCGCGCCGATGCGGATGTTCGCAAGCTGGCTGCCTGAACGCGCCCGGTCTGCGCGTATATTCGGTGTCGCGCAGACCCGCCCGCCGGGGCCAACACTGGCGGACAGCTTTTTCAAGATCGAGTCACCACCAGCGAATCAATTCGACGCAAATCCCTGCGTGACCTGCCCCAACAGCCCCCGAACGCGACGATCCGCAGGATCAAGATCCAGATAGCGCAAAGCGGATTCGGGATCACGGAACACATCCACCGGATACGGCATCTTGGCCTGAACCGCATCGCGGTAAAGCTTGCAGATGCCGTAGTTCACCTTGCCGGGGGCAAAGATCGAGGATCGCGCGCGAGGGTCGCGCGCCTCATGGTACGACCGAAGCCGGTTTGCCAGTCGCGCCGTTTCGGCAAAAAAACCCTCCGGAAAGGTGCAGTCCATGACATCCAGCAGCGTATGTTGCCCGCCATCGAACAGCGGGTCCGACCGATACCGAAGCAGCGTCTCGACGTTCTGATCCACAGTGATATCGCCACGGAACAGGACCAGCACGATATTCAATTGCGGCAATACGCGATAAGTGGCGGGCATGGAGTCGGCGGTCCCTGCAATTGCAAAAACGAACTACTGGCGTCTCTGACACGGTTTTGACTGGATCGGCAACCGCCTCAAAAGGTTATGCCCTTGAGCCTTGACCCTAGCCGCGACATGCCTAACAGACCCTTACCCTCCCTAGACTTGACTCGGCGCGCACCATCCTCTAATCGATCCTGAACCCCGGAAGCCGTCTTTGTCTTCCGGTCCCATGGGCTATGCCCGGGATCGCCCTCCGTCAGCGCGTTGCGCCCACGGGGGCGCACCCGCTTGAAAAGAGCTAACAAGGGCTCTCTGGCATTTCCCATCCGCGATTGAGTCACCGGTTGTGGCCCCTTATCCTTAAGGGGCACAGACAGAAGAGAAGGAGGGCCTGCCCTCATGTTTGAAAATCTCTCAGAACGCCTTGGCGGCGTCTTTGACCGGCTGACCAAGCAGGGCGCGCTGTCCGAGGATGACGTCCGCACAGCCCTGCGTGAGGTTCGCGTGGCCCTGCTGGAGGCCGACGTTTCGTTGCCCGTCGCGCGCAACTTTATCAAGGCGGTCGAGAAAAAAGCCACCGGCGCTGCGGTGACGAAATCCGTTACCCCCGGTCAGCAAGTCGTCAAGATCGTCCACGATGAATTGATTGCTGTGCTCGCAGGTGAAGAGGACGGTGACCCCGGCAAGCTGCGCATCGACAGCCCGCCCGCGCCGATCCTGATGGTCGGCCTGCAGGGCGGCGGTAAGACGACCACCACCGCCAAGCTGGCCAAACGGCTGAAAGAGCGCGACGGCAAGAAGGTCCTGATGGCCTCGCTAGACGTCAACCGCCCCGCCGCCATGGAACAGTTGCAGATCCTTGGCACCCAGATCGGCGTCGATACCCTGCCCATCGTCAAGGGCGAAGACCCGGTCGCCATCGCCAAACGCGCCAAGACGCAGGCAGGCATGGGCGGTTACGACGTCTACATGCTGGACACCGCCGGTCGTCTGTCCATCGACGACGAACTGATGGCCCAGGTAGAGGCGGTGCGCGATGTCGCCAACCCGCGCGAAACGCTGCTGGTGGTGGACGGCCTGACCGGTCAGGACGCCGTGCACACGGCGGAAAATTTCGACACTCGCATCGGAATCACCGGCGTCGTTTTGACCCGGATGGACGGCGACGGGCGCGGCGGTGCCGCCCTGTCCATGCGCGCGATCACTGGCAAGCCGATCAAGTTCGTCGGCCTTGGCGAAAAGATGGACGCGCTAGAGACGTTTGAGCCAGACCGCGTCGCCGGCCGCATCCTTGGCATGGGCGACATCGTCGCGCTCGTCGAAAAGGCGCAACAGACGCTGGAGGCCGAACAGGCCGAGCGCATGATGAAGCGGTTCCAGAAGGGTCAGTTCAATATGAACGACCTCAAGACGCAACTGGAACAGATGATCAAGATGGGCGGCATGGAGGGCATGATGTCCATGATGCCCGGTATGGGCAAAATGGCCAAGCAGATGGACGGTGCCGGTATCGACGACAGGATGCTCAGACAGCAGATTGCCCTGATCCAGTCGATGACCAAAAAGGAACGCGCCAATCCGCAGATCCTTCAGGCCAGCCGCAAGAAACGCATCGCTAAAGGCTCTGGCATGGAGGTGTCCGACCTCAACAAGTTGCTCAAGATGCAACGCCAGATGTCCGACATGATGAAGAAGATGGGCAAGGGCGGCATGCTGAAACAGGCCATGAAAGGCATGTTCGGCGGCAAGGGCGGCATGCCCGCCGGCATGGACCCCAAGGCGCTGGAGGCCGCCGCCAAACAGATGGGCGCCAAGGGCGGCATCCCTGGCCTGCCCGGCATGGGCGGCGGCGCGCTGCCCCCCGGTCTCTCCGGTTTCGGCAAGAAAAAGTAACAGCAAAAGGATCCAACCCTGCGCTTCTTCTTGGTGGCAAATACTCCCGCCGGAGGCATCCGCCCCCACCAGACGCGCCAAGGCCCGATAAACCCCAATGCCCGCTCCCACCCTGCATACCCCGCGCCTGACGCTGCGCCCGCATGTCCTGTCGGACATGGACGGTTTCGAGGCATTCTATGCCTCGACTCGGGCCGCGTTTATGGACGCCCCCAAGAACCGGACCCACCTGTGGTACGGCTTTTCCTCAGAAGTGGGCAGTTGGGATCTGATGGGCTTTGGTGCATGGGCGATCGATGTGGACGGCCAAATGGCCGGTCAGATCGCTATCACTCACCCTCCGCATTTCCCTGAGCGTGAACTGGGCTGGATCATCTTCGACGGGTTTGAGGGATGCGGCTACGCCTTTGAGGCCGCCACCGTTGCGCTGCATTGGGCGTGGGAACAGGAGATGCCCACACTGGTGTCTTATATCGACCATCGCAACGCCCGTTCTATCGCGCTGGCGCAGCGTTTGAGTGCCAAACTGGATCCGCGCGCCGCAACCTATGACGACGTCGACGTGGTCTACCGGCACAGCCCCGACACCGACGGCGGACCGGAGGCCTACGCATGAGCCTGACCAACGCCCCCCGCATCGAAACCGAACGTTTGATCCTGCGCGGACCTGAAAAGGCGGACGCCGAGGCGGTCATCGCCTTCCTGCGCGATCCACTGCGGTCAGAGGGCTTTGGCCACATCCCGCTGCGCGGCGACGCCTGGCGCTGGTTTACAATGAACATCGGCCACTGGCACTGGCACGGATACGGCTATTTCGTGATCGAACTAAAAGACACCGGTCAGGCTGCCGGGATCTGTGGCATCTGGAACCCTGAAACCTGGCCCGAGCCGGAACTCGGCTGGGTGGTCTTTGACGGGTTTGAAGGCAAGGGCATCGCGCGTGAGGCCGCAGAGCGCGCCCGTGCATGGGCTTATGATGACCTCGGCTTTACCACGCTGACGTCGAACATCGTGCCCGGCAACAGCCGCTCCGCCGCATTGGCCCAGCGTCTTGGCGCAACCTATGAACGGACCTACCACAACGAAAACATGGGTGAGGACGAACTGTGGCGCCATCCGGGACCGGAGGCGCTGACATGATCCCGCACATCACCCTGACAACGGACCGCCTGACCCTGCGCACCCCGCTTGAAGAGGATTTCGCGCCGGTTGCCGCCTTCATGGCCTCACCGCGCGCACGCTTTGTCGGCGGCCCGGTCGAGGATGAGTTCGCCCAATGGCGCGGCTTTCTGTCTGGCTTTGGTCACTGGGCCTTGCGTGGCTACGGATTCTTCATGGTCCTGCATGACGGGCACAAGGTCGGCCGCGTCGGCGTGGTCAACCATATCATGTGGGACGAACCGGAACTGGGCTGGCACATATTTGACGGATTCGAGGGCAAGGGATACGCGACAGAGGCCGCCGCCTGCGTGCGCGACTGGGCCGCCACCGACCGCGGCCTTGGTCCTCTCATCTCATACATTCACCCCGACAATGACGCCTCGCGCCGTGTCGCCGAACGGCTTGGCGCCCGCCATGAACGTGACCGGACCCTGATGGAGCACCCCGTACAAGTCTGGCGTCATACCGGGGGGCCGTCATGACCGCGCCCTGCGAACGTCACATCCCCGGCCCCGGTGCCCGCGCCGCCGCCCGTCTGGGCGGGCGTCTGCCGGTTCTGGACACCCGCCGCCTGCAACTGCGCGGTCCGCGCATCTATGATTTCGACGCCTATGCCGGCATCCTGTGCTCCGACCGCGCTGTCCACATGGGCGGGCCTGCGACCCGTGACGCGGCTTGGGCAGATTTCACCAACTACACCGCTTGCTGGCTGCTGCATGGTTTTGGTCTCTGGACCATCGACGCCAGCACCACCCCCTCCGCCGGCTTTGCCCTGTTGGGGTTCGAATACGAAGATCCAGAACCCGAAATGGGCATCTTCCTCACACCAGAGGTCGAGGGACAGGGCTATGCCTTTGAGGCACTCGAAGCGGTGCGTTCCCACGCGTTCGATGTTCTGGGCTGGGATAGCGTCGTTTCTTACGTCGCGCCCGAAAACACCCGCTGCATCGCCTTGATGACCCGGCTTGGCGCCCGCCGCGATGCGGTGGCCGAGGCAGAATTGACCGACCAGACCCATGTCTATCGCCACATTAAGGAGGCCGCCTGATGGGCCACCGCGATATTCCTGTGCTGGAAACCAAACGGCTGGTGCTGCGCAGTCCCAAGCCCGAGGATTACCCCGACTTCAAGGCGACCTTCGCCTCCTATCGCTCTCGGTTCATGGGCGGCCCGCTCAATGGCTATGAGACATGGATGCTGTATGCCGCTGAAATCGGGCATTGGGAAATCCGCGGTTTCGGTATGTGGATGGTACACTTGCGTGAGACCGGCGATACCGTCGGCATGGCGGGTGGCTGGTTTCCTGCCAAATGGCCAGAACGTGAAATCGCATGGATCATCTGGCCGGACCAGGCGGGCAAGGGCTACGCGCTGGAGGCCACGGACCGCGTGCGGCAGCATCTCTACCGGGATTGCGGCTGGACTACCGCCGTCAGCTATATCGACCCCAAGAACCTCGACTCCATTCGACTGGCCGAACGACTTGGCTGCACCAAGGACACTGACGCGCCGACAATCGACGGCAGCGACGCGGTCTACCGCCACCCGTCACTGGATGAGTTGTCCGGGCAGGTAGGTCACGGCGTCGACATGGAAATCGCACATTACCAGGATCCCCTGTTCAAACCGAAAGGCTGGGCCATTGACTGACACCGTTTCCCGCGCTGCCGACCTGCTCAAGGAACACCGCGAGTCGATCGACCGTCTCGACGCGATCCTCGTTTTCACGCTCGCAGAGCGGTTCAAGCACACTCAGGCCGTGGGCGTTCTCAAGGCGCAACACGACCTTCCCCCATCCGACCCCGCGCGCGAAGACAATCAGATCGCGCGGCTCCAGGATCTGGCACTCCAGGCCGATCTCGACCCGGAATTCGCCAAGAAATTCCTGAACTTTGTCATTCAGGAAGTCATCCAGCACCACAAGCAACACAAATCCTGACGGGCCTCCCGTCGACCAAGCCATCCAAAGGAGAATACCAATGGCAGTTAAAATTCGTCTCGCCCGTGGCGGCTCGAAAAAGCGCCCCTTTTACCGTATCGTAGCAGCGGACAGCCGCATGCCGCGCGACGGTCGCTTTATCGAAAAGCTGGGCACCTATAATCCGCTTCTCGCCAAGGACAGCGAAGACCGCGTCAAGATGGACATCGAGCGTATCCAGTACTGGCTGAGCCAGGGCGCCCAAGTGACCGACCGCGTGTCGCGTTTCCTTGAAGCTGCCGAAATCATTGAGAAAAAAGAGCGCAGCAACCTCAAGAAGGGCACCCCGGGCAAAAAAGCTCAGGACCGCGCAGAAGAGAAAGCCGCCAAAGCCGCTGCAGCAGCCGAAGCCGCTGCAGAGCCCGCCGCGGACTAATCGAGGCGTGCATGTGTTCTGGCACAGGCACCCCTTGGTTCAGGGGGCTTTCTACTGGAAAGACCCCGCGCCGTTCCGGTGGACGGGTTGGTGGGCGGGCGATGTGCGACAGCACGAGTCCCGTCCCGCCAACCCGACGGCATCATGTTCCGCCTGATCCGCCTTATCATTCTTCTAACCGTGGCGTTCGTCGCGGGATTTCTGTATTCCGAGACAACGTGGCATGACCGCTGCGAAACCCGGGGAGGCGAGGCACGCGGTGGCGTCTGTTTCGACATATCACAATGACTGAGACGATCTGCGTTGGCGCAATTGCGGGTGCCTTCGGTGTTCACGGCGAAGTGCGGCTCAAGAGCTTTACCGCCGATCCCTATGCGATCAGCGACTATGACCCCCTGACCACCGAAGACGGCTCTCGCACCTTCGAGGTTCAGATCCTGCGCGAGATCAAAAACGGGTTTGCCGCCGAAGTGTCTGGCGTCACCACCAAGGAACAGGCCGACGCCCTGCGCGGCGTCCGTCTTTTTGCGCCGCGCGACCGGCTGCCCAACCTGCCCGATGATGAATATTATCATGCCGATCTGATCGGACTTTCGGTCTTTGATACCGGCGGCGCACCCCTGGGCAAGGTGCACGCAGTCCACAATCACGGCGCGACGGATCTGCTGGAGCTTCAGGTGCCGGGTGTGTCCCGCACCGTCCTTCTGCCCTTTACCATGGCTGCCGTCCCCACAGTCGATCTGACGGCAGGGCGCATCGTCGCCGATCCGCCCGAGGGCCTGTTCGACGAGGCACAGGCGTCCGACTGACCCCGTGGTTGTGTCTACGCAAGGGGGCAACACCACTGAGCGTTGCCGCGAATCTGTCAGATCTTGGCCCTTAGAAAGATAGCGCCCCCGGACACCCTCCGCACTTGATCGCCCCAGGGAAACAGACGCCGCATTTCCGGCCTTCAGTCCCCAAATGCGCAACCAGCCCAAGCGATTTAGCGCTCCCCAGACCACTTTGCGGCCATATTTTCTGTCTAATTTTAGCCGCAATCAAATTGGTTTGAAGAGGTTTCCATGGACGTTCCGGTTTATCGCCTGCTCCTTGCGGGAGCGGCGCTTTGCCCCGCAGCGCTTTTGGCGGCAGCGCCGGTATCGTCAGCCTTCCTTTCCTTCGGCATCGTCATCGGAAGTGCGGGCGGCTTGCTTGCTCTGCTGTCGTCATTTCGACCCGGGAAACCGCGCCGCCGTGGCCCCGCGCTCTTGCGCCGTGCCGCCTTGCGCCGCGCCGGATCGGATTTGCCCACGCTGAACGACCAAAGGCTGGCCATCGCCAAAGCGCTAGAGGCAGCGGTCGATCTGCGGGCCGAACCTGATGCCCCGCCAACTCGGGAAACCGCTATCGCCCGCATCCTGACGCGCATTCTGGATAGCTGGAACGCCTCCGACATCGCGGCGCTGCCGCGCGACCTCACACTTACCCTGACACTATTGAAACAATGCCTGAAAGCGCCCCCTGGCGAAGCGGGCCGTATCGCACAACTGTTTCAGCGTCCCGACGTCGTGCTGGGCCTGCGCCAGGAAATCGACATGATCGCGAAGGCACGCGCGTCCTATGACCAGTCCCTCGCGGCCTATCAGGCAACGCGCGAGTTGCAGGCCACCGCCCCTGCCCCCGGCACCCTGACCCAAGTCCTGCGCGCGATGAACGCGCCCGACATAGACCTGTGGCACCGCATCGTGACAGAGCATGACCCGACGGATCTCGCCCAAAGGGAGGCCGCCCTTTGGTGCGCGACACAGCCGGCGTGTGATCACGCAAGTGTCGCGGTCTACCTCGCGCGCCTTGCCGATGGTGCGCAGCTACAGAACGCGTACATCGACGCGGACAGCGCGTTTCTCGAACAGGTGCGTGGCATCATTGCCAATTGCAACGTCGGCATCTACCGACACCGCGGTTTGGTCTATGTGCCCCCCGCGGACGCAGTTATTCGGTTGAAGGCCGAACTGGACGCGCTGGCCAGCCTCAGTGACAGCCCCCGCTGGCCTGACCCCCAGTGCGTCTTTACGGTGTTGGAGGGGCGCAAACCGCATCCGCGTCCGGCATGGGATCTGTCCAGCGGCCGTCTTGTTGCCGCCCCCAACCGTTCGGATTATCTCTGACGGCGCTGCGCTTGCCCCGTGCCCATACCTCGCGGTAACAGGACATGGAACAGCAGGACACCTCATGTCAGACAAGACACCTCCCAGCCGGTCGCATGGCCGCAAGACCATCCGCCCCACACTGCAGCCGCGCGACCTGATGGAACAGGACCCGGAACTGGCGCGCGCCTTTCGCGCACAGATCATCACGCTTTTCCCAGAGGCGTTTCCCGGCACACTGGGCCTGTCGCTGACCGGCAAGGCGCTGAAGGAAGGCAAGTGGCAACTCAACACCGTGCCGCTGCGCACCTTCGGTGAGGGCAAGCACCGGAACGTCGACGACACACCCGCCGGAGGCGGCGCGGGCATGGTGCTGCGCCCCGACGTCATGGCCGCCGCGATCGCAACCGCCCGCGCCAGCCAGCATGCCGGTGCGCCGCTGATCTACCTCTCACCACGCGGTCGCCCTTTTACGCAAAGAATGGCCCGCGATCTGGCCACCCGCCCCGGTGTCACGATGATCTGCGGTCGGTTCGAAGGGTTGGACCAGCGCGTGATCGACCAGTTTGACATCGCAGAGGTATCGATCGGCGATTATGTCCTGACCGGCGGCGAATTGGCGGCACAGGTGATGCTGGACGCGGTTGTCCGGCTCTTGCCCGGTGTTCTTGGCAACGCAGACTCGACCGAAGAAGAGAGCTTTTCCGACGGTCTGTTAGAGCATCCGCAATACACCCGCCCCGCCGAATGGCAGGGCCGTCCGATCCCGCCGGTCCTGCTGTCCGGCAACCACGGCGCTGTCGCCGATTGGCGGCGCGCGCAAAGCGAAGCGCTGACCAAGGCCCGCCGCCCTGATCTTTGGCAGGCATACAAGGACCGCAAAGACTGACCGCCCTTTCTCAACCAAAGGTTATCAACAATGCCCATTCTCCGGAAACTTCTCTGCGCGCTGACCCTTTTTTTGCCGGTTGCCGCCGCAGCGATGGACGCCGAAAAACGCCCCGATCTTGTGCCGCGCCTGATGCAATTACAGTCGATCTATTCAGCCAACTGGGGACCGGGCAGGGTAAATGAGGGCATTCGTGATGCGACGGTCTTTCACCTGTCGGGTCGGATCAATCCGGGTGACACCGACCGCATTCGCGAGACGCTGCAGTCCACATGGGGCAAGCTGATCGTGATCGACAGCCCCGGCGGCAGTTTTGTCGAGGGCATCGCCCTCGGGCAGTATCTCAAGGGCATTCTGGAAAGCCAGGATCCCGACATCTACGGCATCTTTGTCCTGCGTGACGCGCCGTGCCTGTCCGCCTGTGCGCTGGCCGTGGCGCTGGCCACCTCGACCCGCGACATCGCCTATGGCGATGACGCGCGGTTTGTCGAACACGGCGCGCAGTTGGGGTTTCACATGGGCCTTTTGCCAGAGGCACAAGCCACGCAGGCCGTCGAGGCCCGGCAAATGATGAACGTCACCTATGACATCGTGCAGGCCTATGCCTCTTTGATCATGGGTGGCGTCGCGCCGCCGATCCTGTTGTCCGAGGCACTGGAACATCGCGAGGCGAACAGCTTTTTCTATCTGCGTGGCGGCATCCGCACCCATGCCATGCGCCTGACCCCGGTCGGCCCGCCGATCCTGTCGCGCCCGATCCACAAGTCGGCGCTGATGATGGACACGGTTGCCGGGCTGTGCCGCACGGCCTTTGTCGCCGCGCCGGATATCCGGCGGTCCTTTGTCGACTATGAATTCGGCTACATCGATGGCAGTAACCCGGACCCGATCACAACCAGCCTTGAGGACATGACCAACCTTCTGGGCAGTCGCCGCATCGCGGCCAGCCTGAACGGGGCCGCACATTGCATAGTGGAACTGTTCGATGATGACACCATCGGGTTAGACATGCGCCCAGGGTCGCCGCCCTGTCAGGCCGATGGGCGGCAGTTCTGCGCCTTGCCGGTGGACAGGTTCCGGCCCCGCGCCGCGCCGGTGGCGCTGCTGGCCGATACCTTTGGCTGCCACTCCGGCAGCCTGACGAAGCAGGGACAGTTCTGGTCCGGCGATCTGAACGGGGCATCCGATTACGTCAACGAAAACGACCTGACGCAGACCGCCGTCCGGGAGGTCAACATGCGTGCGCAACCCTCTTTGGAGGCCGCTGTCTCCGGTCGGCTTCGCGCCGAGCAGACCGTCGAGGTCAGCGACTGCCGCATCGTTGACGACGTTCAGGGCGTCTGGATGCAGGTGCGCGCGGACGGTCAAACGGGCTGGGTCAGTGCACGATTCCTGTCTCCTTACTGGTGGTCCGACCTGCGCCCGCTGATCGACGGCCCCACCCCTGGACGCTAGGCCCGGACGCCAGGCAAGAAGGTCGTCGTGGCCCGCTTGTGTCCGCTGGAACGCCCTGCATCGCGCTTTACAGGGGGGCAGAGCCCGTGCAACGCTTGTGCTCTTCATACGGAGCACACGCGCCATGAAACCAATCCTGCCCCTTTGTCTTGCCGCCCTGATGGTTGGCGCCCCCGCACTTGCATGGGACCGCGTCCAGCAGGGCACCTTTGTGACTTGGACATTCCAAGGGGATGAAATCACGTCGTATTCCGTTGCAGAACCCGCCTACGACGAAGATCCCGCAGTCCTCAACGTGTCGCTTTGGCATGCCCAGTCCGGTTCCGTGGGGGTCGCGATAGAATCGGATCTGGGCTTTGGGGATTGCCCACGCATACTCGCCTCTGCCAAGGGCAACGCACACACCGGCGTGACCCTTGTGGCCAACCTGAACGCCACCACGCTGAACGGTGTCACGCTGCACGAGTGTTCCACCTACTAGGTCCGCCCTTTTGGCCTCGGGCAGGTTCTGATCGCCCGGTCCTACGGTCATTCGGGAATCGACCCGGGCAGCCGGTGAGCCCGGAATAGAGCAGGCCAGAGATTGCCGAGGCCACGCCTGCTTTGCCCTTGATTTGCGACGCGCGCGCATCTACACACGCGCATCTTTCGGTGCTGAGGCGACTCGGCGCCGATTGAGTTTGTGGGACCGCTCACGGGACCACCGAAGAACAAACAAAAGCTGGCGCATCTCTTTTCCCGGTTGGGAAGAAAGCAATCGCCAGACATCTCCGCGGGAAAACCGCGACGCATATAGGAGAAGGTCAGATGAACCTGATCGCACAGCTTGAGGCAGAGCAAATCGCCTCGCTCGGGAAGACAATTCCCGATTTCAAACCCGGCGACACCGTTCGCGTGGGTTACAAAGTGACCGAAGGCACCCGCACCCGGGTCCAGATGTACGAAGGCGTCTGCATCAGCCGCAAGCACGGCAAGGGCATCGCCGGGTCGTTCACGGTCCGCAAGATTTCCTTTGGCGAAGGCGTGGAACGTGTGTTCCCGCTGTTCTCGACCAACATCGAAAGCATCGAAGTTGTCCGTCGTGGCCGCGTCCGCCGCGCCAAGATGTACTACCTGCGCGCGCGCCGTGGCAAATCGGCCCGGATCGCAGAGGACACAACCTACAAGGCGCTCAAAACCAAGAACGCCGGCGCAGACGCGTAAGGAACCCGTGACATGAAAAAGAACCTGCACCCCGAATACCACGTCATCAACGTCAAGATGACTGATGGGACCGAATACCAGACACGTTCGACGTGGGGCAAAGAGGGCGACACGCTCGTCCTCGACATCGACCCCACGGTTCACCCGGCTTGGACCGGCGGCACGGGCCGCATCCTGGACCAGGGTGGCCGCGTTTCGAAGTTCAAGAAAAAGTACGAAGGTCTGGGTTTCTGATCCAACGCCTTTCGGTATCGAAACGCCGCCCCTCGGGGCGGCGTTTTTCGTTTCGCGCTCTGGCTCTGTGTGTCGCCGCTGTGCCCGATCACCGACAGGCCGCGCCCGGCGCGTCCAGCATCCCGAATAGTGCGACGTCACTGACCTCAGGTTGCGCCACCACACCCCGGTTGGCTTTGCTAAAAGCACGCAGGGCGCGACGGCTTTTCGGCCCCCATTTTCCGTCCGGCGTATCCTTCAGACAGCCCCGCCCCACGAGTTCAGCCTGAAGGCTGTAGTGTCGGACCATTTCCCGCAAGGCACCCGCCTCTTTTAGGATATGCGTGCCGGGGCAGGAGGTGGCAGCGTGGTGCTTGTGCGGTTGGATCTGCGCCGTCGGCACGCGGTAGGCGCGCTGCGCCTCTGACATCACCCGAACATAGGCCAATCGCCCCGCCGGGGTCAGGCTTTCGTGGTTAAAGTCGCCCAGAGCGACCACGGCAAAATGCCCGGCAAAATCCGCTAGATTTCGCGATCCGATCGCTGTCGACCGGGTCGAAGGTTTCAGCGATACGGGACGCCCCTTGGCAATATTGCCCGCCTTGTCGACGGCGTAGTGATAGGCAAACATCCCCAGCCCCGCGTCCCCGGCGTGATAGGCATGAATGTTGCGGACCCGCTGGTCGATAGTCTGACGGTCGCGCGCCGCACTTGCCCGTCGGAAGAGGTCGGAATCCGTTCCGGCAAACCCTTCGTGGTGAAAAGTGATATGCGTAATCCGGTCCTGCGCAAACCCGCGCAGTGCGGAGTGGTCCACGCCGCGAAAGGGCACCGTGATTTCACCGGGAATGGACAGCGGCGCCGGTTCGGCAAGGGCTTGCGGTGGCGCCAATAGCAGCCACCACAACGACAGAACGATCAGCAAGTTGTTCATGGTGAACCTCATCCACATTATTTGGCGGCCCACCCGGCGGCCCATCTATGGGAGCGCCAACAGTTGCTTGTTCTGTTCCGGACGCGGAGCGGCATCGGTGCAACCATCCGGCAATCGAATGCAATCACAGGTCTGCCATATCGTTTCGGCAGCTTCGCTTCCAAGATCGGCAGCCACTGTCTCGGCGTGCTCTTCACATTGCGAAATAGTCAGATTGGCAAACTGGTGGGGCATCGGAACGACGTATCCACAAATCTCATCGGCCCTGCTTTGCTCAAGTTCCAATCCGAATGCGGAACGCAGTTCCGCCATGTCTTTGATGTTCTCACAGGAATCCTGAATCTCTAAAACCGTCACACTGGCAATCGTAAGAACGCCGACGACGGGAACGCCCTCCAGAACCATTGAACCCAGATTCCGACTAGCGTTCGTTGCTGTCCGGCGGGCCATCCGCCGTGTTATGTCATCTGCCTTGGTGGAGGCCAGACGCAGCTTCCGCGCGGATTGCTCGGCCGTGTCTGCTGACCGTCTCAATTTAGCGTTGTCCAGCTCAAGCGACTTAACCTGTCTGTCCAGATCCACCGACTTTTTCGCCAAACGTTTGCTTTCGCTTTGGGCTCGCGCGCTTTTCCGTTCCAGCTCGGCGTTCTTTTTTTGTAACTGAACGACGTCGCTGGTCAGGCTGACCGCAGAAGAAACGCCCATTTTGGAAAGCAGGCCCAGTACGGCGCCAGTTACACTAGGGATAAATAGCGTCGCCCCATACACCAAGACAAACGCACAAAAGCCGATCACCCAAATCGCTCTGCGTATCGCGGCCCAGCCCAGCTTTAGCCCCATCCGCCTTGCTGGCTTTCGCGTCATTTGCAAATCTCGCTAAGCGACCAATACAAATCGTCCTTTTCAAGATTCTCGTTGTACAAAATACCATCGAGGGCGCTACGCCCCTTGTCATCTTTAAAACAGGGATCCTCTGAGTGCTTGACCAGTATTTGCACCACGGCCGGATCGCTCACATAGTAAGAGGCAAGAATCAAAGGCGTTGTATCTTCGTCCTTTTTGGCATCGACCAAGGCCCCTGCCTGTAGCAGCAACGCAACGACAGCAGGGTCTGCATCCGGCCTCCGTGCAACTTGATGCAAGGGCGTTTCACCCGCTGCATCTTCTGCAGATACATCCGCGCCCGCAGTCAACAGAACTTCGACTTCAGCCAATCCCCTGTTCGCCGCCGCATGGTGCAACGGCGTTTGCATGTCTTGGTCTCTGACATCCACACGCGCCCCAGCCCCCAAAAGCGTTGTCAGAACCTCAATTGCATCGACTTTTCGCCCAGACGTAAGGATCAAGGGTGTCACACTGCAATGCTTGCGCATGCACCACCAATCCGGCTCGGCGTTTGCCTCTATGTCTGCGCCGTACACCAGCAACGCCGAAACAAAGGCCGGCGCTGTCCCCTGTGCGGCGGCACTATGCAGTGGAGTCCACCCTGCCTCTGTAGACAAGGTGATATCCGCCCCGATCCGCAAGAGCGCGCGAATGCCATCAGCCGTTCGCGCTGCTCCCGCAGCGAGATGCAAAGGCGTTTCACCCGCGTCCGTTCTTTCTGTCAGCAGTCGGCCAGACGAAAGGCAATCGTCGATGCCTTCCAATGTCGCACTCGCGTGGAACTCCGACGTCAGCCACGCGGGACACTCGTCTGCCAGTGCGGCGCTTGCCGTGAATACCCCCAGCGAAAAGACGTAAAATACCGTCGAGCGCGCAATACCCATCAAAATACCATCCCAGAATCCCGTGCTGAGATCGTAGGAGCAATCGCCCGTGGGTGCAACGCTCGCCGCCCTCTGGACAGCCCTTTCGCCCCCTGCCAGATTTGATCAAAATCCATAGGGAGTCGCCACATGAAGGACGAGAACTTTCTCAAAGAAAACAATGCCCTTCAGCTATGGCACCCTATGGGCCATCCCGGCGACGCGCAGGTCACCCCGCCCAAGATAATCAAGGGCGCGGCGGGCAGCTCTATCACCGATATCGACGGGCATAGCGTGGTCGATGCCGTCGGCGGGCTGTGGTGCGTCAACCTTGGCTATTCCAACGACAAGGTAAAGCAGTCCATCGCGGATCAGCTGTATGAGCTGCCGTATTATTCCGCCTTTGCGGGCACTTCGAACCCGCCCGCGATCGAGGCGGCCTACAAGGTGCAGGAATTCTTTGCCCCTGACGGGATAGAGCGGGTGTTCTTCACCTCCGGCGGATCGGACACGGTCGAAACTTGCCTGCGTCTGGCGCGGCAGTATCACCGCCTGCGGGGCGAACCCACGCGCACCAAGTTTCTCAGCCTGAAAAAGGGCTATCACGGCACTCATTTCGGCGGTGCATCCGTCAACGGCAACAACCGCTTTCGTATCGGCTATGAGCCGCTGTTGCCCGGCTGTTTCCACCTCCCCGCGCCCTACACCTATCGCAATCCGTTCAATGAGACGGACCCGGCCCAACTGGCACAACTGATCGCGCAGGCGATGGAGGATGAGATCCAGTTTCAGGGCGCCAACACCATCGCCGCCTTCATCATGGAGCCGATCCAAGGCGCCGGTGGCGTGATCGTGCCCGACGCGACCTTCATGCCGCTGATGCGTGAGATTTGCGACCGCCACGGCATCCTTTTGATCTCGGATGAGGTCATCACCGGCTTTGGCCGCACCGGCGACTGGTCCGGCGCGCGGCATTGGGGGGTGAAACCGGACATGATGTGCACCGCCAAGGGCATCACCTCCGGGTATTTCCCGGTTGGGGCCGCGTTGATCTCTGGCAAGGTGGCGGAGGTGTTTGAGACCTCCGGCGCCGAGGGCGCCATCTATCACGGCTACACCTACTCGGCGCATCCGGTGGGCGCGGCGGCGGTCATCGCCTGCCTTGAAGAAACC
Source organism: Antarctobacter heliothermus (assembly GCF_002237555.1). Classification (NCBI taxonomy): domain Bacteria; kingdom Pseudomonadati; phylum Pseudomonadota; class Alphaproteobacteria; order Rhodobacterales; family Roseobacteraceae; genus Antarctobacter; species Antarctobacter heliothermus. Next base: position 1,522,733 of record NZ_CP022540.1, on the reverse strand, counting down.
CTGCGTCTGGACACCAAGACCAACGCCGCCGCGCTCGGTACACAACTTCATGAGGGCGTTCTGAAGCTGGCCGAAAAGCACGACATCATCGGCGATGTGCGCGGAGGCCACGGGTTGATGACCGGGATTGAGATTGTCAGCAACCGGGACGCCAAGACCCCGATGGACAATGACACCATGAAACGCATCCACCAGACCGCCTACGAGGCGGGCGCGATGGTCCGCCTTGGCGCGCACAACGTTCTGATGTCGCCACCGCTGACCATCACCGCAGGTGAGGTGAACACCATCCTGGCCGCGCTTGATGCCGGGTTCGCAGCGGCCTGAAACAGGCGAGCGTCAGAACAAAAAAAGGGGCCGCCCACCGGGCGGCCCCTTTCTGTTTCACCACACTGTATCAGTGCGTGAACTTCTTGATCTCACCCGTCTTCAGTCGCGACAGATAGCTGTCAACCTCGCGCTTGACGATCGGCATCAGGAAGTACAGGCCAAAGACGTTCACAACCGCCATGGCAAAGATCGCCGCGTCGGAGAAGTCGATCACCGGGCCAAGGCTGGCCGAGGCGCCAATGATGACGAAGATGCAGAAGATGACCTTGAACGTGATCTCCTTGGCCTTGCCTTCGCCGAACAGGTAGGTCCAGGCCTTCAGCCCGTAGTAGGACCAGCTGATCATGGTCGAGAAGGCAAACAGGATCACCGCAATCGCCAGAATTGTCGGGAACCAGCTAAACGCGCTGCCAAAGGCTGCGGCCGTCAGACCAACGCCCGACGTGTCACCGACTGTTCTGATCGCTGTACCCGCCTCGTTCAGCAGATAGATGCCTGTTGCCTCATCGATCACCAACTGCTGGGTGATGATGATAACCAGCGCGGTCATGGTACAGATCACCACCGTGTCGATGAACGGTTCCAGCAAGGACACAAAGCCCTCTGTCACTGGCTCTTTGGTACGCACGGCAGAGTGTGCAATTGCTGCCGACCCGACGCCCGCCTCATTCGAGAAAGCCGCCCGTTTGAAGCCTTGGATCAACGCACCAACCATACCACCCGCAACACCCAGCCCGGTGAATGCACCGGCAAAGATCTGACCAAAGGCCCAACCGATCATGTTTGCGTTCATGATCAGGATGATCAACGCGGAACCGACATAAATCGCCGCCATAAAGGGCACGACCTTTTCAGTCACAGAGGCAATCGACTTCAACCCGCCGACAATCACCACGAAGACGACAATCGCGAAGATCACGCCAGTGATATAGCCGGGGAATTCGCCCAGAACGCCGGTGAGCGCCTGATGCGCCTGATTGGCCTGAAACATGTTTCCGCCGCCAAATGCGCCGAGGATACAGAAGACCGAGAACATCACCGCAAGGATCTTGCCACCCGGCAGGCCGCGTTCCGCAAAACCCTTTGTCAGGTAATACATCGGACCACCTGAAACGGTACCGTCCGGGTATTCATTGCGGTATTTCACGCCCAGCGTACATTCGGTGAATTTCGATGCCATGCCCATCAGACCGGCGAGGATCATCCAGAATGTCGCCCCCGGTCCGCCGATACCGACAGCCACCGCAACACCGGCGATATTGCCCAAACCCACGGTGCCCGAAAGCGCGGTTGCCAGCGCCTGAAAGTGGCTGACCTCACCCGCATCGTCCGGGTCAGAATAGTCGCCTTTGACCAAGGCGATGGAATGGCCGAACCCGCGAAACTGGATAAACCCGAAGTAGATGGTAAACACGGTGGCCGCGACCACCAACCAGGCCACGATCCAGGGAAAGCTGGTGCCCGGAAACGGGCTGAAGATAAAGTTCACAAACCAGCCGGTTGCACCGGCAAAGGCGTCGTTGATCTTTTGGTCGATAGAGGCTTCCTGCGCGGCCGCAGCACTGGCCATCAAGGTTGGAGCCATGGCGGCAAGCGCCAGGCGGGATGCAAATCTTGTCATGTGTCTGTCCTGTTCTGGTCGGCGCTCAAGGGACGATGGTGCAGGGCACGGGGGCCGTCTGGACCAGAGATCCGGCGACGGATCCGAACACCCGGCTGCCGAATGGAGAGTGGCCATTGCGTCCAATGAACAATTGCGCGGCATTTTGCTTTTTCGCGACATCGCACAGCGTATCGGCGATGTGACCATAGCGCAGGACCGTCTCGACCGGCACGCCCCGGCCCTCGACCGCTGCCTTGGCGGGCGCAATCAACGATTTTTCGGCGCGGTCCAATTCCTCTGTGCGCCGCTTGTGACGCTCTTCGATTTCTGTCGGCGTCAAAAAGGAATAGGGAGACCATTCCAATACATGCGCGATAATCACGGTCGCCCCCTGCGCCGACGCGCGTTCCAAAGCGAAATCCAGCGCGCGTTGCGCCGCCTCGCTGCCGTCAAATCCGACGACAAACTTGTCCGTCATTCTTGTTTTTCCTTTTCCCTGTTCCGCCTTTTCGGCTGAAAGAAGGCTATCAGCAGCGCGGCGGGCAATTTCACCGAATTGCCCCGCCAAACCGCCCGGATTGCCCGGAATTTCGCTGATGATGTAACATTTTTGTCATTTTTGCGCAGATGTTCCTTTTTTCGCGCATCGTGAAGTCGCCCTGTGACCCTCTGGTCCACAACGAATTCAGTGTTAGGAATGTATATTTCTGGCAATATTGCTGCCTGACTGCCGGAGGAGCGCGCCAAGGAATTCCGCAAGATCACAGCAGACATCACCGCTTCGCCCCAGATCACGGCTGACCATCTGCAGGCCATCGCGACTGCCGGGTGTCGGTCTATCATTTGCAACCGTCCCGACGGCGAAGGCGCTGATGGGCCGGCTGGTGATGACATCTTTGATGCGGAGCGGGCCAAGGGGATAGAGACGCGCTATCGGCTCTTTCAAATTCCGCTTTGTGAATATATATGAGGTTCAAACGTGACTCGGGGAACCGCCCCTGACCCGGACCCAGGAAACGCCATGCCCCGTATTTCGGCCCAGACCTTTACCCAGTACCTGCCCATCCTGACATGGGCAAAAGAGTACAACCGCGACACTGCCTCATCCGACATTCTGGCCGCCGTCATCGTGACGATCATGCTGATCCCGCAGTCGCTGGCCTATGCGCTGCTGGCTGGATTGCCCGCCGAGATGGGGCTGTATGCGTCGATCCTGCCGCTGGTGGCTTATGCGATCTTCGGCACCAGCCGCGCGCTGGCAGTTGGTCCCGTCGCGGTCGTCTCGCTGATGACCGCCGCCGCCATCGGCAATCTGGGCTTGTCGGACCCGGCCCAGATCGCGCTGGCCGCCGGGACGCTGGCCTTTATCTCTGGCGCGCTGCTATTGGTGCTGGGCGTGCTCAGGCTGGGTTTTCTGGCCAACTTCCTGTCGCATCCGGTGATTGCCGGGTTCATCACCGCCTCGGGCGTGCTGATCGCCGCCTCTCAGCTTAAACATATCTTCGGGATCGAGGCGCATGGCCACACGTTGATCACGGTCGTCGGATCTCTGTTCGAGAACCTGTCGCAGACCAGCCTTATCACCCTTGTGATCGGCGTCAGCGCGACCGCCTTTCTGTTCTGGGTCCGCAAGGGGCTAAAGCCGCGCCTGCTGGCTGCGGGGCTAAAGCCGCGCCTTGCCGACGTGCTGGCCAAGGCCGGGCCGGTCGGTGCCGTTGCTGTCACGACGCTTGTCACATGGCTGTTCGGCCTGCAAAATGCGGGCGTCAAAATCGTTGGCGAGGTGCCCACCGGCCTGCCACCGCTGACCATGCCCTCACTGTCGCCGGACCTGTGGAACCAGTTGTTCCTGTCCGCCGTGCTGATCTCCATCATCGGCTTTGTCGAATCCGTCTCTGTCGCGCAAACCTTGGCCGCCAAGAAACGCCAGCGCATCCAACCCGATCAGGAACTCATCGGCCTTGGCGCGTCGAACGTCGCCGCCGCCGTATCGGGCGGCTATCCGGTCACCGGTGGTTTTGCCCGGTCGGTCGTGAACTTTGACGCGGGCGCCGAGACCCCGGCGGCGGGTGCCTTTACCGCTATTGGTATCGGCATCGCGGCCCTGCTGCTGACGCCGCTGCTGTTCTTTCTCCCCAAGGCCACGCTGGCCGCCACGATCATCGTCGCGGTTCTGGGCCTTGTCGATTTCTCGATCCTGAAAAGGGCTTGGAGTTATTCCAAGGTCGATTTCGCCGCCGTCTTTGCAACCATCGCCCTCACCCTTGGGTTTGGCGTTGAAATAGGGGTCTCATCGGGGGTTCTGATTTCGATCGGGCTACACCTGTACCAGACATCGCGCCCCCATGTGGCAGAGGTCGGGCTGGTGCCGGGTACCCATCATTTCCGCAACATCAATCGGCACAAGGTCGAAACCCACCCGCACCTTGTCACGCTGCGCGTCGACGAAAGCCTGTACTTCGCAAATGCGCGCTTTCTTGAGGATTATGTGCTGGGCCGCGTCGCCTGCGATGAACCGATCCAACATGTTGTGCTGATGTTCCCCGCCGTGAACGAGGTCGACATGAGCGCGCTGGAAACGCTGGAGGAACTGAACCGCCGCCTGTCGGAAATGGGCATCCAGATGCACCTGTCAGAGGTCAAAGGCCCGGTGATGGACCGCCTGCAACGGTCGCATTTCCTCGACGATCTGACGGGACGGGTATTCCTGTCGCAATACGACGCCTGGCAGGCGCTGGAACAGCCAAAACCACCCGCGCCGGATGCCTCAGAGACGGACGCGGCCTGACCGCCCAAGCGCAAAGATTTCGTCGGCTTCAAAAACCGCAATGGACATCGGGCGGCCGTATCCGGCCCCGGTGTCCAGATTCAGCCGGTTTGGCTTTAGTTCTGGAGCCTTGACCGGCGTATGACCGTGTACGATCAACGCGCCATGGTCGCGGGTGTCTTCCAGAAACTCCTGCCGGATCCACAGCAGGTCTTCCTCGTCCTGGTCCGCCAGCGGCACGCCGGGACGCACCCCCGCGTGGACAAAAAACTTGCCCATCTCGCGGTGCGACAGTTGCAGGCCCTGCAAGAACGCCAGATGCCCGTCCGGCAGCGCGGCCCGAAACTCGGCCGCCAGCTCTTTCTGGCGGATTCGCTCCGGCACATCGACACCGTAGGATTGCGCCGTTTCCAGCCCGCCGAGCCGTTCATGAAACCAGTGATACCCTATCAGCAGATGCGAATCCTGCCGGGGTACGGGCGGGGCAACAAACCATTCGAACAGACGGTCATGGTTGCCCTTGAGACAGATCCAGTTACGCCCCTCCGCCAATCCCTGACGAAGCCGTTCGATCACCCCGCGTGAGTTCGGTCCGCGATCGACATAGTCGCCCAGAAAGACGATGCGCGCGTTGGGACCGCCATCGCGTTCGATCCGGTCTAAAGCGTCTTCCAGCATGGCCAACTGGCCGTGAATGTCGCCGATGGCGTAGAGTGTGTCGATCATGAATGCCGGTTAGCATGATCGCCCACGCACGGCCAGTCCGCGCCGTTACCCGTTGCCTACAACGGCACTATTTCGGGCCAATGGCACCGCTCCCTCTGGAATGCACACATGGCGATGCCTAAACTGGCAGCATCTCACCAACATGGAGACTGTCATGTCTGCCCCCACCCTGCCCCTCACAGGATCTTGCCGCTGTGGCCGCGTCCATATCTGCATCACCGCGCCGCCGCTGATGACTTCCGTGTGTCACTGTCGCGGCTGTCAAAAGATGTCGTCCAGTGCCTTTTCCCTGACCGTCATGGTGCCATCCGGCGCGCTGGAGGTCACGCAGGGAGAGCCGGTTGTCTGCGGCACCCATGGCCCCGATCAGGACCACATGGCTTGCCCCTACTGCATGACGTGGATGTTCACCCGCATTACCGCCTATGATGACTTCGTAAACGTGCGCCCGACGATGTTTGATGACACGACGTGGTTTAAGCCCTTCATCGAAACGATGACCCGCGAGAAACTGCCTTGGGTCCACGTCCCGGTTGAGCACAGCTATGAGGCATGGCCGCCGATGGACCAGTTCGAAACCCTAGTGGCGGCCTACGCCACACGCGGCTAACCCCCAAGCAAAGAAAAAACCCCTCCCGGCAGGCGGGAGAGGGTTGCGTCGATCCGGCAAGGGATCGCAGGTATCAGACCACGTCGAATTGCAGCGGCTTGATCTGTTTGAACAGGCCGGTTTCTGCCAGTTGCGCCCGCGCCTCGGCCGGGACCGGCTCATCGACATACAGCAGCGCAATCGCCTCACCGCCCGCATCCTTGCGGCCAAGGGTAAAGTTCGCGATGTTCACACCGTTGCGGCCCATGGTCTGGCCCAGTGCGCCGATGATACCCGGCTCATCGGTGTTGGTGGTGTACAGCATGTGCGCCCCCACCTCGGCGTCGATGTTGATGCCCTTGATCTGGATGAACCGCGGCTTGCCGTCGCTGAACACCGTGCCCGCGATGGAACGCTCGCGCTTATCCGTGACAACCGTCACCTTGATATAGCCCTCGAACGCACCGGATTGCGCCTGATTGGTGGTCGAGATCTTGATGCCGCGCTCTTTGGCGATGATCGGCGCGGACACCATGTTCACGTCAGAGCTCATCGGCTTCATGATCCCGGCGATAGCGGCGCAGTTCAGCGCCTGCAGGTTCATCGTGGCGGCCTCACCATCATAGAGGATGTTGATGGCCTTGATCGGCTCATCGGTCATCTGACCGATGAAGGCACCCAGATGTTCGGACAGCTTGATCCACGGGCCCATGACCTTGGCCTCTTCGGCAGTCACAGACGGCATGTTGAGCGCGTTTTGCACAGCGCCGGTCATCAGGTAATCGGACATCTGCTCAGCCACTTGCAGCGCCACGTTTTCCTGCGCCTCAGAGGTCGACGCCCCAAGGTGCGGGGTGCAGACCACGTTCGGCAGACCGAACAACGGATTTTCCTTGGCGGGTTCCTCGGCGAAGACGTCAAAGGCCGCTCCGGCAACATGACCCGACTTGATGAGCTCTGCCAAAGCGGTCTCATCGACCAGACCGCCACGCGCACAGTTGATGATCCGCACGCCTTTCTTGGTCTTTTCAAGGTTCTCCTTGGACAGGATATTGCGGGTCTGATCGGTCAGCGGCACATGCAGAGTGATGAAATCGGCGCGCTTGAGCAGCTCATCCAGATCATCGACCTTGTCGACCTGCATCTGCTTGGCTTTTTCCTCGCTCAGGAAGGGATCATAGGCCACGACCTTCATTTTCAGGCCGCGCGCACGGTCACAAACGATGCCGCCGATGTTGCCCGCGCCGATGACGCCCAGTGTCTTGCCGGTCAGCTCGACGCCCATGAACTTGGACTTTTCCCACTTGCCGGCGTGGGTCGAGGCCGATGCCTCGGGGATCTGGCGCGCCACGGCGAACATCATCGCGATGGCGTGTTCGGCGGTGGTGATCATGTTGCCGAACGGCGTGTTCATCACGATCACGCCCTTCTTGGACGCGGCTTCCTTATCGACGTTGTCGGTGCCGATGCCCGCGCGACCCACGACCTTGAGGATGGTGGCATGCTCAAGGATCGTCGGCGTCACCTTGGTGGCCGAACGAATGGCAAGGCCATCATACTGGCCGATGATCTCGGCCAGCTTGTCCTTGTCCTTACCCACGTCGGGCAGGAAATCCACGTCGATCCCGCGATCGCGAAAGATCTGAACGGCGGCGTCAGAGAGTTTGTCGGAAATGAGAACTTTGGGTGCGGTCATGTGCTACGCGCCCCGGATTTGATCCGGGGCCTCCTGCTGGAAGGATGGAATGGGAAAGAGGCCCCGGGTCACGCCCGGGGCATGTGGTGTCAGGCCGCTTGCGACAGCGCCTCGATCTCGGCGTGAAAGGCGTATTCCAGCCACGGCAGCATCGCCTCGACGTCCGAGGTTTCAACCGTGCCGCCGCACCAGATCCGCAGACCGGCAGGCGCATCACGATAGGCGCCAACGTCCAGCGCCACACCTTCGGCCTCCAGCCGCTTGGCCACGGCCTTGGCAAAGACCGGACCGTCGGTGATGCGCGCATCGGTGAACTTGAGGCAGACAGAGGTATTCGACCGTGTCGCCGCATCCACGGCAAGGTTATCGATCCAGTCGCGCGCCGCGCAGAAATCCCAGATGGCTTTCGCATTGGCATCGGCCCGCGCGATCAGCCCCTTCAGGCCACCGACAGAGCGCGCCCAGTCCAGCGCCACAAGGTAATCCTCAACCGCCAGCATCGACGGCGTGTTGATCGTCTCACCGACAAAGATACCCTCGATCAGCTTGCCGCCTTTGGTCAGGCGGAAAATCTTGGGCAGCGGCCATGCGGGGGTGTAGCTTTCCAGCCGCTCAACGGCACGCGGGCTCAGGATCAGCATCCCATGCGCCGCTTCGCCGCCCAGCACCTTCTGCCAGGAGAAGGTGGTCACATCCAGCTTGTCCCAGGGAAGGTCCATCGCATAGGCGGCAGAGGTCGCGTCGCAGATGGTCAGACCTTCGCGGTCCGCCGGGATCGCGTCGCCCGAAGGCATCCGCACGCCGGAAGTGGTGCCGTTCCATGTGAACACAACGTCGGTTTTGTAATCCAGCGCCGCCATATCAACGATCTCGCCGTATTCGGCGATCTTCACTTCGGCGTCGATTTTCAACTGCTTGACCACATCCGTGACCCAGCCCGCGCCAAAGCTTTCCCAAGCAACCATCGTCGCCTTGCGGGCCCCCAGCAGCGACCACATCGCCATCTCGACGGCGCCAGTGTCCGAGGCCGGCACAATGCCGATCCGGTAGTCGGCGGGAATGTTCAAAAGCTCACGCGTCTCTTCGATCGCGGCCTTCAGCTTATCCTTGCCGATCTTCGCACGGTGCGAGCGGCCAAGGGCGGCATCCGCCAGCTTTTCAAGCGTGAATGTGGGGATCTTGGCGCAGGGGCCAGAGGAGAAACGCGGATTAGCCGGCCGCGTTGCCGGTGCAGTCGTAGTCATATCTGCTAACCTTCCAGATAGATGCCCCTCGTTGGGGAGGGGTGTCCCACGGACGCATCTACGCCACCGCCCACACGGCGGCAAGTCGGAATCACGTCGGATTCAGCGGCCATTGCGTCGGATTTCCCCCTCAGCAACACACGCCCGACGCGCATCGGAAACAAACCGCCCGTCCCGGCGCACCATCAGCGAATCCCTTATCGAACGCGCCACCTGTGCTAGGCTGACGTCTCAAGCATTTGCCGGAGATCTTCATGACACGCATTTTTCTTGCCCTATTGCTCTCATCTCTTGCCGCCTCGGCGCAGGCCTTTTGCGGCTTTTACGTCGCCAAGGCAGACGGATCGCTGTTCAACGAAAGCTCTAAGGTTGTCTTTGTCCGCGACGGCGACAGGTCGGTGATCACCATGTCCTCGGACTATCGTGGCGCACCTTCGGATTTTGCCCTGATCGTGCCCACGCCCCGTGTGCTGCTGCGCGACCAGATCCGCACCGTCGAGGCAGAGACCGTCCAGCACCTGGACGATTACACCGCACCGCGCCTTGTCGAATATCATGACCGCGACCCCTGCTCGCCCATCCCGCGGCCAATGATCTCCATGACCGCCGTCGTGAATGAGGCCGCGCCGCCGCTGGCCGTGCGCGCCCGTGCGCTGGGTGTCACGATCGAAGCGGAATATGCGGTCGGCACCTATGACATCCTGATCCTAGGGGCCGAGCAGTCCGACGGTCTGGTCACCTTCCTGACCGGAGAGGGCTACAATATGCCCGATGGCGGAGAGGCGACGCTGCAACAGTACATCGATGGCGGGATGAAATTCTTTGTCGCCGGTGTGAACCTTGAACGGCATGAGGCCGCCGACACCAAGGAACTGCCACCACTTCAGATCGAATTCACCTCCAAGGATTTCATGCTGCCGATCCAACTGGGCAAGCTGAACGCCGACGGTCCGCAGGATGCGCTGTTCTTCATGCTGTCGCGCACCGGCCGCGTGGTGCCGACGAATTATGTCCCCGTCCAACTGCCCAGCAACATGGATGTCCCGCTGTTTGTCGAAGACGAATTTGGCGAGTTCTACCGCGCGCTCTTTGCGCAGGCCGCCCCGGATGAGGGCGGCATCGTGGTCGAATACGCATGGGACATGGCATGGTGTGACCCCTGCGCCGCCGATCCGCTGACCAATGCGCAACTGGCGGAACTGGGGGTCGACTGGCTGCCCGAAGAGACCGGCACCGGCCCGCTGTCCGGCCAGAACGTCTATGTCACCCGGCTGCACGCCCGCTATGAGGGCGACCAGATGGCCGAAGACGTGTTCTTTCGCGCCACCGAAGACCGGCAGAACTTTCAGGGCCGTTATGTGATGAACCACCCCTACACCGGTGAAATGACCTGCGAGGCGGGCAAGGACTATGTCCTGCGCACCAAGGCCCGCGTGCTGGATGAGGCGCGCGCGCTGGCGCGCCTGACCGGCTGGGACGAGGCCGATTTGCTGGAAAAGGCCCGCGCCTCAGTCCCGTCAGAGTATCGCTGATCCGGAAGTCCGGCGCCCCGAAGGACGGGGCGCCGATCCCTTATTCCTTTGGGCGGTTGTCGACGATCCGCACGGCCTTGCCTTGACTGCGTTCCACGCCACCCGGCGCGGCCACGTCCACCTTGACCGACACACCGACCACCTGCTTGACCCGCGCCGCCAGTTCGCGGCCCGCCTGATCGCCCAGTTCGACCGTGTCCGGCAATGTCTCAACCTTGACGCGCATCTCATCCTTGTGACCAACCCGGTTCAGCTCCAACTGGAAATGCGGGGCCAGTTCGCGCACCGTCATCAGCTGTTCCTCGATCTGGGTCGGGAAGACGTTGACGCCGCGCAGGATGATCATGTCATCCGACCGGCCCGTCACCTTTTCCATCCGCCGCATTGTCCGCGCCGTCCCCGGCAACAGCCGCGTCAGGTCGCGCGTGCGGTAACGGATCACCGGAAACGCCTCTTTGGTCAGCGAGGTAAAGACCAGTTCGCCCAGCTCCCCATCCGGCAACACCTCACCTGTTTCTGGGTCGATGATCTCGGGATAGAAATGGTCTTCCCAGATGTGCAGGCCATCCTTGGTCTCGACGCATTCGCTGGCAACACCCGGCCCCATCACCTCTGACAACCCGTAGATATCGACCGCATGCATATCAAAGGCGTCTTCGATCTCCAGCCGCATGGCGTTGGTCCACGGCTCTGCCCCGAAGATCCCGACCTTGAGTGGCGATTTGCGCGGGTCCAGCCCCTGCGCCACATATTCATCGATGATCGACAGCGAATAGGACGGCGTGACGGTGATCCCGGTGGCACCGAAGTCCTCGATCAGGCGCACCTGACGCTGTGTCATGCCGCCAGAAATCGGCACCGTGGCCAGACCCAACTTGTCCGCACCCAGATGGATGCCCATGCCGCCGGTGAACAGCCCGTACCCATAGGCGTTGTGCAGCACATCGCCGGGCTTTAGCCCCGCCGCGCGCAGCGACCGCGCGACAACCGTGCCCCAACTGTCCAGATCATTGGCGGTATACCCCACAACCGTCGGCTGCCCGGTGGTCCCGGATGAGGCATGAATGCGCCGCACCTGATCGCGCGGGACGGCAAACATGCCAAACGGGTAGGTCGCCCGCAGATCGGATTTCACCGCAAACGGAAACTTTGCCAGATCCGACAATGAGGTCAGGTCGTCCGGATGTACCCCCGCCGCGTCAAAACTGTCGCGATAATGCGCGACATTGTCATAGGCGTGGCGCAGCGACCATTTCAGGCGATCCAGCTGCAAGGCCGAAATTTCATCGCGCGAAGCGATTTCAATCGCATCAAGGCTGTCCTTGGACGGGGTCAAGTCTTCCATCTGGTCTCCTCCGGGATGGGAACGGCAGGCGCCTCAGGCGCCGTCTTGCAGGGTCAAATCGTCTTCGGGAAACAGCTGGCCCTTCACCGTGCGCGACAGGCCCCGCATCAGCGCCACCTTGCGCCCGTCACCGCCGGTCACGGTCACATCATAGACGCCGGACCGCCCGGTCAGCGCCTGTTCCTGTGCCGTCGCGGTCAGCCGTTCACCGGGCTGTCCGGGCGCCAGAAAGGTGATCTGGTTTTCCTGCGCGACGGTCAGGCGATTGTAGCTGTTGCAGGCAAAGGCAAAGGCGCTGTCGGCAAGGGTAAAGATGAAACCGCCGTGACAGATCTTGTGCCCGTTCAGGTGATGCGGCTGGACCTCCATCGACAGAACGGCCCGACCGGGCGCGATCTCTTCGATCCGCATACCCATCTGCTGACTTGCAGCGTCGTCGGCCCACATGGCCTCGGCTGCGCGCGTGGCGCGTTCCTGCGGTGTCATGGTGCTCCTCCCTCGATGCGGCGACACTGCCTAAAACCGACCGCACGGTCAAGTAAATTGAAACCCCGTCTCTACCCCCTTGATTTATGGGCCGAAGAGCGCAACTCTGGCATCATGAACAGCTTGACACCCTTCCCCGGACAGGGGCCCGCGCCAGAAGTGGTTGCCTTTCAACGGGCCGAGCTCAACGTGATCTTATCGCTTTACGGACGCATGGTCGCCGCCGGTGAATGGCGCGACTACGGCATCTCGTCACTACGCGAGGTGGCGGTGTTTTCCATCTTTCGCCGCACTGCCGAGAACCCGCTGTACCGGATTGAGAAACGCCCGAAACTGCGCAGCAAACAGGGCGAATACGCGATCTACGGGATGGAGGGTCAGGTTCTGAAACGCGGACATGACCTGCGCGCCGTGCTGCGTGTGCTGGAACGCAAACTGATCCGCGCGGTCAAGTAAGAGACGATCTTTCATCGAAAGATCGTCTCACCAGCGGCTCAACGCCGGGTCAGCCCTTGGTCGGGGTCAACATCGCGCACAGCATCTCGAACATGATCGACACGCCAAGGAAGGCGGTGTTGCCGCTTTGGTCGAAGGGCGGTGAGACCTCGACCAGATCCGCGCCGACAATGTTCAACCCGTTCAATTCGCGGCATACCTGCAAGGCCTGATAGCTGTTCGGTCCGCCCACCTCCGGCGTGCCGGTGCCGGGGGCAAAAGTCGGGTCGACGAAATCGATGTCGTAGCTGACATAGGTCGGCGCAGCGCCCACGATGGCGCGCGCCTCTTGCATCACATCCGCGATGCCGCGCTCAAAGAATTCCTCAATCGTTACGATGCGGATGCCATTGGCGGCGGCAAAATCGCGATCTTCTGTGTCGTACATCGTGCCGCGAATGCCGATCTGGATCACCCGCTTCGGGTCCAGCAACCCCTCTTCGACCGCGCGGCGGAAAGGCGTGCCGTGGGTGTACATCGTGCCGCCAAAATAGCTGTTGAACAGGTCGGTGTGGCTGTCAAAGTGGATCATCCCCAACGGCCCATCCTTGGCCAGCGCCCGCAGCACCGGGAGTGAGGTCAGGTGATCGCCGCCCGCCGTCAGCGGACGGATGCCCGCCGCAACAACCTGCGCATAAAACGCGGTGATGCGCGCCATGCTGTCCTGAATATCCGCCGGGTTCGGTCCGACATCGCCCAGATCGGCACAATTGACCGTCTCAAACGGACGCATCCCGCTGGAAGCATGCTGCGCGCGGATCATGGTCGAGGCATCGCGCAACTGGCGCGGTCCGTGGCGCGGGCCGGGGCGGTTGGTCGTCCCACTGTCCCAAGGCACTCCGATCAGCCCCACCTGCACATCTTTGAACCGGGGATGATCCGCCGGAACATGGGGCAGACGCATGAAGGTCGGCACACCGGCAAAGCGTGGCAGATCGAAGCCGGAAACGGGATGGAAAAACGGATCGGACAAGGTTTTCTCCTGATGGTGCGGGACAGCGAGGGGCCAGCCCCTCGCGCTCCCCGGGATATTTTCAGACAGAAGAAGACAGGCGCGCGTGGCGAATGACAAGCCCGTCGCCCTGCGATTCGATACGGGCCACGGCCTGATTGATCGGCTCATAGGCAACTGCCATGGCATGCGCGTTGGCGTGCAGTATGGTATCCGTGTCCGACACCCAGGCCACATGACCTTTCCAGAACATCAGATCGCCACGTTGCGGCGGCGTGCCGGGGGGCAGCGCCGTGCCCAGCGCCTCTTGCATGTCGCTGTCACGCGGACAGGTTTGCCCGCAGCTGTTCAGCGCAATTTGCACCAGCCCGGAACAATCGATCCCGAAGCTGCTGTCGCCGCCCCACAGATAGGGCGTGCCGAGCAGCTGTTCCGCCACGGCGACCGGATCGCTGTCCAGTCGGTCGATAGGAACGAGATGCTGGCTGGGCACATACAAATCCTGTGGGGCCGAATCTTGTGACCAGGCAACACGCGCCCAGCCGTCCGTGATTTCGAGAGCCGTCAGTCGCGTGCCCAGCGACAGCGGCGTGATCTGCCCCATCGCCTTGAGACCCGGCGTGGATTTTCCATAGCTGTGCGCGGCATTGACGCGATGCGTTTCCACGGCCACCGGCGCGGCGATCAAGTCAGCCGCTGCCATCCAGCCGGTATAGCCGTCTTGTTGCGCAAACCCGAACGCCATGCCGCCCTGCAGATCCAACACGCGAAAACCGTCGCCGCGCAGCAATTGCCGGTCGCGCCCGCCATCGGGTTTTGCCAGCAGATCCGCGACCGGGCGTATCACCCTGTGAGGCTCTCCTTCGACAAAGCATTCCGCTTCGACCTGCCCGCGCAACGACACATGCGCGACCCGGCCATTGGAGGGGGTCAGGCGACGGTCCATCATAGCTCCAACACCTGCGGCAGCGCGCCCAGAATGGCGCGCGGACCCTGCATCAACCCGCCCTTGGAGCGGCCGGGCTCTGGCTTGGGTTGCCACGAATAGATGTCAAAATGGGCATAGCGTGCCGCCTGTCCGGTGAACCGCCGCAGGAACAGCGCCGCCGTGATCGACCCGGCAAAGCCCCCCGCAGGCGCGTTGTCCAGATCGGCGATCCCCGGCTCAATCATTGGCTCATAGGGATCATGGAACGGCATCCGCCAGACCGGGTCGGCAGCGCCGGGTGCCGCCTGCGACAGGGCGGCGGCGAAATCCTCGGCATCTGTGTAAAACGGCGCCAGATCCGGCCCGACCGCCACCCGCGCGGCCCCCGTCAACGTCGCCATCGAGATCATCAGATCGGGCGTTTCCTCATCGGCGTAGGCAAGCGCATCGGCCAGCACCAACCGCCCTTCCGCGTCGGTGTTGTTGATTTCAACCGTCAGCCCCTTGCGGGAGGTCAGGATGTCGCCGGGGCGGAAACTGTTGCCCGCAACGCTGTTTTCCACCGCCGGGATCAGCAACCGCAGCCGTACCGGAAGGCCCAGCGCCATGATCGCCTGCGCAAGGCCCAGCGTGTTCGCCGCCCCGCCCATGTCCTTTTTCATGATCCCCATCGACGCACTCGGCTTCAGGTTTAGACCGCCGGTATCAAAACAGACCCCTTTGCCGACCAGCGTCAGCATCGGCCCGGTGTCGCCCCAGCGCATGTCGATCAGACGCGGCGCCTGTTCGGCGGCGCGGCCCACCGCGTGGATCATGGGAAAGTTCTGTTCCAGCAACGCCTCGCCGGTGATCACCTCGATCGACGCGCCGTGCGTGTTGGCCAGATCGCGCGCTGCCGCCTCCAGCGCCTCGGGGCCCATGTCAGAGGCGGGCGTATTCACCAGGTCGCGGGTCAATGCCTCGGCCGCGGCCAAAACCTCGATCCGGGCGGCGTCCACACCGTCGGGGGCGACCAGCGTCTTTTGCACAGCAGTTCCGGCGCTGTAGCGGGTGAACTGATAGCCTGCCAGCAGCCAGCCCAGCGCCTCGGTCGTGGCGGCGTCGGACGGCAGGCCCGACGCGATATGGTACGTCCCCGGTGCCAAACCGGGCAGCGCGCCGGCCAGCGCAAACCGCTGGCGTGCACGCTGGCCTGCCGTCCCATAGCCTGCAAGCGCCGCCTCGGGGGTGCCATCCGCCCCCGGCACCATCAGCGCCGTGTTCAGCGCGCCGGTGAACCCGCTGGCCGTGACCCAGGCGCGCACCCGCGCGTCTTGACCCTGTAGCCAGGTGTCCAGAGACCCCGTTTCGATCAGGTGCAGCGGAAGGGCGGGCGCGTCGGACGCGGCAAAACGGTCAGGCATGTAGGCTCCATTGACAGGGTGCCCTTACCGTATTGCCTGCACGCCGCGCCGCAAGCGGATTTCATCGCGCGGCCCGCGCCGCCCCGTCAGACCGTGAATTCATTGATATCCCACAGCGCCGTCAGCGACCGTTCCCCGACGCGGGCCAGTCGCGCCAATGTGGCCGCCTCGGCCACCGCATCGCCCATTTCGATGCAAGCCGCGACGTCATGCGCCACCATGCTGAGCGAACACAGACCGATCTGGTCCGCAATCGCCGCCAGTGCGCGCAACCCCTTGTGCATGTCCTCACGCGGACCGGACAGCGCCTGCGTCTGCAACTGACACATCCGTTGTGCCAATTCTTCCATCGCGCGACACACCACACCCTCTGCTGCGCTCCGACCAAGGTCCGAACGCAGCGTTTCGATTTGCGCCCTGTCCATCGCCGGACTTTCCGCCGGTGCCAGATACGTTACCTGTTTCACGTTTCACCCCATTCATGTGCTCCCACGCGGGGGCAACATGGACGAAACCAGGTTCCCAAAAGGTTATCCCAGATCGGTGTTTTCGCTCGAATTTCCTCTGTATTCGTCGTACTTGAGGCAATCAGAACCGACGACCGGAGACCTAAATGGAATTCGCCCGCCCCCTGCCCGGCTTTCTCGTGCAACGTTATCACGGCTGGAAAGCAACGACCCATGCCGAAAACAGCGCGTGGTATCAACGCCTTGCGACCGAAGGTCAACGTCCGCGCGCCATGGTGATTTCATGCTGCGATTCCCGTGTGCATGTCACCTCTATCTTTGGGGCGGACCAGGGAGAGTTCTTTATTCACCGTAACATCGCCAACCTTGTTCCGGTTTATGAACCCGACGGTCAGCATCACGGCACTTCGGCGGCGGTGGAATATGCCGTCATGGCGCTCAAGGTGGCGCATCTGATTGTGCTGGGCCATTCCAACTGCGGCGGTGTGCAGGGCTGTCTGGACATGTGCGAAGGCCGTGCGCCGGAACTGGAGGAAACCGCCTCTTTCGTAGGCCGCTGGATGGACATCCTGCGCCCCGGCTATGAGACCGTGAAAGGCCATGCTGACATGCCGCACGCGCTTGAAAAAGAGGCGGTGTCCGTGTCGCTGCGCAACCTCATGACCTTCCCCTTTGTGAAAGAGGCGGTCGAATCCGGCCGACTCAGCCTGCATGGCCTATGGGTCGACATCGGTGAGGGCGGGTTGCACACACTGGACGGCAAGACCGGGATCTTTGCCCCGGTCTAAAACGGTATTTGACTAGGCCTTCTGCGCCAGACTGGACGATGCCAGTTCGCCCGCCTGCCCTGTGCGATGTGCCCGCACGCGGGGGCGGCCGATGCGCTTTGCCAGCCTGGCCAGCGGGACGCCCAGATCACTGCCGGTACACAGCCCTTCGCCAGTATCGTTCAGGATCACCATCTGGCCCCGCCGAAACGTCAGCCCAAACCCCTTGCGCGCCAGCTGCTCGGACAAGGTCTGCCAGTTCTTGGCCCCCTCAAGGATCGGGGCGAGAAACAAACGCAACAACGCCAGTGCTTCACTGTCGAGCGGCCTTGGCAGGCCCGAAGATTTGGGGGAATTTGGCCCGTTGGCCTGGGAAAGTGCTGCCTGTAGCATGATCGCATCCTTACCGATCCAAAAACCGTGGCACGCAAATGCGGCAAAACTGCGGCAACCTCACGCCCAGTCAAAGGATTCTTCCTAAAGCGCAAACAAGCCCTTAATCCGGCGTGCGATCGCAGGGGCACACGGCGCGATGCCTGTTTTACCTACATTTGAAATGACAACAGGCCCGCGCCGGGGGGCGCGGGCCTGTTTCAGGTCAATTTCACGTCGCGCGGCCTTGCAGCGCGCGGTCGGGCACTCAGCCCTTTTTCAGCGCCTTCTGGCCCAGAACTTCGGCGATCTGCACCGCGTTCAGCGCCGCGCCCTTGCGCAGGTTGTCGCTGACGCACCACAGGTTCAGACCGTTGTCGATGGTGCTGTCCTGACGGATGCGGCTGATGAAGGTGGCGAAATCGCCGACGCATTCCTTGGGAGTGACGTAGCCGCCATCCTCACGCTTATCGATCACCATGATGCCGGGGGCCTCGCGCAGGATGTCGCGCGCCTCATCCTCGTCCAGATGATCCTCGAACTCGATGTTGATCGCCTCGGAGTGGCCAACAAAGACCGGCACCCGCACACAGGTGGCTGTGACCTTGATCTTGGGGTCGATGATCTTTTTCGTCTCCGCCACCATCTTCCACTCTTCCTTGGTGGACCCGTCTTCCATGAAGACGTCGATGTGCGGAATCACGTTAAAGGCAATTTCCTTGGTGAACTTGGTCGGCGGCACGTCCTTGGTCGGGTTGTAGACCGCCTTGGTCTGCTCCCACAGCTCATCCATGCCTTCTTTGCCTGAACCGGACACCGACTGGTATGTCGAGACGACAACACGCTTGATCCGCGCGCGGTCATGCAGTGGCTTGAGCGCGACGACCATTTGCGCCGTCGAACAGTTGGGGTTCGCGATGATGTTTTTCTTGGTGTAGCCCATGACCGCGTCGGCGTTCACTTCCGGTACGATCAGCGGAACGTCCGGGTCGTAGCGATACAAGGACGAGTTGTCGATCACGACACAGCCCGCCGCGGCGGCCTTGGGCGCGAATTCTTTGGTCGGGCCAGAGCCGACGGCAAACAGGGCGATGTCCCAGCCAGTGAAATCGAAAGTGGCCAGATCCTTGGTCTTGAGGGTCTTGTCGCCAAAGCTCACCTCTGTGCCCAGCGATTTGCGCGAGGCGAGTACGGCGATCTCGTCGACGGGGAACGCCCGCTCGGCGAGGATGTTGAGCATTTCGCGGCCCACGTTGCCCGTGGCACCAACGACGACAATACGGTAGCCCATATGGCCCTCCTTAGGGGTTGCGCCGCCACCCACGCGCGGATCGCACGGCCAGCGGAATGGCGCGTGTCATATCGCAGGCGCAGCATGGGCGAAAGCCCCCATTCGTTGCTCCACCGCCACTTCAACGGGCAACCGACCCGAATTACGCTCAAATTCGCCCGAAAAACCGGCATGCCCCCCTGGTGATAATCCGCTTGTACTCGCAACCGCAGAAATAAGCGGCTTGCTTGCTTGCGGTTGAGTAACCTAAGACAGAAAAAAGCGGAGTTGTCCTCGTCGACGAAACGGCCAAGCCTGGCGCAAGACCAGCCTCGTTTCGAACCCGGCAGATAGGCTCCCGGAACGTATCGACATGGGACACGGCAGAATGTTCTACAACCTCGTGATGGCCCTGTCCCGGACGCAAAAGCAACTGCTTTTCATCCTGATGGACGCTTTGGTCGTTCCGTTGGCGATGATTGCCGCGCTTGTCCTGTCGACCTCTGGCACAAGCGATCAACTGACCTTGTCCGCCCTCCTGCCCATGGTGATCCTGCTAACCGGCACCGGCGTTGCTGCGGGTTGGTCGCTGAGCCTGACCCGGATCACGCTCAACGCCTACGAGATGCGCGGCGTGATCCGGACTGCAACCTATGCCGGGATTTTGGGCGTGTTGGGCTTTGGCCTGAACACCGTCATGAGAACGGGCCTGCCAGTCGGAGCATTTGTGATCTTTGCGCTGCTCGTGCTGGTCATGTCCGCCTCTTGGCGGATCATCCTGCGGCAGGTCACGCTGAACATCTATCGCCACGGCAAGGACCGCGTGCGGGTGTTGATCTACGGCGCAGGGCAGACCGGTCAACAGCTGGTCGCCGCGTTGCGTCATGACGATGCCATCCTGCCGGTGGCCTTCATCGACGATAATCCCACGCTGCAAAGCCTGATTGTCGCGGGCCTGCGCGTCCATGCCCCCTCCAGCCTCAAGACGCTGGTGTTGGAAAAGGACATCGACCGCGTTGTCCTTGCCATGCCGTCGATCAGCCAGCCCGCGCTGGCACGCATCGCGCACAAGCTGCGCCATATCGGATGTGAGGTCCACGCCCTGCCCTCTTTCGCCGCCATGGTCGGCGAAGGTGAGATCCGCAAACAGGTCACTCCGGTATCGCTCCTTGATCTGCTGGGCCGCAGCCGGCTGGAAAGCGAACTGCCCGGCGTCAGCCACGTCTACTCTGGCCGCCGCATTCTGGTGTCTGGTGCGGGCGGTTCCATCGGTTCAGAGCTTTGCCGACAGTTGATTGCCTGCAAACCCGATTGCGTCGTGCTGGTCGATCACTCTGAACTGGCGCTCTACAACATCGACAAAGAACTGCGTGATATAGGCGACGGGCTGCATATCGTGCCGGTGCTGGGGTCGGTTGTGGACGAACGGCTGATGCGCGAAGTGCTGGTCGAAAACGACATCGACGTGGTGCTGCACGCCGCCGCCTACAAACATCTGCCGCTGGTTGAAAACAATGTGCTGTCCGGCCTGCGCAACAACGTACTGGGCACCAAGATCCTAGCGGATTCCGCCCGCTCTGCCGGGGTTGACCGGTTTATCCTTGTCTCGACGGACAAGGCGGTGCGCCCGACCAACGTCATGGGCGCGTCCAAGCGGTTGGCGGAACTGGTGGTCCAGGATCTGGCCGCCCGCACCCCCGGCACCCGATTTTCCATGGTCAGGTTCGGCAATGTGCTCGGCTCGTCCGGATCTGTCATCCCGCTGTTTGAGGAACAGATCCTGCGTGGCGGTCCGGTCACGTTGACGGACCCGCAGGTCACCCGCTATTTCATGACCATATCAGAGGCGGCGCGGCTGGTCCTGCTGGCCGGGTCGTTTGCCCGCGGTGGCGATGTCTTTGTGCTCGACATGGGCGATCCGGTTCCGATCCGCAAACTGGCCCGCCAGATGATCGAAGGCGCCGGGTTCACTGTCCGCGACGAAGACACCCCCCAAGGCGACATCGAGATCAAGATCACCGGCCTGCGTCCCGGCGAAAAGCTGCATGAAGAGCTGCTGATTTCCTCTGACATGCTGACCACCCCACACACAAAGATCCTGCGCGCGCAGGAAATCTTTCTGTCAGAGTTCGAAGTGGCCACCGCGATCAAGGATCTGCGGCAGGCCATCGAAACCCGCGATGAGGGGGCGGCGCGGGCGGTCATCTCACGCTGGGTCGAACAGGCCGAACTGGACGAAGCCGCGCAATCCAGCTGAGACAGGTTTTCACCGAAAACCCGTCTCACAGGCCAGACACAAGCCTCGAAATAGGCCCAGACCTTAGCGGTCCGGCAAATCGGTCCGCGTGTCCGCCGGACCCCAGTTTTCGACCAGTTCGACCGCCTCTGCCGCGCTTTCGACAAAGCGGAACAGGTCCAGATCCTCGGGGCTGATCGTGCCTGCCTCGGCCAGTGCGTCCCAGTTGATGATCCGCTCCCAGAATTCGCGCCCGAACAGCAACAGCGGCACCCGCTGCATGCGGCCCGTCTGGATCAGGGTCAGCGTCTCGAACAACTCATCCAGTGTGCCGAACCCGCCGGGAAACACACAGATCGCCCGCGCCCGCATCAGAAAGTGCATCTTGCGAATGGCGAAATAGTGAAAGTTGAACGCAAGGTCAGGGGTCACATAGGGGTTGGGCGCTTGCTCGTGAGGCAGCACGATGTTCAACCCGATGGACTGGCCGCCCTCATCATGCGCGCCACGGTTGCCCGCCTCCATGACACCGGGGCCGCCGCCGGTCACGATCACAAAGTCGCGGTTGCCGGTTTCCTTGGACTTGGCCGTCATCAACCGCGCAAATTCACGCGCCTCGTCATAGAACCGCGACAGATCGGCCAGCGTCTTGGTCCGCGCCGTATCCTTGTCCGGCGGGGCCGGGATACGCGCGCCGCCAAACAACACAACGGTCGAGTCGATGCCGTGTTCGTCCATCAGCATCTCGAACTTCTGCAATTCCAGTTGCAGACGCACCGGGCGCAACTCATCGCGGTACAGGAATTCATCATCCGCAAAGGCCAGCCGATAGCTGGGGGACAGCGTCTGCTGGGTTTCCGGGATTTGCTTTGCGGTATCGCGGTCCGTATGCGCATTGCGCAGCGGGCTGCGGCGGTCGTCTTTCATTGTGCGGCTCCTTGTTCGCCTTTCCTCAGAACTATAGCGTGCCGCTCCAAAGCGCCAGTTACCGCGAACATACGCCCCCATCACCGCAGGACAGCCGATGAATTGGAAAGCCGAGATCAAAGCAGCCGCCGACAGGATCAGCGGCTATACCGTGACCACCCCTATCATGACCACGGATGCGCTCTGGGAGCGTCCCGTCGCGATCAAGCTGGAGCATCTGCAACACACCGGCAGTTTCAAGGCGCGCGGCGCGTTCAACACCCTGCGTGCCGTTGATGTGCCCGCAGGCGGGGTGGTCGCCGCCTCGGGTGGCAATCATGGCGCGGCGGTGGGGTTTGCCGCGCACCGTCTGGGCCACAAGGCGCAGATCTTTGTCCCCGAGATCGCCGGTCCCGCCAAGATTGCCCTGATCGAACGCACCGGGGCCGACCTGACCGTGGTGCCCGGCGAATACGCCGATGCGCTGGACATGGCCAAACGCCATGAGCAACGGCACGGCGCGATGCAGGTCCACGCCTACGACGCCCCGCTGACCGTGGCGGGCCAAGGCACCTGCCTGCGCGAATGGGAAGCACAGGGGCTGGATGCCGACACCGTACTGATCGCCGTGGGCGGCGGCGGGCTGATCGGCGGGTCTCTGGCGTGGAACCAAGGCGCGCGCAAGATCGTCGCCGTTGAACCCGCCTCCTGCAACACGCTCCACGCCGCGATGACAGCAGGCGCACCGGTGGATGTCAGCGTCTCGGGCGTGGCCGCCAACGCGCTTGGCGCGCGCCGCATCGGTCAGATCTGCTTTGACCTCGCGCGAGAGCACGCCACCCCGGTCGTCACTGTCACGGACACGGCCATCACCGACGCCCAGCGCCTCCTGTGGCAAGCGCACCGCCTGCTGGTCGAACCCGCCGGGGCCTGCGCACTGGCCGCGCTGATCAGCGGTGCCTACATCCCCGCCCCAGACGAACGGGTGGCGGTGCTGCTGTGCGGCGGCAACATCGCCCCCGATCCGCTGGGATAAGGCCCATGGTGAAGGCGTGGCGGAGGATTGTTCCGCCACGACAGGACCGCTATAGGGCATCGGAACGTATTCCGAGGGGAGAGGGCACCATGTCCAACGCACAGCTTGAAACCGCCATCGAGGCCGCCTGGGAAAACCGGGCAGACATTACCCCGTCGACCACGGGTGAAACCCGCGACGCCATCGAGGACACGCTGAACGCGCTCGACAGTGGCAAGCTGCGGGTGGCCGAACGCGGCGACGACGGCACATGGCACGTCAACCAGTGGGCGAAAAAGGCCGTGCTGCTGGGCTTCCGCATCAAGGACATGGAACAGCAGGAAGGCGGACCGCAAGGCGCGGGCTGGTGGGACAAGGTCGACAGCAAGTTCAAAGGCTGGGGCGACAACCAGTGGAAGGCCGCAGGGTTCCGCGCCGTCCCTAACTGTATCGTGCGCAAATCCGCCTATCTCGCACCCGGCGTGGTGTTGATGCCGTCGTTTGTGAACCTCGGCGCCTATGTCGATGAGGGCACCATGGTCGATACATGGGCCACCGTCGGTTCCTGCGCGCAGATCGGCAAGAACGTCCACCTGTCCGGCGGCGTCGGCATCGGCGGCGTTCTGGAACCGATGCAGGCAGGCCCGACCATCATCGAGGACAACTGTTTTATCGGCGCTCGATCCGAGGTGGTCGAGGGCTGCATCGTCCGCGAAGGATCGGTTCTTGGCATGGGCGTCTTCATCGGCCAGTCGACCAAGATCGTCGACCGCGAAACCGGCGAAGTGATGTACGGTGAGGTTCCGCCCTACTCCGTCGTCGTCGCAGGCTCGATGCCCTCCAAGAACGGCATCAACCTGTACTGCGCCGTGATCGTGAAACGCGTGGATGAGCGGACCCGGTCCAAGACCGGCATCAACGAACTGCTGCGCGACTGATCCGCGACACATTCCGGCGGCGGGGGCCCTGCGCCCCTGCCCCCATCAGCGATCGTCGAACCACGCGTCGACCAGCGCGCCGTACTCTCCCGATTCCCGCAGTTGCAGGATGGCCTGATTGATCGACTCGCGCAGCGGACTGCCGGTCGGCAACGCAATGCCGTAATCCTCGGACCGGAACACCCGGTCCAGAACATAGGCGTCGCTCTGCGGTGAGCGCAGCAGGTAATAGCGCAACAACGGACCGTCATACACCAACGCCTCGACCTCGCCGTCTTCAAAGGCTCGGATCATCTCGGCAAAGCCGGGATAGGCGTTGTGGCGCACCTCGCGCCCATCCAGAAACAGCGCTGCGGTGGACCCTGTGACCGTTCCGACCCGCCGCCGGTCCAGATCGTTGATTGAATCGATGGAACTTGTCAGCGCGGTGACGGTCATGGCGGCGGTGATCCGCGCCACAAAGATCGACACGCCAAACAAGCTGGCCACCACCAGCACCACGCCCAGAACACGGCCAAGGGCAGACCGCGGCATCCGCTCTTCAAAGCCGCCGTTGACCACTAGGTTCAGCGCCCACCAAAAGTTCGGGAACATCGCTTCGCGCGCGGGCCGTTCAAAATAGGGCTGGGCGCGGCGCTCAAAGACCCACATCAACATGCCGCCGCCAAACAGCGCGGCAATGGCCAGCAGAATGTACGCTGCCACCTCCAGCGTGAAGATCTGCTGCCAGAAAGAGTTTTCCGCCGCGCCCGCCACCATGATCTGCACCCCGCTTTCAAAGATCGGCAAGGTGAAATCCATCTCCGCCTCCCGCACGGCGGTGATCGAGATATTGGCGATGGCCCCGTCGACCTCGCCGTTGCGGACGCGGTCCAGCATCTCGGCAAAGCTGCCTGCGGTCTCAAACTGCACGTCGCGGCCGATCTGCGCCGCGATCCGTTGCATCAGGGCAATGCTGAACCCGTCATGCTCTGGTGCATTCATCGCAAAGGGCGGGCGCTCTACAGTTGAAAAAACCAACGTCTGCGCGCTTGCACACAACGGCATCAGGATCAGCGCCAAAAATAGGCCATATTTGCGGAAAGAGGTGGTCATCGTGTCTCCGGGCTGCGCGGCCCCCTGGAACCGCCGGGCGCATGTTGCTTGCCACGTCAGGACCGTGGCAAGCAACATTCAATCCGTGCGATACCAAAACAGTTGCCGGGCAGCTACGCGATAGGGCCGTTTCTGCCCAAAACTGCACGCACAATGACCACGGTGCGCCGCTTGACAGCCGGGACGCAAAAGCGCATCGCTCTCGCCGCAACCAAAGGGGGTGCCGTCATGGCCGACAAAAAGCCCAAAGCCGACAAGAAACCACAACAGGTCTACACCCTGCTGGTCGAGGTCGGGCGCAAGAACGGCGACGGCCTGCCCGCCAAATCCACCGGCGCCGCGCTCATGTGCTATGCCTCCGGCGTGGATGAGGCAGAGGCCGTGCGTGAAACCGTGGCGATCCTGAAACAGGCCGATATGGCCCCGCTGGACGTCACCGGCTATGGCACCCGCGAAGAGCGTGAGGCCCAAGGCCACGAGATCGACGACGAAGAGGCCGCGCTGATGGACCGTGCGCGCGCCGAAAACGCCGTGATCGTCGCACAGGTGACGCCCTTCAACGACTGACGCGCGGCGCGTTCAGGCGGCGCGGCTTTCGGCCAGCGTCACCGCCTCGAACGGGGCCAGCACCTTGAGCGCGGTGCCGCCGTGTTCCGGCATCAACCCCGCAGGTACATCCGCCAGCAGCGTAT
This sequence comes from Antarctobacter heliothermus, assembly GCF_002237555.1. Lineage (NCBI taxonomy): Bacteria > Pseudomonadati > Pseudomonadota > Alphaproteobacteria > Rhodobacterales > Roseobacteraceae > Antarctobacter > Antarctobacter heliothermus. The sequence continues at coordinate 1,496,879 of NZ_CP022540.1, read as the reverse complement.
CGCGCAGAAAATCCCGCCGCCGCCGCAACCGCCCGACATACAGGCTCTCGATGCCCGCCCCGGCAGAGACCATCGCCTCGTGCCCCGGCAACAGCACCTGATGCCATGTGACCAGCGGGCCGCTGTCCTCAAACACCGCTGCGCGCCCGTTCACCAACCCGGCGGCCGGCACCAGCACCGCCTCACATCCAAACAGATAGGACACGTCCGCCCCCGCCACCACAAGGCACTGACCGGGGGCCACGATCAGATCCTTGTTCAGCCCGAAATACGGCACCTGCAGCCGCACCGGGCGGAACGTCCCCATCGCCGGAACCGTCCTTGAGACCTGCGCCAGCACCGGCACCGCCGCGCCCGCATGGGTCACAACCGTATCGCCACAGCGCAGATCCGCCACCCGCCGCGGCCCCTGCGGCGTGGCCACCTGCGTGTCGCCCGCCAGCGTCGGCACCGGCCCCAGCGGTTCGACCTCATCCGACAGCGCGCAACAGCCCGCCCCCTGCAAGGCCAGCACATCGCCCCCCGTCAGCGGCGACGGCGCGTCGGAGTCCTGTACCGCCAGCACCGTGCCATCCGCCCGTTCGACCGCAAACCGCCCACGCCGCGCCGGACTGTCCCAGGCGAAACTGATGCGCAGCACCTCTTCGCGCTGTTCCACCGCCAGCGGCAGCACGCACTGAAACACCTGCGCCCCTTGCGAGATCACCAGCGCCAGCCCCTGCCCCGCCACCATCGTCAGCGACAGGCTACCGGGCCACGGCAACACCCGGTCAATCGACAACAGCCGTTCCGGCCGCTTCCCGCCGCCCAACGTGGCCTCGACCATCACAGTGCCACGCGGCAAAAGACGGTCCGCCGCCCCCGCCTGCCAGTCCGGATCGACCCAATGCGCACCCGCCCCCGATACCGCAATCCAACCCATTTTGCCCCGCAGCCCTTACCGTTGACACAGACCTAACACGGCCAATCCCCCTGCGCCATTTGCCAAGCGTCCCAAGGCGCGCTAGCCCTACCAAAACGCCGCCATCTCAGGAGCCGCCGATGACCGATCCGGTCGACCTCACCGCCCGCCTTGTGCAATGCCCCTCTGTCACCCCCGCAGAGGGCGGCGCGCTGATCCTGCTGCATGAGCTGCTGGAGAACGCAGGCTTCACCTGCTTTCGCGTCGACCGGGGCGGCGTTTCCAACCTCTATGCCCGCTGGGGCGACAAGGGCCACGCCAAAACCTTTGGCTTCAACGGCCACACCGACGTCGTCCCCATCGGCAACCGCGACGACTGGAGCTTTGATCCATTTGGCGCGGAAATCGACGATGGCTATCTCTACGGGCGCGGCTCGACCGACATGAAATCCGGCGTCGCCGCCTTTGCCGCTGCCGCCATCGACTTTGTCCGCGACACGCCCCCCGACGGGGCCGTGGTTCTTGCCATCACCGGCGATGAAGAAGGCGATGCCATGGACGGCACCACCGCCCTGCTGGACTGGATGACCGCCACCGGCGAACAGATGACCGTCTGTCTGGTGGGAGAGCCGACATGCCCGGACACCATGGGGGAGATGATCAAGATCGGGCGGCGCGGGTCGCTCACCGCATGGTTCACCACAACCGGCAAACAGGGCCATTCCGCCTATCCGCACCGCGCGCTGAACCCGATGCCCGCGATGGCCCGCCTGATGGACCGGCTGGCAAGTCACACGCTGGATGAGGGCACCGACCACTTTGACCCCTCGACGCTGGCGGTTGTGACCATCGACACCGGCAACCCCGCCACCAACGTGATCCCCGCCCAGACCCGCGCCACCGTCAACATCCGTTTCAACGACACCCACACCGGCGCGGCCCTGTCGGACTGGCTGCGCGCAGAGGCGGCCAAGGTGGACGCCGAATTCGGCACCACGACCGAGGTCCAGATCAAGATTTCCGGCGAAAGCTTTCTGACACCACCCGGCCCGCTGTCGGACCTGGTTTCGCGCGCCGTTGCGCTGGAAACCAACATCACGCCGGAATTGTCCACCACCGGCGGCACCTCTGACGCACGCTTTGTCAAAAACCACTGCCCGGTGGTGGAATTTGGCCTTGTGGGCAAACGGATGCACGCGGTCGATGAACGGGTCGAAATCGCCCATGTGCACCAGCTCAAGGCGATCTACACCCGCATCCTGCAGGATTATTTCGCGTGATCCGGATCGAACAGACCACCGACCTTGCCACCTGCCACGCCCTGCGACGCGCCGTGTTCATCGACGAACAAGGCATCCCAGAGGCAGAGGAATGGGACGATCTGGACAAAAGCTCGGTCCACCTGCTGGCTTATATCGACGACACCCCGCTTGGCACTGCCCGCCTGCGGCAAGAGGGCGTAGAGGGCCGCATAGGCCGGGTCTGCGTGCTGTCTGAGGCGCGCGGCACCGGCCTTGGCGCGGCACTGGTCCGGTTCGGGGTGGATTGGTTCAAGGGCCAGCCCGACATTTCCTCCGTCGTTCTTGGCGCACAAAGCCACGCGCTGCCGTTCTACGAGAAACTGGGCTTTGCCGCCTTTGGCCCGGTCTACGACGACGCGGGCATTCCACATCAAAACATGCGGGCGCAGGCGTGAAACCGACGCTGATCGTCATGGTCAAGGAACCGCGCCCCGGTCGGGTCAAAACCCGGCTGGCGCGCGACATCGGCACCGTCGCCGCGAAATGGTGGTTCCATCACCAAAGCGCGCGCCTGCTGCGCCGACTGCGTGATCCGCGCTGGCATCTGGTGCTGGCCGTCAGCCCCGACCGCGCCGCCACCGCCAGCCGCGTCTGGCCCGCCGACCTGCTGCGCCTGCCACAGGGCGGCGGCACCTTGGGCGACCGCATGGCCCGCATGATGCGCGCCGCCGCCCCCGGCGCGGTCTGCGTCATCGGCGCGGACATCCCCGGCATCACCCGCCCCGCCATATGGCGCGCCTTTCGCGCATTGGGGCCTGCCGACGCGGTTTTTGGCCCGGCAGAGGATGGCGGCTATTGGCTGGTCGGCATCCGCAATGCGGCCCAAGTCCCCGCAACGCTGTTCGATGGCGTGCGCTGGTCCACCGAACACGCACTGGCCGATACCATCGCCTCCATCCCCGACAGGCGCACGGCACAGATCGACAGTCTGGTGGATGTGGACACCGTGGCCGACCTGCGCCGGGCCGATCCATCGCAACCGCGCGCATTGGATCACTAGGAAAAACCATGGCAAGAGCTTTGATCTCCTTTGGTGCGCGCAGCCTGATCTACCTCTTCGCCTTCTTTCCTTTGTTCTATCTGGCCTACAAATTCCACGTCCCGGATTTCGGTGGCACGGATTACGCCCACTACCACGCGATGTACCTGAGCCCGCTTGATTTCAGCGCGGCAGACGCGCCGTGGGTCTTGCGCCAAATTCAGGCGGTGCTCGTCAACCTTCTGTATGAAGCGGGCTTTGACTACGACACGGACATTGCCTTTGCCGCCACGGGCTATGAGCGCGGCGTTTTCTTTTCCGCCCTCACGGTAAATTACCTGTCCGTCACCCTGACGGCGGCTTTGCTGGGCACCTATCTGCACCGCCAAACGCGGCAGGCCGAACTTGTCTCGTGGTGGATACCCGCCGTGATGGTGTTCAACTTCAGCATCCTCTTCTTTGCCTTTTCGGGACTGACAGAGGGGCTTTCGCTGCTGATGTTCACGGCGGCCTATCTGGCCTATCGGGCCGGTCTCCCCCTGATCGCGGCGCTGATCATCCTCGCCGCCGCCCTTCAGCGAGAGCTCATTCCGATCCTCTTTGTCGCCCTCGTCTTTGTCGATCTGATCACGGGTGGGCAGCACAAGCAAAAGAGCCGACTGCTGGTGCTGGCCAGCGCCACCCTCAGCCTGTGCGCGCATATTGCGCTGCGTCTGTCGCTCTCCAATGACCAATACGGCCACCAACTCTCGCCCCAGTCCTTAATCGACGCGCTGGCGGGCTTTTCCTTTGGCAACCGAGAGTTCATCTTTCAGGTCTTTCTGACCCAGAACCTTGCCATCATCGTGCTGCTTGCCACCGTGATGTTTATGGTCGCAACCCGCAGGGCACCACGCGTCGATCGCTGGCTGACGCGCGATCTTTGCGTGACCTTCGGTGTGATCCTGTTTGTCGGGATCGCCGCAGCGGTCGGGAACAACATTGGCCGCCTGCTGATCTTCTGCTCTCCGGTTCTGACCATCATCCTTGCCAGCATCGCACGCGAATGGTCCTCTGTCCTGACCGCTCCGATCCACCGCGTCCCGCCCGCATCCGGGCCACCTGCCTAAGCGAAAGTCGTTTTCACGCGCAGGCCGAAAACCTGCATTTCCTAACAAATGATGAAATCACCTCTGTAACCTATTGATTTTGTTATGCCGAATTGCTGTCCACGCGTGGGCACCTCTTTTTGGACGGCTGCGGAATCGACATGACGCCGTCATGCGCCCGTGCTACCTCATTCCCATGAGCAAGCTGCCCACAAAGGCAGAGGTCCTTGACTGGATCTCCGCCAACCCGACCCTCACCTCGAAACGTGACATCGCCAAGGCCTTTGGCATCAAGGGGGCTGACCGCATTGATCTCAAGCGCATCCTGCGAGAGCTTGAGGATGAGGGCCATCTTGAAAAGCGCAAGAAAACCTACCGCGACCCCGACCGCCTGCCGCCCGTCAGCGTGCTGCAGGTCAAGGCCCCGGACGCCAACGGCGATCTCTTTGCGCAGCCGCTGGAATGGCACGGCGAAGGGGTCGAACCCACAGTCCTGCTGATCCCCCGCGCCAGTGACCCCGCGCTGGGCGAAGGCGACCGCATCCTCGCCCGTCTGCAGGTGGTGCATGAGGTCGACCACAACTATGAGGCCCGCCTGATCCGCCGAATCGGCGCCAGCCCGCGCCGCGTGGTCGGCATCTTCCGCAAGACCGCCGAGGGCGGGCGGATCATGCCCATCGACAAGGGCTCGGACAAGGAATGGATGGTCGAGACCGAGGCAACCGGCGGCGCCCAAGAGGGTGAACTGGTCGAGGCGGAACAGGCTGGCCCCGCACGGGGCCGCATGGGCCTGCCGCGGGCGCGCATCGTCGAACGTCTGGGCGACCCGACCGCCCCGCGCGCCGTGTCACTGATCGCGATCCACCAGCACGGCATCCCCGACGACTTTCCGCCAGAGGTGCTGGCAGAGGCCGACAGCATGAAACCGGCGGGCCTGTCCGGTCGCACCGACCTGCGGGACATGCCGCTGATCACCATCGACCCGGTCGACGCCCGCGACCGCGACGACGCGATCTTTGCCGAACCGGACGACGATCCGCAAAACGAAGGCGGTCATGTGCTGTGGGTCGCCATCGCCGATGTCGCCCACTACGTCACACCCGGCTCGGCGCTGGACCGCGAGGCAAAGTCGCGCGGGAACTCATCCTATTTTCCTGACCGTGTCGTGCCAATGCTGCCGGACCGGTTGTCAGGGGATCTGTGCTCATTGCATGAGGGCGTGCCGCGCGCCTGTATCGCTGTCCGGATGCGGATCGACGCAGCAGGCAACAAGCTGGGCCAGCGGTTCTATCGCGGGCTGATGCGCTCGCCGGCCTCGCTGAACTATGCAGAGGTGCAGGCGGCCATCGACGGCTCCCCAAACGATAAGACCGGCCCGCTGCTGGAGCCGGTCCTGAAACCGCTCTACGACGCCTACGACGCATTGCGCGCCGCTCGGGAACGGCGTCAGCCGCTGGATCTGGACCTGCCGGAACGCAAGATCAAACTCGACGAGGACGGCAAGGTCACATCGGTCGATTTCGCCGACCGGCTGGACGCCCACAAGCTGATCGAGGAATTCATGGTGCTGGCCAACGTCGCCGCCGCCGAAACCCTGATCGCCAAGGACACGCCGCTGCTGTTCCGCGTCCATGAGGAACCGCCGCAGGAAAAGCTGGAGTCGCTGCGCGACACCGCGGAATCTGCCGGGCTGACACTCGCCAAGGGGCAGGTGTTGAAAACCCACCACCTGAACCAGTTGCTGCATCAGGCCGCCAAGACCGGCGAGTCGGAATTGATCAATCTGGCCACGCTGCGGTCGATGACCCAAGCCTATTACAGCCCAAAGAACTTTGGCCATTTTGGCCTCGCGTTGCAGAACTACGGGCATTTCACCTCTCCGATCCGGCGCTATTCGGACCTGATCGTGCACCGGGCGCTGGTCACGGCGCATAAATGGGGTGACGACGGGTTGAGCGTGCAGGATATCGAACGGCTGGAAACAACGGCGCAGCATATCAGCGACACGGAACGCCGGTCGATGATGGCCGAACGCGACACCACCGACCGCTATCTGGCCGCATTTCTGTCGGAGCGGCTGGGGGCGGAATTCACGGGCCGCGTATCCGGCATTGCCAAGTTCGGCCTGTTCGTCAAACTGGATGAAACCGGGGCTGACGGTCTGGTGCCCATCGGTACACTGGGCAACGAGTATTTCCACTTTGACCGCGACGCAGGCACCTTGATGGGCGGCAGCACGGGGCGAATTATCGGTCTGGGAATGCGGGCGCGAGTGAAACTGGTCGAAGCGGCTCCCGTGACCGGCGGCATTGCTTTTGAATTGCTGGAACTTGACGACGACGAATACCAGAGCGTGCAAGGCGGTCGTCAGGCGCGCGGACGCGGGCGTGGGCGCGGCAAGCCGGGAACTTCCCCCCGTCGCAAGCTGGCCAAGGCCAAGACCAAGGACGCCAAGACCAAGCGCAAGGTATCGCGGCAGCGTCGGGAAAAGAACTGAGGCTGTCGCGCGGGGCGCGGCGGCAGGAAACCGCGCCCCACACCGGTTCCGTCTTCGCAAGTGACCCGGCTCGGGTTAAGCTGCTGTAAAACAAAAGAGCAGCAGGATCGTAGCCATGATGTATCGCGCGTATTTCGGACTGATCGCCCTGCTTTTGACCGCCCCCGTAGTTTCGGCCGAGGCAGTCGACAGGTCTTTGCGCCCCGTTGCGCGGGGCGAAACGTCCCTGACGCCCGCCACTATCCCGCCAGAGGAAGAGGTGGTCGCCCGCGCCGCCACCCTGACAGACGGTGCCTTTGCGCCTGCCCTGTCGCTGCGCCCTACGCTGCGCCCCGCCGCGCTACAGGCTGAGGCGGCGCTGTCTGCTCGGATCACCGGCACGCAGGCCGGGTTTGCCGCTTGGGTGCAAGAGTTTCGGCCCCGGGCCCTGGAACAGGGCGTGCGCGCAGAAACCTTTGATCGCGCCTTCAAGGATGTGGCGTTCGATCGCAAAGTGGTCGAACGGGACCGCAACCAATCGGAATTTACCAAGACGATCTGGGTCTACCTCGACAGCGCCGCATCGGACGCCCGCGTTCGCAACGGCAAGGCCGCCCTGCGCAAGAACGCTGCGCTGCTGGACCAGATCGAGGAGAACTACGGCGTCCAGAAAGAGGTTGTCGTGGCGATCTGGGGCTTGGAGTCCGCCTATGGCACCTTTCGCGGATCAACCCCGGTCATCCAGAGCATGGCGAGCCTGGCCTATGATGCGCGGCGCGCGGAGTTCTTTGAGGAACAGGTGATCGACGCGCTGAAGATCCTGCAACAAGGCGACACGACACCCGACAGGCTGAAAGGATCCTGGGCCGGGGCCATGGGGCACACGCAGTTCATGCCGGGATCGTTCCAGCGGCTTGCCGTCGATCACGATGGCGACGGGAGGCGCAATATCTGGGATGACGATCCCGCCGACGCGCTGGCGTCCACCGCCAACTACCTGAAAGCCAACGGCTGGAAGACGGGCGTGCCTTGGGGGGTCGAGGTGACGCTGCCCAAAGGTTTCGACTATCTGGAGGCCAAGCGCGAGGTCACCCGCCTGCCCTCTGCCTGGGCACGCAAAGGCGTGGTGGGCGTGGACGGTGAGCCGGTCAAGGACTTCGGTCCCGCCTCTGTGCTCCTACCAGCCGGCCATCAGGGCACGGCCTTTTTGATCTTTGAAAATTTCGAGGTGATCGAGACCTATAACACCGCCGACGCCTATGTGATCGGCGTGGGCCATCTGGCGGACCGGATTGCAGGCGGTGCCCCGTTCAGCGGTAGCTGGCCACGCGAGGACCGGGCGTTGACCTTTCAGGAGCGCATCGAGTTGCAGAAACGTCTGACCGCAGCGGGGTTTGACACCGAAGGGATCGACGCCAAGATCGGCCCGCTCACCGTCGAGGCGGTGCGCAATTTTCAACAGTCAAAGGGGTTGGTGCCGGACGGTTATGCCTCACCCGCGATCCTCAAACGTTTGCGCTAAGTCTGTGAGCGGTTTCGCCGTGCCTGCGGCCCGGCGATCCGACGGGGGGCTCTGGCCCCCGGCCCCCCCGGGATATTTTAGGACAGAAGAAGCCGGGACCGCAGTTTGGTTTAGAAGTCGCGCTCTGCGCAGGGACCACCGACGAGGCATTTGTGAACGCGGTCGAGATCTTCGCGACGCGGGTTGATGTACAGCCAATTTCCGCAGGGTTCAGCCTGCACCACCCGCATACCGTTTTCGTGTTTGATGAAGGCCAGGTAGCGGGCACCGCTTTTGGGGGCGGCGCACCACGGGCCAAAGCACAGCACCCGCAGCGTCACGTTGGCCTGAAACACCGTGTTGTAGCCGCTAGGGTCCAGCGCGTGGCCGACCATCGTGGCGCGCAAGTCGGTTTGCGGCGGCACCGCATCTTGTCGGTTCCAGTCGACCTTGGGCAGCCGGTTTTCGTCAAAGTCGAGCCGTCCGACCGCGATGCCCCATCGTGTGTCAGCTGTATCCGCCGCATGGAAATCCCGCACTGGGTCTGGCGGCAGGCAAGACAAGGACAACGCTGGGGTTGCCAGAAGCGACAGGATACATGTCAGCCAGCGCATCAGAGATGTTTCCGGAACGCGTTGATCACCTGTTCGTAGACCATGCGTTTGAACGGCACGATCTGCGAGACCACCTCGTCCGCCGACATCCAGCACCATTCGGAAAACTCCTGATGATCGTCGGCGTCCAGACGCACCTGATCGTCCGTGCCGTGAAAGCGCAGCAGGAACCATTTCTGTTCCTGTCCCTTGTAGCGGCCTTTCCAGATCCTTGGCACGATGTCATGCGGCAGATCGTAGGCGATCCAGCCATCGGTTTCGGCCTCGACGGTGACAAGGTCGCGGGGCACGCCGGTTTCTTCTTCAAGTTCGCGCAGCGCGGCATCCTTGGGATCTTCGCCTTTGTCGATCCCGCCCTGTGGCATCTGCCAAGCGGGAATGTCACTGTCGATCCGCTGGCCGACAAAGGCCTGGCCCCGGGTGTTGACCAGCATGACGCCAACGTTGCGGCGATACGGCAAGGCGGCAATCTGTTCGGGGGTCATGGCGGGCTTTCGTCGGGTTGATTTGCAGGGAAGCTAGCGCAGGGGCGGTTTGTTCGAAACCCCCGTTTCAGGGCCGGATCACTAAGATTAGCGCCTGTCTTGCCCCCGGTGGCAGTCAAAGAAAAACCGGCGACCCAAAGGCCGCCGGTTCAAAATCGTCAAAGGTGTCGCGTCAGTCCCTGGGTGCCAGAGCCGACAGCCCCTTGAGGATGTCGATGGCGTAGGCCAGTTGATAATCCTCTTCACGCAGTTTGGCGGCGGCCTCTGCCTTGGCGCGGTCTGCTTGGATCTGCTCGATCTCTTCCGGCGTCAGCGAGTCGTTGTCGAGGCTGCCGCGCAGGTCCGCCTCGGTGCGGCGGAACGGGTTCGCGGGTTCTTCTTCTTCCACCGCGTTGGGATCACGGCGCGGCTGTTCGACCACGATGTCGGGCGACACGCCCAGCGCCTGAATCGACCGGCCCGAGGGTGTGTAGTAACGCGAGGTCGTCAGGCGCATCGCGCCATTGCCGCGCAGCGGCATCACCGTCTGGACAGAGCCTTTGCCAAACGATTTGGTGCCCACGACGATAGCACGGCGGTGATCCTGCAGCGCACCGGCGACAATCTCGGACGCAGAGGCAGAGCCGCCATTGATCAGCACCACCAGCGGCTTGCCTTCGGCCAGATCGCCCGGCTGGGCGTTGTAGCGGTCGCCATCGGCGGGATCGCGGCCACGGGTCGACACGATCTCACCTTTGTCGAGGAACGCATCGGACACCATGATCGCCTGATTCAGCAAGCCACCCGGGTTGTTGCGCAGATCGACGACAAAGCCGTTGATCTTGTCGATGCCGCCCGCTTCTTCGACCTGTTTGGCCAGTCCATCGGCAAGGTTGGCAAACGTCTGGTCGTTGAAGGTCGTGACGCGCAGCACCACGGTTTCACCCTCTGTACGGGTCCGCACCGCAGTGAGCTTGATGGTATCGCGGATGATTGAGACATCAAAGGGTTCCTCGACGCCTTCGCGCACCACGGTGATCACGATCTCAGAGCCGACCGGCCCACGCATCATGTCCACCGCTTCATCCAGTGTCAGGCCCAGCACGCTTTCGCCGTCAACATGGGTGATGAAATCACCAGCCTCCATGCCCGCCGCGTCTGCCGGAGTGCCATCCATGGGCGAGACCACTTTGACAAAGCCGTCTTCCTGCGTGACTTCGATGCCCAGACCGCCGAATTCACCACGAGTCTGCACACGCATGTCGGCGGCATCCTCGGGGGCCAAATAGCCCGAATGCGGATCAAGTGAGGTGAGCATCCCGTTGATGGCTGCCTCGATCAGGTCCTTTTCATCAACCTCCTCGACATATTGCGCGCGAATGCGTTCAAAGATGTCGCCGAACAGGTCAAGCTGTTCATAGACGCTTTGCGGGCGTGCCCCTTCTTGCGCCAGCAGCGGCCCCACCAGTTGGGTGGTCGCCACGACGGACGCCAGCGTGCCGCCCACTGCGGCCATCACGAATTTCCTCATACCTCAATCATCCCTTGTCGGTTGTGAACCACCGCAGTGGATCTTCGGGCACGTCGCCCTCTCTGACCTCTATATAGAGCGTTTCGGACCGGCCTGCGCCAGCCCCCTCACCTGAAGGTGACAAATTATTGCCTGCCGCGCCCCCCATCAGCCCGACCGGCGATCCAGCGGGCACAACCTGCCCGGCTTCGCCAAACGTGGTGTCCAGTCCGGCCAGAACAAACATCAGGTCGGCCTGAGGTTCAAGGATTACGACCAGACCGTAGTCCAGCAGCGGACCAGCGTAGCGAATGGTTGCCGCCGTGGGCGATGTGACCAGTGCGCCGGGGCGTGTGGCCACAACGATTCCGGGGCGCGACACACCTGCGGCGTCGCGGTCACCTGCCTCATGCAGAATCACGCCGCGCACCGGCAGCGGCAGCGCGCCTTTGCGGTCCTCAATGGCCGGCAGCGGCGGTGCGCTGTCGTCCTCGGAGATTTCCGCCAGCCCCGAGGCAAAACCCTGCAACGTCTCCGTGGCCGAGATCAGGATGGCGGTTCGGATCGGGTCCTCGGTAAAGCGGCGCGGCAGATCCGTGCGTTCGGCGATGGCCTTGCTGAGGGCCGTGCGCGCAGTTTGCACGCCGCTCAAGCCCGATTGCAGCGTGTCCGCCGCATTCTGTTGCAATGAGCGTAGGGCTGTGACCTCTTCCAGATCTGCGCGCAGCGCTGACGCCCTGTCCGCCAAACCCGGCGTCACGGCTGCCACCAACATGCCTGACCGTGCCGCGCCCAGCGGCCCCTCCGGATGGATCAGCGTGCGTGTGGCGGCCCGATCGCCGACCGCCATGAGTGCGCCCAGCAGGCGGGCCACCTCTGCCTCCTGCCCCGCCAATCTCCGGCTGAGTTCCGTTTCGCGGATCGTGGCGGCGCGCAGGCCCTCCCGCATTGCGGCCAGCCCATCCTCATAGGCGCGCACAGTGTCGGTCAGCGCTGCCACCCGGTCCTGCGCCTCTTCCGCGGTGCCGAGCAGGACTGACGCGGCCTCTAGCGCCTCAGCCGCGGCGCGCGCCTGCGCCCCCGCATCCTGCGCGGTCACCTGTGCGGCCCAAAGGGCAAGAATGAGCGCAAGACGTTTCACTTGATCAGGCTCACCCCGGTCATTTCCTCGGGCTGCGGCAGATCCATCAGTTGCAACAGCGTCGGCGCGACATCCGCCAGCCGTCCGTCACGCAGCTGCGCGGCCTCTGGCCCGCCGAACAGGATCACCGGGACTAGATTGGTGGTATGCGCGGTGTGCGGCCCGCCGGTTTCAGGATCGACCATGGTTTCGCAATTGCCGTGATCGGCAATGACCAGTAGCGCGCCGCCGGTTTCCTCCAGCTTGGCAACCACTTGGCCAAGGCCCGCATCCACCGCTTCACAGGCTTTCATCGCAGCTTGCAAATCGCCAGTGTGGCCGACCATGTCAGGGTTGGCAAAGTTCACCACGATCAGGTCATAACCGTGGTCGATGGCCTCAAGGAATTTCTCTGTCACTTCGCCCGCCGACATCTCTGGCTGCAGGTCATAGGTCGCCACCTTGGGCGACTTGGGCATAAAGCGGTCCTCATGCGGTTCCGGCGTTTCCTTGCCGCCATTCAGAAAGAAAGTGACGTGTGGATATTTCTCTGTCTCGGCCAGACGGAACTGCGTCTTGCCCTGTTTGGCCACCCATTCGCCCAGCGTGTTGACGATGGTTTGTTTAGGATAGGCCGTGGTCATGTAGGCACCATGTGCCTTGGAATAGTCCACCATGCCCAACAGGCCCGACAGGGGTTTGAGCGTACGGGCGAAGCCGTCGAACTCTGGGTCACCGATAGCGGACAGGATTTCCCGCGCGCGATCCGCGCGAAAGTTGAGAAAGAATACGCCGTCGCCCTCGGCGATTCCGGTGTAGCCGTCGACAATGAAGGGCAGAATGAATTCATCGGCCTTGTCGTCGGCGTAGCTGGCCTTGATCCCGGTGAGGACGTCAGGCTGCGATGGCGCGTCGCCTTCGACCATGGCGCGATAGGCTTTTTCGACGCGGTCCCAGCGCGTGTCGCGGTCCATCGCGTAGTAGCGCCCGCTCACGCTGACGATTTTGGCGCCTTCGGGCAAGGCGGCCTCGAACGCAGCGATCTGGTCCCCGGCAGAGGTGGGCGGCACGTCGCGGCCGTCGGTGATGACGTGGATGGCGACGGACAGCCCTTGATCAGTCAGGGCCTTGGCGGCGGCGAGGATGTGATCGGTGTGGGCGTGGACGCCCCCGTCGGAGGTCAGCCCCATCAGATGTGCCGTGCCGCCCGCATTTTTGACTGTCTCGGCAAAGCTGAGGATCTCGGTGTTCTGGAAAAAGGACCCGTCCTCGATGGCGAGGTCAATCTGGCCGAGGTCCATGGCGACCACCCGGCCCGCGCCGATATTTGTGTGGCCCACCTCTGAGTTGCCCATCTGGCCCGTGGGCAGGCCGACGTCGGGGCCGTGGGTGATCAGCGTGGCATGCGGGCAGGTCGCGGTGAGGCGGTCCATCGTGGGGGTCTTGGCCAGCTTGGGCGCGTTGTGTTCCGCGTCCTCGCGCAGGCCCCAGCCGTCGAGAATAGTGAGGATGACGGGTTTCATGGAATAAGCCCTCCGAAAATGCTGCTGGGATGGGTTTAACAGCGCGGCAATCAGATGTGGAGAGGGATAACATCCGGGCTGTCCACGCGTGGACACGGGGGCGGATATGGAAAATCAATGGGTTACAGAGACGAATTTACGAAGTGTTAGGATTTGAGCGGGGAATGGCCTTTGGCCAGCGGTGCTTTTCCCGGGCGTTCCTGATAGTCTTGCGCCGCCCAGAACGCCAACACAGACCACAGGACAACACGATGGAGACGCGCAAACCGATCCCTCTGATCGTCGCCGGTCTGTTCGCGCTGTTGTTCCTTGTCCTGCTGGCCATGATCTACAGCGCCTCAACCCGCGCCACGCGGTTTGAGCGTGATGGGGTGGACGCGACAGCGGTCTTTGTCTCTGGCCGCAGTCAAAGGACCAACACGCAACCGGATAAGCCGCCCCGCCTTCGGTACTATGCCACCGTAACGTTTGAGGCTGCGGGCCGCAGGATCACGGTCGAAACGCAGGTCACGCGGGATTTCCTGCGCGCGATGGAACAAGGCACGCGCGTCGCGCTGCGCTATCTGCCCGACGATCCGCGCAGCATCCAACTGGACCCGCTGTTCGAAAGCCGGAACATGGCGCTGGCGTGGATGTTTCTGCTGTTCTTTGCCGGATGCCTGATCGTACCGCCGGTGCAACGCTGGCGAAAGGCCCGACGGGTGGAGAGTACAGCGCCGGAACCGCGCGTCCGACCCAAGGCCGGGCCATTGCCGCGATGGGTGCGGGTGGTGTCGGTGATTTTGATGATCTGCGCGGCAGTGTCGTTCTTTACCCTGTCGATCTGGCTGCGGTACGCGGTCGAGGCTTGGGCCTTGCCGCATATTGGATGGGTGAGCCTGCCTTTGGCGATGGCGTCGATGTTGGTGTCGCCGGTGGGGTTTGGCGTGGCGAATTTGGCGATGATCTGGGAGGTGCAGAGGTCTCTGCGGGTGGGGGGGGGCGGAGGAGGTGGCGGGCTGAAGCCCGCCCTACGGTGTTTTGTGGGATGTGTGCCAGCCTCGCTTTGGACAATCCGTCAAGGATCGGCGCGCCTTCGCTGCGACGATGCCGGTCAGGTGCTCGCCCGGCGGGCTTCCGGCCCGTGTTCCGCGCTTGAGGCAGGTGCATCGTTGATAGGACAAATAGCAGTTGCTAGGCGCCAATTGGGGTTTCGCTACGCCCTGCTGCGTCGCACGAGGGTACCCAGCAAAACAAATGCAAACCCGACAAGAAGCGAGACAGTTCCTTTGTCTATCGCTTCCCCGGTGTTCTCTGCACTTCCAAGGTATTGACCAATCGCGTTCGTGTAAGCCTCGCCTTCAAACGAAGTCGCAACCCACACTGCCATGAGAACTCGAAGTCCTCCAACAACTATGGCGACCCAGCCAAAGATTTGAGCAATCCGACCCAAACGCCTCACCCCTGCAAGCTTTTCACCACCAACTCACCCTCTTCACGCTCTTTCATCGCCAAGGCCGCCGCATGGGCGCCCGCGGCGGTCGTGTAGTAGGGGATCTTGTCGTAGAGCGCGACAGAGCGGATTTCGCGGCTGTCGGCCACGGCGGCGGCGCCTTCGGTGGTGTTCATCACCAGTTGGATGCCGCCGTCCTTCATCAAGTCGACCACGTTGGGGCGGCCTTCGTAGACCTTTTTGACCAGTTCGCAGGCGATCCCGTGCGCCTCCAGGAAGGTCGCGGTGCCCTGAGTGGCCACGATGGTGAACCCAAGGTCCACAAGGACGCGCGCGGTTTCGGCGATCTGGGGGGTCTTGTCCTCATCCTTGATGGAGAAGAACACCGCGCCCTCTTGTGGCAGGATGGTGCCTGCGCCCATTTGCGCCTTGAGGAAGGCGCGCGGGAACGAGCGGTCCCAGCCCATGACCTCACCGGTGGAGCGCATTTCCGGGCCAAGGATCGTGTCGACACCGGGGAAGCGGGCGAAGGGCAGCACCGCCTCTTTGACAGAGAACCACGGCATGTTCGGATCGGCCAATGTCATCGGGTCGGCCATCGGCACATCGGTGTCGTAGTCGGTGTCTTCGGCATAGCCCGCGCGGAGGGGGAAGTTGGACAGCGGCTCACCCGCCATGATGCGGGCGGCGATGGAGGCGATGGCGCTGTCGGTCGCCTTGGCGACGAAAGGCACGGTGCGGCTGGCGCGGGGGTTGACCTCAATCAGGTAGATCTCATCCTCGCCGGCCTCATTGGGTTTGATGGCGAATTGGACGTTCATCAGGCCGACGACATTCAGGGCCTTGGCCAGCGCGTGGGTCTGTTTTTCGATCTCTTGCAGGATCGGTTTGCCCAGCGAATAGGGCGGCAGCGAGCAGGCGGAATCGCCCGAGTGAACGCCCGCCTCTTCGATGTGCTGCATGATGCCCGCGACGTGGACGTTCTGCCCGTCGCAGAGCGCGTCAACGTCCAGTTCGACCGCACCGGACAGGTAGCTGTCCAGCAGCACGGGGCTGTCGCCGGACACCACAACCGCCTCTGAGATGTAGCGGCGCAGGTGGTCCATATCGCGGACGATTTCCATCGCGCGGCCGCCCAGAACGTAAGAGGGGCGGATCACCAGCGGAAAGCCGATGTCCTCGGCGATGGCCAGCGCCTGTGCGTCGGTCGAGGCGATGCCGTTGCGCGGCTGTTTCAGGCCAAGTTGGTTGACCAGCGCCTGAAAGCGTTCGCGGTCTTCGGCAAGGTCGATGGCGTCGGGCGTGGTGCCAAGGATCGGGATGCCCTCTGCCTCTAGCGCGTTGGCGAGTTTCAGCGGGGTCTGGCCGCCGAACTGCACGATGACGCCGTGCAGGGTGCCATTTTCCAGCTCGACCCGCAGGATTTCCATGACGTGTTCAAAGGTCAGCGGCTCAAAGTACAACCGGTCCGAGGTGTCGTAGTCGGTCGACACGGTTTCCGGGTTGCAGTTGATCATGATGGTTTCATAGCCCGCGTCGGTCAGGGCAAAGCAGGCGTGGCAGCAGCAGTAATCGAATTCGATCCCCTGCCCGATGCGGTTGGGGCCACCACCGAGGATGACGACCTTTTTGCGGTCGCTAGGGCGCGCCTCACATTCCACCTCGCCCATCATGGGCTCTTCGTAGGTGGAGTACATGTAGGGGGTTTGCGCCTCAAACTCGGCCGCGCAGGTGTCGATGCGTTTGAAGACGGCGGTGACGCCCTGCGCGTGGCGGCGGCTGCGCACGTCTTTTTCGGCAAAGCCGGTCAGCTTGGCGAGGCGCGCATCGGTAAAGCCCATCATCTTGAGCGCGCGCATGCCGTCGGCATCCTGCGGCAGGCCGTTTGCGCGGATCTCGGCCTCGGCCTCGACGATCTCGCGGATGCGGGCAAGGAACCACGGGTCAAACATGGTGGTGCCGTGGATTTCGTCATCGGTCAGGCCGTGGCGCATGGCCTGCGCAATGGTGCGCATCCGGTCGGGGGTTTGCTGGCCGATGGCCTTGATGACGGCGGATTTGTCGGCGGGGATCGACCATGCGTCAACGCCAACACCGGGGATGTCGACCTCATCAAAGCCGGTCAGGCCGGATTCCATCGAGGCGAGCGCCTTTTGCAGCGATTCGTGGATGGTGCGGCCGATGGCCATCGCCTCACCCACGGATTTCATCGCGGTGGTCAGCAGCGGCTGTGCGCCGGGGAATTTTTCGAAGGCAAACTTGGGGATCTTGGTGACGACATAGTCGATGGTCGGCTCAAAGCTGGCTGGCGTGACCTTGGTGATGTCGTTGTCCAGCTCATCCAGCGTGTAGCCGATGGCCAGCTTGGCGGCGATCTTGGCGATGGGGAAACCGGTCGCCTTCGACGCCAGAGCGGAGGAGCGGCTGACACGCGGGTTCATCTCGATCACGACCATGCGGCCGTTTTCGGGGTTCACCGCCCACTGCACGTTCGAGCCGCCGGTTTCGACGCCGATCTCACGCAGCACGGCGATGGAGCCGTTGCGCATGATCTGGTATTCCTTGTCGGTCAGCGTCAGCGCCGGGGCAACGGTGATCGAATCGCCGGTGTGAACGCCCATCGGATCGACGTTTTCGATGGCGCAGACGATGATCGCGTTGTCCGCCTTGTCGCGGACGACCTCCATCTCGAACTCTTTCCAGCCCAGCAGCGACTCATCCACAAGGATCTGACCCACAGGAGAGGCATCCATGCCGGTGCGGCAGTAGTGGATGTAATCCTCGCGGTTATAGGCCACGCCGCCGCCGGTGCCGCCAAGGGTAAAGGCGGGGCGGATGATGGCGGGCAAGCCGACATATTCCAGCGTTTCCAGTGCGATCGACACGCCAGCATCCAGATCGAACTTGCCCTTGGCGTTCTTGGGCGCGGTGACGATGGTGGCCTTGGGGTTCTCAAGGCCGATGCGGTCCATCGCCTCGCGGAAGAGCTTGCGGTCCTCGGCCATCTCGATGGCCTCACGCTTGGCGCCGATCATCTCGACGCCGAATTTCTCCAGCACGCCCATTTCCTCAAGCGCGAGCGAGGTGTTCAGGCCCGTCTGTCCGCCCATTGTGGGCAGAAGCGCGTCGGGGCGTTCCTTTTCGATGATGCGCGCGACAACCTCGGGTGTGATCGGCTCGATATAGGTGGCATCGGCCAGACCGGGGTCTGTCATGATCGTGGCCGGGTTCGAGTTGACCAGAATGACCCGGTAGCCCTCTTCGCGCAGCGCCTTGCAGGCCTGAGCGCCGGAATAATCGAACTCGCAGGCCTGTCCGATAATGATGGGACCCGCTCCGATGATCATGATCGACTGGATATCGGTTCTCTTCGGCATCGGGCGCTCCATGCTCAGCCCCGGGAGACGGCAGCCCCGGAGGTGTCTATTCGCAAATTGTCGGCGTTATACGCGGCGCGCCTTCGAGCGCAAGCCTCGAACGGGGTGGTACGCCGCCACGTCGTGCCTATCTCTGGCAAGCGCGCAGAGCAAGGAGCCGCCGAGATGTCCATTGTGTCAGAAGACGGCGGCGGTGCGGCGCGCCGGGTCCGGCTGTGGATCGAGTTTGTCGGCCTGTTTGCCGTGATCCCGGCGGGGATCGCCGTGGGCGTGTCGCCCGACATGATGTTTCCGCTGCTGTTCGGCTTTAGCGCGCTGGGTCTGGTGCTGTTGCACCTGACACCGGGATTCGCATGGCGGTCGCTGACCGAAGGTGCGCGCACCATCGACTGGCGGCTGGTGGCGGGATTCGGCGCGGTCACCGCTGTGGCCGGGCTGACGGTGGTCAAACTGACCGCGCCAGAGGCGGCGTTTGCCCTGCTGCGTATCAACCCGTGGCTGATGCTGATGATTGCGTTGCTCTATCCGCTGTTGTCCGCCTTGCCGCAGGAATTGGTGTTCCGGCCACTGTTCTTTCGCCGTTACGGCGAGCTGCTGCCGGGCGGAAACTGGCCGCCGCTGGTGCTGAACGCTGCGCTCTTTTCGCTGGCGCACCTGATGTACTGGAACTGGATCGTCGCGGCGATGACCTTTTGCGGAGGGCTGGTCTTTGCATGGGCCTATGAGCGGCGCGGCAATTTCGCCGAGGCGATTGTGCTGCATTCGCTGTCTGGCGTGATCCTGTTTGCACTGGGACTGGGCGTCTATTTTTATTCGGGCAACGTGGTGCGCCCATTCTAGGCGACGGACCCCGAATCACGTCCGGGCGGGGACACATGAGACCACCGTTGCACGGCTATTCCGCCGCGTCGCGCCAGTTCGGGTGATCCGCGCGCGCCGCAGAATACAGGTAGTCCCGCGTGATCGGCACCGTGGACAGGGATTTGGCAAGTTGCCACTGCTGCACATGCAGGTTGCCCGACTGGAATGCCACCTCCATCGAGGCCAGATAGAACCGCCACATCCGCATGAATTTGGCGTCAAACATGACCTCGACCCTGTCCTGCTGCGCCTCCAGCCGCGCGCGCCACGCCTTGAGCGTCAGCGCGTAGTGGATGCGTAGCGCCTCATCGTCGGACTGGTGAAGCCAACTGTTTTCGATGGCGCGGTAAATCTCTGACGCGGAGGGCGCGTAGCTGCCGGGAAAGATATATTTGTCGATCCAGGCGTTGTTCGGACGCGGCGGGCCGTTCTTGACGATAGAGTGGATCACCGCCACCCCGTCATCGGCCATCAGGTCGCGGACCTTGCCGAAATACTCGGCGTAGTGCGGCACGCCGACGTGTTCCAACATGCCGACGCTGACAATGCGGGCAAACCGTTCGTCAAGCCGCCGGTAATCGAGCAGGCGAAAGGTCACGCGGTCCTCCAGCCCCTCTGCCTTGGCGCGCGCCTGCGCGGTGGCCAACTGGTTTTCCGACAGCGTCACGCCGGTGACATATGCGCCATAGTCGCGCGCCAGTGTCAGCGCCATGCCGCCCCAGCCGCAACCGATGTCCAGCACCTTCATGCCCGGTTCGATCAGCAGTTTTTGCGCGATATGCGCCTTTTTCGCGGCTTGCGCCTGTTCCAGCGTCATGTCGGGACGGGCGAAATAGGCGCAGGAATACTGCATGTCCGCATCCAGAAAGAGCCGGTACAGGTCGTCGGACAAGTCATAGTGATGCGCAACATTGCGGCGCGCACTGAACGGCGTGTTGCGTTGCAGAAATCCGCGCAATGCACCCTGAATGCGGCGCGGCACGCTGTACCAGAGCGGCATCTGGGCAAAGCTTTGGTTGGCGGCCAACAGGTTCAGCAGGCCCGGCAGATCGTCGTCTTCGATGCGCAGGGTGCCGTCGGTATAACACTCTCCCAGCGCAAGGCTGGGCCGCATCAGCAGGCGGCGTATGGTGTCGTCGCCGGTCAGGACTACCTGAACGCTGTCGCCCTGCCCTGAGCCGACGCTTTCTGTCCGGCCGCTGGGCAGCGTGACGGTCAACCGGCCGAGGCGCACCATCCGGCGCAACATGTTCAGCAGAAGAGACTCAGACATTGTGGACCCCCATTCGCCGTTTCAGCGCCTCTTTCAGCTGGCTAGGGTACAAGGTTCCCCCGATTCTCGCCAATTAAAGCCTGCTCCCTTGACTTCCTGCGCCCCTCGGGATGTATCGCGCCTGTCTTTTGCGCATATCCAAAGGGGCCCGACATGCACGCCTATCGCAGCCACACCTGCGCCGATCTGACCAAGGACCAGGTGGGGGATACCGTCCGCCTGGCTGGCTGGGTACATCGCATCCGCGACCACGGCGGCGTGCTTTTCATCGATCTGCGCGACCATTACGGCATCACTCAGGTGATCGCCGATGCGGACAGCCCGGCCTTTGCCGCGCTGGAAAAGGTGCGCTCGGAATGGTGTATCCGCATCGACGGCAACGTGCTGGCGCGCGATGCCAGCCTTGTGAACCCGAACCTGCCCACCGGCGAGATCGAAGTGTTCGTGCGCGAACTGGAGGTGCTGGGCAGCGCCGATGAACTGCCGCTGATCGTCTTTGGCGATCAGGAATACCCCGAGGAAACCCGCCTGAAATACCGCTATCTCGACCTGCGCCGCGAGGCGATGCAGTCGTCGATGACGCTGCGGTCCGATGTTGTGGCATTCATCCGCAAGCAGATGTGGGCCAAGGATTTCCGCGAGTATCAGACCCCGATCATCACCGCATCGTCGCCCGAGGGCGCGCGCGACTTTCTGGTGCCGTCGCGCCAGCAGCCGGGCAAGTTCTACGCCCTGCCGCAGGCCCCGCAGCAGTTCAAGCAGCTGATCATGGTCAGCGGGTTCGACAAGTATTTCCAGATCGCGCCCTGTTTCCGCGACGAAGACCCGCGCGCTGACCGCTCTCCGACCGATTTCTATCAGTTGGACATGGAGATGAGCTTTGTCGAGCAACAGGATGTGTTCGATACGGTTGCTCCGGTGATTGCAGGCGTGTTTGAGGAATTCGGCGGCGGCAAGTCGGTGGATGATCCGGCGACTTGGCCGCAGATTCCCTATGCCGAAGCGGCGCTGAAATACGGCACCGACAAGCCCGACCTGCGCAACCCGATCGAGATGCAGGTGGTGTCCGAACATTTCGCAGGCTCCGGTTTCGCCATCTTTGCCAAACTGCTGGAGCAGGACGGCACCGAGATCCGCGCCATTCCCGCGCCGGGTGGCGGCAGCCGCAAGTTCTGTGACCGCATGAACGCCTTTGCCCAGAAAGAGGGCCTGCCGGGGATGGGGTATATTTTCTGGCGCTCCCGCCAAACGCCCAACTCTACAGCAGACGAAATCAATGGTTGGTTGGACACCAAGAGAGTGGACCGCGACCGACTGAATGAATTGCTCGCACAAGAGAACTCAGCAGAGGTCGCAGAGGGGCTAACAAAAGTTTGTAAGATAGCGGATCTGATCGAAAAAGGTGACCCACTCGATCTTAGGATCGCGGCAGATCAAAGGCGAATCCATTTTCCTCAAATGGGCGAACCAGAACCCGCTGGCCCGCTGGCCAAGAACATCGGCCCCGAACGGACCGAGGCGATCCGCCAGCAGCTGGGCCTTGGCGTCGGCGACGCGGCGTTTTTCCTTGGCGGCAAACCGGCCAGTTTTCAGCGGGTCGCAGGCAAGGCGCGGGACGTGCTGGGCACGGAACTGAACCTGACCGACGAAAACCGCTTTGCCTTTGCGTGGATCGTGGATTTCCCGATCTACGAAAAGGACGAGGAAACCGGCAAGATCGATTTCGAGCACAATCCGTTTTCCATGCCGCAGGGCGGGATGGAGGCGCTGCAAGGCGATCCGCTGAAGGTGTTGGGCTATCAGTATGATCTGGCCTGCAACGGCTATGAGCTGGTGTCCGGCGCGATCCGGAACCACAAGCCAGAGGTGATGCTGAAGGCGTTCGAGATTGCCGGTTACGGCGCCGATGAGGTCAAATCGCGCTTTGGTGCGCTGTTCAACGCGTTCCACTACGGCGCGCCGCCGCACGGTGGCTGTGCTGCAGGCATCGACCGGATCGTGATGCTGCTGGCCGGCACATCGAACATCCGTGAGGTCATCATGTTCCCGATGAACCAGCGCGCCGAAGACCTGATGATGAGCGCCCCGTCGGACCCGTCCTCGGAGCAACTGATGGAACTGGGCCTGCGCGTCATTCCGCAGGAATAGCCGCCGCTCAAGGCACCATTCCGCCGAAACGGCGGACACGCAATGCGTGCGGGGCGATGTAAAACCGCCCCGCATCCTCTACATTGCCAATAGCAATGTTGAGGCAAACCCATGTTCGATCCGATCCTTGCCGATATCCGCTTTGGGTGCGGTCGATCCCCCCGGATCGCCGCGCCAGACAGCATTGCCGCGATCCTTGATGGATTGACCGGCCCTGACCCTGTCGCCGAAACCTTTCCCATTGAGCCGTTCGAGATTTTTCTGGCCAAGCGCGTGACGCCGACGAATGCGCTGTTCCGTCTCAGCAAGTCTGCCAAGGGCACGCGCATCGGGGATGAGGCCCATCAGGCCATGGTCAACATCACCCGCGAAGGACGCAAGGCGCGCCGTGGCTGGCTGGTCGCGCATGTGTCGCGCCGCGTCGCCAGCGACACCCCGATGCGTGAACGGTTGGAGAGTTTTTGGGCCGATCATTTCACCGCACATGGCAAAGCCAGCGTGCTGCAGGTGGCGACGTCCCCGTATATCGAATCGGCCATCCGCCCGCATCTGGCCGGGCGGTTCGAGGATATGCTGATCGCCACCGCCACCCACCCCTTGATGCTGCATTACCTTGATCAGCAGGCCTCTGCCGGGCCGAACTCACCACAGGCACTGCGGTTTCCCGGCAAGACGGGTATGAACGAAAACCTCGCGCGGGAGTTGCTGGAGCTGCACACGCTGGGCGTCGACGGGCCGTATACCCAAGACGACGTGCGGCAACTGGCGGAACTGCTGACCGGGCTGGCGTTTACCGAACAGGCGGGCACCGAGTTTCGCCCGCCGCTGGCGGAACCCGGACCGGAAACCGTGCTGGGCAAGGCCTATGGCGGCGGCAAACCGACGATTGACGACATCCACGCCGTCCTGCGCGATCTGGCCCGCCATCCGGCAACGGCACAGCATATCGCGCACAAGCTGGCGGTGCATTTTCTGGGTGATACCCCCGATCCGGCGCTGGTCACGGCCATAGCCGGAGTGTGGCACGAGACTGGTGGCGACCTGCCAGAGGTTTACCGCGCAATGCTGGACCATCCCGCCGCGTGGGCCCCTGCGCCGGGTGACGTCAAGATGCCGCTGGATTTCATCGCCTCTGCCTGTCGTGCGCTGGACGTGCCGTCCAAGGCGCTGGCCGCTCGTGCGCAGATGCTGTTGATGGACCCGCTGCGCCTGATGGGACAGGTCTGGCAACAGCCGTCGGGGCCGGACGGGTTGCCAGAGGCGGATGCGGCGTGGATCACGCCGCAGGGAATGGCCGCGCGGCTGCAATGGGGGTTCACCCTGCCGCAACTGATGCTGGACGCCCTGCCGGACCCGCGTGATTTTGTTGTGACCGCCCTAGGTGCGCGCGCGCCCGAAGAGGTGCGTTTCGCCGCCAGTGCCGCCGAGACCCGCGCCGACGGGATCGGTGTGGTGCTGGCCTCCCCCGCGTTTCAGAGGATGTAGAGCATGGACAGACGGAGTTTCCTGACCCGCAGCGCCGCGCTGGGTTGTTCCTTGGCCGCCAGCCCGCTGGTGACGCCGGTCAGCTTTGCCGCGACGCCGGGCGAGCACCGGCTGGTGGTGATCATCCTGCGCGGCGGCATGGACGGACTGGCTGCTGTCAGTCCCTATGGCGACCCCGATTTTGCCACGCTGGGGCGGCCCGCGCCGGATCTGGACGGTGGCGGGGCGCTTGATCTGGACGGGCGGTTTGCCATGCACGGCGCGCTGTCGCCGCTGGCCCCGCTGTGGCGTGCCGGAGAGTTGGGGTTTGCCCATGCGGTGTCGATCCCCTACCGCGACAAGCGCAGCCATTTCGACGGTCAGGACCTGTTGGAGGCGGGGGTTGCCGCCTCTGATGCTCCGCTGCCGGGAGATGGCTGGCTGAACCGGCTGGTGCAACGGATGCCCGATGCCACGGCAGAGACTGCCTATGCCATCGGCGGCGAGCCATTGCGCATCCTGCAAGGCCCCGCCCAGGTGAACCGTTGGACCCCGGAGGCCGATTTGCGGCTGTCACCACAGGCGGTTCTGCTGACCCGGCGGGTGATGCAGGCCGACCCGGCGATGGCGGCGGCACTGGACACGGCCATGGCCCTTGCGGGGGGCGATGGCGACGGTGTGGAATTTACCGGCAGCATGGGCGACATGATGGCCGCCATGCGCGATGACATGATGAGCGGAAAGGACCGACAGAGGCCCGGTGCGGCGCTGGCGCGATTCGCCGGTGAACAGTTGCGCGGCGCGGCGCGGATCGCCTGTTATTCGCTGACGGGGTGGGACACGCACAGGGCGCAGGCACACCATCTGCCCCGTGCTCTGACACAACTGGCGCAGTCGGTGACGACGCTGAAAGAGACGTTGGGTGCCGGGGCGTGGGGCCAGACAACCGTGGTTGCGGTGACAGAGTTCGGCCGCACGGCGCGCTGGAACGGCACCGGCGGCACCGATCACGGCTCTGGCGGGGTGATGGTGCTGGCGGGCGGCGCTGTGCGCGGCGGACGGGTGATCACCGACTGGCCCGGACTGGACGAGGCAGCACTGTACAAGCGCCGCGATGTCATGCCGACGCGCGACCTGCGGGCGCATCTGGCGTGGTTGTTGCGCGGTCTCTACGGGGTCGAGCGCACCGCGCTGGAGACCACGATATTCCCCGGTCTGGATATGGGCGACGATCCAGAGCTGTTGCTGTAGCCGCGGGTCAGATCGCCATGCGGTCGGCCACGCGGTCCTGCACCAGTGCGGAGACGCGGGCGAGGTTGGATGTGACCGGCTGTCCGGCGGCGCGGGCATCGGCCAGATCCTCTGCCGCCTTTTGCAGGATGCCGTCCCCCGCGCTGCGCGCCACCCCGGCAAGGAACTGCGTCAGGTAGGTCAGATTGCGTTCATCACCCCGCGCAACCGAGAGCACGTCAGCGGCGTGGGCCATATCATCGCGGTAGGCCAGCGGATCAGGCAGGACGGGTTCATCGCAGACAAGGCGCGGGCCGGTGGGGCGTCGTTCGATTGGCAGCGCGCTGAGGATCGCGTTCTGGAAGCCGACGACAGAGGACACTGGTTTGGGCAGGAACCCGTCTGCCCCGGCGGCGAGCGCCACCTCTTCGGCAAAACTGTCGCCGCTGGTGCCAAGGATCACGTCAACACGCGGGCAGGCGACGCCCAGTTCGGCGATCAGTTCGGCCCCCGACCCGTCCGGCAGACCAAGGTCGATGACCACAACGCTGGGGCGGTAGACCTGCAAATGGCGGCGCGCCGATTTCAGGCAATCCGCCCGGCGAATCCGCGCGCCTGAGCGCAGGCAAAGCAGGCGCATGGCATCGCAGGAGTATCGGCTGTCCTCAACCACGAGGATCGTCAGCCCCAGCAGGGGGCGCGTCGCAGTGGGACGCAGGTGTGGAGATAGCTTTTGTGTGTCGTCCATGGCAGGCGCTCCTTTACGAGTCGCTCACCAATTTGCCGCGACACGGTGAACAAGCGGTTAAGGGTCGCACCGCCTTGTCCGGTCGTGGCCCAAACGCCATAACCTCATTCGACACCAGCCATGGAGAAGTTGAGATGATCGGACGCCTGAATCATGTGGCCATCGCCGTGCCCGACTTGGACGCCGCCGCAGCGCAGTATCGCACCGCGCTGGGGGCCAAGGTGGGCGCGCCGCAGGATGAACCGGACCATGGGGTGACGGTGATCTTTATCGAACTGCCCAACACCAAGATCGAACTGCTGTATCCGCTGGGCGACGACAGCCCGATCAACGGCTTTCTGGCCAAGAACCCGTCGGGGGGCATCCACCACATCTGCTATGAGGTCGAGGACATCATCGCCGCGCGCGACCACCTGAAAGAGACCGGCGCGCGCGTGCTGGGCACAGGCGAGCCAAAGATCGGCGCGCATGGCAAGCCGGTGCTGTTCCTGCACCCCAAGGACTTCAACGGGTGCCTGGTCGAGTTGGAGCAAGTCTGATGGGCATTATGTCGGGCATCGTGCTGTATGCCGTAATCTGGTTCATGACCTTTCTGGTCGTGATCCCGATCCGGCTGAAGACTCAGGGCGACGTTGGCGCGGTGGTGCCAGGCACCCATGCCGGCAGCCCCGAGGTGCACAACCTGAAACGCAAGGCGTGGATCACCACCGGCATGGCGGCGGTGATCTGGGCGGTTGTGGCCTCTATCATCATTTTCGAGGTTGTGACGGTGCGCGACATCGACGGCTGGATGTTCAACCGCATGGACGGCAGCTCTCACGTCAAGTGAGGCAAGGGGCTTTAGCGCGTCGTCACCCGGTGGAAAACATGGGTAAAGGCAGCCGCCCCCAGTACCGGGACCAACAGGTTGACGATCGGAATGGTCAGCGGCACGGCCATGATGACACCCGTGGCCCAGATCGCGCCGATGTGGCGGCGGCGTAGTTTGCGCGCCTCTACCCGGCCGACCCGGCGCATGGCGGCAAGCGTGAAATATTCCCGCCCCAAAAGGAACCCGTTCAGCGCCCAGAAGATGAACGGCGCCAGTGGTGCAAACAGCAGGTACAGTACAAATGCCAGCAGGTTGGCCACTACCAATGTGCCAAGAAAACCCAACGAATCGCGCAGGCCGTCGGCAAAACTGACCGGCGTGGCGGATCCAAGGCCGGGGTAGTGGCGGTCCTCGACAGCTTGAGCCACCTCTTCGAGAAATAGCGAAGTGATGGCCGAGGCGACCGGGATCATCAAAAAGGCCGACAGCACCAGCATCACCGGCACAGAGGCCCAGCTGGCGGCATCGTCCAACCAGGACACCGTGCCGATCAGCGGCAGGCTGGCGTCGTCACCGATCAGCCAGCCCACCATTTGAAAGACCACGAAAACAGCCGCGATCAGGGTGGCAAGCGTTATGCCGACCCCACGAATGAGCACACCGCGAAAGCGCGGGTCGGGCAGCTGCGCGATGGCCCGCGACACCGCGCCGAAAATCATTCCGTTACCCAGGTGGTGATCGCCTCCAGATCGGGACGCGGACGCTCTGGCGGTGCGGACCCTTCTGTGCCGATATGGATCAGGCCTGCGATTTTCTCATGCGGGGCCAGACCCAGCGCGCCCTCGACAAAACCACGGTCATGGCTGGCCCATCCCGAGAGCCAGTTCGCCCCCCAGCCAGAGGCCAGCGCGGCATTCAGCAGCGCCAAACAGGCGGCCCCGGCGGCATAAGTCTGTTCCAGCGGCGGGATCTTGGGGCTGTCTTTTTGCACCTCGACAACCACCACGACCAGCGGGCTGCGGTCATAGGCGTCACGCGCCTTGGCGATGTCCTCGGCGCTTTTACCCAACCGTTCACCACAGGCCGCGACCTCGCCCGCCAACCGGCGCAAGGCCCTCTCGCGCAGCACAATAAAGCGCCAGGGTTCCAGCTTACCATGGTCCGGAGTGCGTGCTGCCGCCGTCAGCAGTGGCATCAGCGCGGCGTCATCGGGCGCAGGGCCGGTCAATGTCTTGGCAGGGCGCGAGCGGCGGCTGAGCAGAAACTCCATCGCGGCGAGATTTGGGGTGGGCATGGCGTCTCCTTCAATCACTCGCGTGTTATGTCAGGCCCCTAGGCGCAGGATTCAACCGCTTTTCTTGCGCGTCGCCACACAAGCTGTATGCGGAGAGCCATGAAACTGCCCGATCTGAGCGACCTTGCCATCCCCGGAACAACATTGGCCGTGCGCGTCACGCCCAAGGCCGCGCGCAACGCGGTCCTGCGGGACGAGACCGGGCTGCGTGTGACCGTGACCACCGTGCCCGAGGGCGGCAAGGCCAACGCGGCGGTGATCAAGCTGCTGGCCAAGGCATTGGGCGTGCCCAAGTCGCGGCTGGAACTGCTGCGCGGCGAGACCTCGCGCGACAAGCTGTTCCGGATCGCGGACTAAACCGTCTTAGTCGTCGCGGCGGTAGACGCCTTCGGGCATGCTAACGGCGGCGACAAGGTCGCGCATCTGGGAAATCGACAGGGTGATCTTTTCCACGCGGTCGGTGCGGGCGTCATATTGTTCGACCGTCACGCATTCCTCAAAGCTGGAAATGACCACGTCCTCTTTCAGAGGCGCTTTGCCCTCATCCACAAGGGTGACAACGGTGGCGTCGAAATCGTGCTCTACACTAAACATGTCTGCAGGCTATCGCGGAGCGGCGGGGTCGGAAACCGATTCTTGGCGGCGTTGACGACGCAGGTGCATTCGGTAGAGCAGCGGCGCCATGGCGTGATCGTACAAGACCCCGGTCAATTGCCGCAGACCCGGACGCCGGACCAGCCACGCCAGCCAGCGCAAGCGCGGCATTTCCTGCCAAAGCGCGGCAAACGCGGGCATCCCGCTGAGGAGCACGCCGTTCTGGATCACATGAAAGCGCCGCGCGGCGGCGTCCTTGGTCAGCCCGTGCTCCGCCTGCGTGCCATCGGACAAGCCGCAAAAGGCGACATCCAGCCCGTCCTGCGCGGTCATGCGGCGATAGCCGTCCACCTCACGCGAACAGATCGGGCAAGTGTCGTTGTAGATGACCGTCGTTTTTTCATGCATGGGTGAAAGATAGACCACCGGCGCAACACCGCCAAGTGAACGCGACTGTCTGGCGCAGGACGCGAATGCGGCATAGATATCTTTAGCACTCATCGCCTGTCTGGACCGTATATGTACCGTCTGCCCCTGATCATCGTCTGTGCGCTGCTGTCGGCCTGCGCGCCGATGTCCCTGCCCACTCCCGCGCCCTCGTTGGTGGGCGGGTCCGAGGCGCAGGTGCGCGCCAACCAGGCCGCGCGGCAGTTTGTCGAAGTGGTCGAGACCGTCGAGCCGCTGGCCGAGCGAGAATGCCGCAAGCGGACGAGCGGATTGAATTGCGATTTCCAAATCGTCGTGGATGACCGGGCAGACCTAGCGCCCAACGCCTTTCAGACGGTGGACCGGTACGGGCGGCCTATTCTGGCGTTCAATATCGGCATGATCAATTCCGTGCGCAACGCGGATGAACTGGCCTTTGTGATGGGGCATGAGGCGGCGCACCACATTCTGGATCATCTGGCCAAGACCCGCGAAAGCGCCACCATCGGCGCAGTGGTCTTTGCCGGGATTGCCGCCATCAGCGGAGCCGAGGCAGAGGCGGTGCGCAACGCCGAACAACTGGGCGCCGCCGTGGGCGCGCGCACCTATTCCAAGGAATTCGAGTTGGAGGCGGATCAGCTGGGCACGATCATCGCCTATCGCGCCGGCTATGATCCGGTGAACGGGGCCAAGTTCTTTGCCCGCATCCCCGATCCGGGCAACAGGTTTCTGGGCAGCCATCCGCCCAATGCCGCCCGCATGCAGATCGTGCGCGACACCGCTGCGGCGCTTGCCGGGCAGTAGGTCCCGCTGACGCTACGTTGACCTGCATCAAGGCACTGTCGGCCCCAAGCCGCCATCCTTGCCCCATTGGACCAGAACCAGGGGGACCGACCCATGCAAAGTCAGACCACGCTCAAACGGCACGCCGCGCTTGTCGACAACATGGCACAGGCGTACGGCGTCGATCTTGAGGAACAGATGCTGCGCGGCAAGCTGTCGATGTCAGACCTTGAGGACGCGGTACTGGGGTGTACGGCATGTAAATCTGTCGAAAAATGCGAACATTGGCTGGAGGCGCAGACGGCAACGGCGACGGACACCCCCGCGTATTGCCGCAACGCCACGCTGTTTCGCGCCCTGAAACAGGACTGAGACATGAGCAACCCGCAGCCTCTTGGCGATGAGACGACCCACTATTGGCGTGTTCAGCGGATGGCCAAAGCCACCGGCGTCGATCTGGTGCGCGCCGTCAATGAGGGCCTGCTGAGTCAGGCCGACTGGGCGGGACTGGTGAGCCGTTGTCGGGGATGCAGTTGGGCCGAGGGATGCGGTCATTGGCTGGATAGCCCCGGGGGCGACACTCGCTCCCTGCCCTCCCCCTGCGTGAACCGCAAGCGCCTTGCCGCATTGAAGGCCGCGACGCAAGACACGGCACCCTAGGAGAAATGTGATGACCCTGACGCTTGGCGATCCCGCCCGGCATTTCTTTATGACGCGAAGCGTGGCGCGCGTCATGGGACTGAACCTGAACGACGCGATGAAGACAGGCAGCCTTGCGCCCGACACCTATGCCGGAATGGTCACCCGCTGCCGGGGATGCGCGTTGGTCACGGCTTGCGAACGCTGGCTGGCCAGTCAGACCAACCTGACCCCGACGCCGCCACCCGGTTGCTGCAACAGCACGATTTTGTCCAACCTACGGCGCCGCGCCTAGAGCGGGCGCCAGGAGGTTGTCCCTGCTTGTGTCGAGGCGGTTCCAGCCGGGACAGGACGGTCGGTCCCGGCTGGATTGTCGGCGGTCAGTGCGGGCGCAGGTTCTGCGCAGATTCCTTGATCGCCAGATACTGACCGGACGGACGGAACCGCCACAGATAGTCCGGGAGCACCGCCCCGACAGCATCGGGCACGATATCCAGATCAGCAAAGCCTTTGGCCTCTCCCGTCACCACATTGTCATGGCGCAGGGTACGGACCTGATCGGCGGTGATCTGCGCCGGAATCAGACCCAGCGAGAGGCTTTGCACAAGGTCCGACACCGAACCAATGATCGACGCGGCAAAGAAGGGGATGTTCACGATCAGACGGCGGCGGCGAATCACGGTCAGCATCAGCCGCATCAGGTCGCTGAACGTCATGACATCCGGGCCGCCCAGTTCGTAGATACCCGGCTGTGCCGTTCCCTGCGCGCCTTTGACAGCGGCCTGCGCGACGTCATCCACATAGACCGGCTGGAACCGGGTGCCCCCGCCGACAACCGGCAGGATCGGACCAAAGCGGGTCATGCCGGCGAAGCGGTTAAAGAACTGGTCCTCTGGTCCGAAGATCACCGAAGGACGCAGGATCACGGCCTGCGGGAAGTGTTTCAGAACCCCCTCTTCGCCCAATCCCTTGCTCTTGGCATAAAGGCTATCGCCTTCCTGATCCGCACCGATGGCCGAAAGATGCACCAACTGTGCCACGCCTTCTTCCATTGCCAGGCGCGCGATTCGTTCCGCCCCCTCGTTCTGGACCGCGTCAAAGTTGTTCTTGCCGCCCTTGTCGAAGGTGCCAACGCAGTTCACGACCGCATCTGCGCCCTGCATCACGCGACGGACACTGTCATCGTCGCGGATGTTGCAGAACACAGGCTCTACCTGACCGACAACGCCATAAGGGCGCACAAAGATCGCCTCATTGGGCCGCCGGACGGCAACGCGCACGCGCCAGCCCTCCTTGGCCATGCGGCGGGCGATGTAACGCCCGACGAATCCCGAGCCGCCATATATGGTGACGAGTTTGGACATGGGACGCTCTCCTGTAGCCAAGCCTGCGGATGCAGGAATACCGGGCCAGCGCCGCCCCGGCAAGGCGCCCGTTTGCCGCGCAGACATTCTTTCAAAAACCGCGTTGACACCCCGCGCAGGCAAGCGTAAACGCCCTCCTCACGCACCTGTGCCCAGGTGGCGGAATGGTAGACGCGCTGGCTTCAGGTGCCAGTGGCCGCAAGGCCGTGGAGGTTCGAGTCCTCTCCTGGGCACCACTTACCCCTCACATAGCTGCTCATAACTACCCTCAAAGCCTAGGTTTTCTTGGGGTTTGCGACTATCATCCTGCCCATAGCTGAACATGCTACCCCACCCAATACCCCACCACTTTGGGGTACGGTTCTGGGGTATCAGGCGGGAATGGTGGAGGTGATACCCCAGTGGCGCTCACTGACCTCAAAATCAAGAAGGCAAAGACGGCGGAGAAACCGTACAAGCTCTACGATTCCCTCGGCCTATTCGTCTTGGTGAACCCAAACGGCTCCAAGCTCTGGCGGCAGAAGTACACGTTCCGAGGCAAGGAGCGATTGCTGGCGCACGGATCGTACCCCGACGTGTCGCTGCGAGAAGCCAGAGCGAAACGTGACGCCATCCGCGTGCAGCTGGCGGAAGGTACTGATCCGACCGTGCAGAAGCGTCTGGATGAGATCGAGGCGGAGACAAAAGCCCGGACCACCTTCCTTCTCGTTGCTGAAGAGTACCTGCAGCAAGCTGAAGACCGTGAACTCGCCGAGATCACGCTCAAGAAGAAGCGGTGGCACATCCATACACTGGCCGAGGCACTGCATGACCGACCGATTGCCGAGATCACCTCGGCAGAGATCCTGCACCTCCTGAAAAAGGTCGAACACAGCGGACGGCGCGAGACCGCGAAAAAGCTGCGCGGCACACTCTCTGGTGTCTTCCGTCTAGCAATCGTCACGCTGCGGGCCGAGACCGACCCGACCAACGCGGTGAAGGAAGCCTTGCTGCCGGTTAAGGTGACCAATCGCGCCGCCATCACCGACGAGACAGCCTTCGGCCAGTTCCTGCGCGACCTTGAGGAATACACCGGTGCTGGCGTGATCAAAGATGCCCTCATGTTCCAGATCCTCACCATGACGCGCCCAGGAGAAGTGCGGGGCGCCAGGAAGCAGGAAATCGACCGAGACAAGCGAATGTGGACGATCCCGTCCGAGCGCACCAAGATGCGTCGTGAACACATTGTGCCGCTCTCAGAACCAGCCATGGCCATTGTGGAGCGGAACTGGCCGATAATCGACGGTGTTGAGTTGATGTTCCCGTCGATCCATTCCAACCGGAAGTGGCTGTCTGAGGATGCATTCAACTCTACGCTGCGCCGGATGGGATACACGAAAGACGAGGTGACCGCCCACGGCTTCCGCGCTACGGCCAGCACGATCCTCAACAACCGGAGCTATGACCCGGATGTGATCGAGGCAGCGCTGGCCCACCAGGACAAGAACGCGATCCGTCGAACGTACAATCGAGCGACGTATTGGGAGCAGCGGGTGGAGTTGATGCGGGAGTGGGCGGATCTTTTCGAAACTTTCAAAATCACGGATGTCTAACATCTCCTGGAACACTTCTCCTTTCTGAAAAACAGCACTCTGATCAGGAGCCTTCAACGATCAACCAGGTTCGAGAATAGACTGACCAAGGCCTCATCGCTGAACTCAGTACGCTGGCTTTGCTTTGGACGGGTGAAGCTTCCCCTATGCTCATCGTAGTCAGGCCTTTCGTACTGAACCAGTTTCTCCGACACGACCTTAAGCGCAGAATCTGGATTAATACCTGTCACCTTTGCCAACTGCTCAAGGTGTTCCATGTGTTCGGAAAGTTCGCTTTCCGTGTTGAGGTGACCTATTGCCTCTTCGGTCTCACTGAATTCGTATCCAACGACACCTTCGAGTGCTTCGGTAACCTCGTCGGGAGCCGTGTCAGCCATGAATTCGTCCACCGCCTCGACGATCGATAGAATTTCATCAACAGGCAGCCCTCCCTCAATTGTATGAACAAGTCTCTGTTCGATCAGCCTCAAGAGTT
Source organism: Antarctobacter heliothermus (assembly GCF_002237555.1). Classification (NCBI taxonomy): domain Bacteria; kingdom Pseudomonadati; phylum Pseudomonadota; class Alphaproteobacteria; order Rhodobacterales; family Roseobacteraceae; genus Antarctobacter; species Antarctobacter heliothermus. The sequence goes on along the minus strand of NZ_CP022540.1, from coordinate 1,462,891 downwards.
TATCCTTTTGGGCGATCTCAGAATCAACAAAGTTGGATACCTGCCAATGCAACTCAGCTAATACCCGACCGTCGCGCCATGGTACCAACTCTACTTTCCCAGACGCCAGAACCTCAAGACATCTATCGAGAAAGTATTCGTCCTCAGACTGCTCCCACCAATCAAACAGAAGTTCAAGTCTGCCTGAAAGAGAAAGATCATCTGAATAAACTGAATAGAAGTTGCTGCTGGATTTGACATGTCGCTGAGATGGCGTTTCTTCAATGCGATTGGCGACACCCTTAAACAACTGTACAAACTTCTTAACCTCTGGAGGGTGCGTTTTTAGTTGACCCTTGACGTGCCTCCAAACCGAAGCAGCCCAATCAACACGTCGAGCCGTCTGGGGGAGTAGGTTCAAGTACTCTCTTTCAGTCAGGTAAGCTTTCAGAAAATCCCTTACAGACGGATTAATGGAGATCACCCTTTTGCCAGAGATTGAAATAAACCCTGATTCAAGCGCTCGAAGCGCTGTCTCGAAATCCCCTGGTTTTGTTGGCTGAGAGTAGTAAGCGCTGACTGTTCTGTGTAACTCTGAGTAGTTTTCCCTCAGCTCGTCAATTTCCTGTCCGATCTGATTTCCAAAAAGAGAGCGACCAGGAGGTTCTGCAACCTCATATCTAAAGACCTGTATGGCTTACTCCAAACTAGATCAGGATTCTCTAGCGCGTGATAGATGTACTTTGGGTAATTGATTGCAACGACATCATCCAGGCAATCGCTCGATACAGAGGCGATCAAACGGGGGTTATAGTTTTTGTGGTCCACTATTTTCTTAAGCCAATCATCTTCCAAGAGTGACGAAAAATGACCCTGACTCAGGCTGGACACAGACAGGTGGTTAAATAGAATATGAGACTTTATCTCCCGTGTATAACTACCTACGTCAAGCAAGTATTTCGCCAGTTGCAGCCTTCGGTCATCGACGTGATCAGACAGGTTCCGTGCCTCTTCGAAAATGTGTGCGCGGGTAGTAAGGATGAAACGAGCGTTCTTTGAGTTTCTTACCCTTCGAACGAAGGTTGCCAACGCGGTGTCTCTTTGAAGCAGTGACTGACGATCCAGTTCAATTCGTCCAGGAAAATCGTCGAAGAAGAAAATCGTTGGCTTGCTGTCATCGATCTTCGAGAATCCATCTTCCAGTGAATTAATCGCATAAAAGTTCCAGCCATCGTTGAGGTAGTGATAGGCCACCATTCGCGCCAACGTAGTTTTGCCAACACCAGGCGGACCAGAGACTATCAGGATTTTCTCGCGCTCAAGTTTTTTCACAGCCTCATCAAAACTAGGGTTTCGGACGTAAACTTTGAGATCGCCTAGAATTTCGTCCTTTGTCGCTTGAGTGTATGTTTCCAATCCGGAATGCAGAATCCGCTCCAAAACAGCGGTACTCGACAGCCATAGCTTCATATGAGATTTTTCAATTTCGGGGTGGCGTCGAATAGCCTCCTCGAGGTCTTCTTGCCCCCAAACATCTTCCGGGCTCTGAAGATAGTCACCAATCAGTTCAGCGATTTCATCACTTTTTTGCGGTGTGAGTGAGTGCGATGTGCACAGTAAATATCGTTTTGGCTTCAAGGCCGACAACTTCAGAACTTCTTTTTTCACTGAAGCCTTGAGATTTGAAAATGTTGAACCTGCATAGTGCTTGCACTGGAGAACTGTGGCTTCTTCTCCTTTTGAGTGCCTGCCATCAACGCCGCCGTCCGGGCCTGGACCAAACGCGGAAAAACGCACCCCAGTTTCTGCTCCAAGGATGTCTCGGCATAGCTCTTCGAAGTCGATATGAGATAGGTTTTTGAATCTTGTCATACACTTACCACTAGGCTCCCAATGTCTTCGCCTCATCATAGAGATCGGTCAAATGCCTGACCGACATATCAATCAGTGGCTCGTACATGAAGGCGTTCAGGTGAATGTTCTCCGGAGTCATCAGGGAGACCTTGTTCAAGATTTTGCCTGCTTCAGGGTCATATGCGGGGCAGTCCTTGTACTGTTTTAGTAACCCAGCGGTTTGAACACTGGCAATCTGATCGAGGTCTAAGTCTTCGATGGATGCGATCATGAAGTCTTCCGCTTTCAACCGAACTGCTATCGCCAATGTTACCTTGTTCTCAAGGACTATTTCGTCAACAGCGTCACCTTCCAAAACAATCGCGTCAGCTAGACGGAATATCATGTCTATGACGGGTTCTTGTCCGAATTCGAATTTCTCGGTTTGGTATCGGCCAAACCGATTCCGCCAAATCTGAACAACGTCTTCGGCCAGTATTGCTCCAGATCCATCCTTCAAGTGAAGGCACTTCGTGAGCGTCAGAAAATCGTCGGAATCTTCTTGCCCCGAATACTGCACAAGATTCCTCAGGAACGGGATCAACGTCACAAATACCTTTTCTTCGGAAATTCGGCCAGAAAGATGCTCAAAAGCATCGTTCACGTATTGTCCCCGAAGAAGTTGTACGATGCCATCATCATCCTTCGCTCCCATAAGAACCGCATGCCGTCTGCTTAAGTAGAGGCGCGATGCAACAGTCCTGTAGAAATCAAAATTGTGGGTAAGAATTAAGATATTGAAGTCCGAGGATTCATGCAGGTCCTTTATGTATTCGATGATCGCGTACTTGTTTTTATAGTCGAAGGAGTCCGCAATGTCGTCGAATACAATAAGACAGCTTGCCGCTTTGCTTCTTCGCGATTCGATCTCAAAGAGCACTTGAAGTATATAGAAGGCCCGCTGCTCGCCTTTGCTGATTGTGTTTAGAAGTGCATTTCTTTCACAGCTTACCGACTCTTGTTTTCGATCGGAATAAGCAAACTCCAAATTTGCCCCATCTTCCTTTAGGATTACATCCTCCTGGTTGGAGAGAGAAACTTCAAACGGCACATAAAATCGAGAGTTGAATGTCGTGACTAGCTCCTGCCAAATTGACACCTCTTTCTTGGCCTCGTCGAAAATCTTCTTGAGTCCGTCCTTCTGTGCCTCGTAGAACTCACAGATCTCCTGAAGGTCAGATTTCAGTTCAATGAGATAGCCAAGCCAAACATCTTTTCTGAACTTTTCGTAATCCCTGAGCTCAACAAGAAGAGGGTTCTCCTTTTCAATCAGTGTTTTAAACGAGCGAAGCTCGACGTTTGCCCCGATAGCCTTGTCAACCTTGTCAAAAATTTTCTTTAGTTCAGGGTCACCAACAATTCGATTGATCTCTTCGGCAACAATTTCTTGTAGATCCTCAGAAGACCCCACGACCTTATTTCCGGCCAGTTCAATTCTGTGGCCTGCCTCAAAAAACGAGTTGTCGGCAATAGACTTAACAATCTGATCTGCTTGATATGTCCCAAAAGATTTCTCCGAGCTATTGAACACTGTCGATTGACGAAGCAGCCCTGTATATAAGTCAATGTACTGATCCAGGTATTCTTGGTTTTTTCTCAAGGAACTTCTTCACGTTGCCTTTCCTGTCGAAAACATCGTTGTACCTGAACTTGTAAAGCCTAGTATCTTCGCCGAGCGCTTGAAAGGCCACCGTCAACAAATCGAAGAAATTTTGCTGATCATCATTTTGGAATGCGTCAAAGAATTCATTTTCACAGTCAGTACTTTGCGATGTCCTCTTCAACTTGCGAACAAACTCAGTCTTTTTCTTCTCTAGGTCTTCGTATATCGCGTCATACGCACGCTTCAGCTCCTTACTTGCCACGAATGAGCTTATTTTGTGTGCTGCATCATAATCAGGTTGCTCCGGATCAACAACCAAGATGTCGACATTACCCTCAGTGAGCTGATCATCAAGGATCAATTCGAATTTGGGAACTCGATCTGGAAAAAATCGATCGCATGGCGGATCTGTCTTTCGGTCGGCGAAAAAGCGAAGAGTCCGAGCTAAAGAGGACTTCATCGTTCCATTTGGCGCATACACTATGAACGTTGATGATTTTGAAAAATCGAAAAGGTGATCGAAGCTTCCAATACCATAGCAATTTTCAAGATTAATTTTCAGCTTTTTCATATCAATTTCCCTCAATTCGTTACTTTACATTACCAGACATTTTCCTAGCCATCTAGAGCATTGCAATTTCCGCAGCTGTCAAAGAGTTGGATGAAAGTTCGAAAAGTGTCTCGGGTACCCCCGCCACATGGGGCAAGCACGTCAGTTCTTGCCCGAATCAAACGATCAGACGGCTCTAGTTCAACGTTTTCTCCGGTCCACACCCGGTTCGAAAAACAGTTTTCAACGATACCCCGTTTGATCGGTGGTTTTGCTGAAATATAAAGCCCGGCAAGGCTTTTCATAAGTTCGAAGAATTTCTCGACATCAACGGTCGAAAGCTTTTTATTGTCCAGGTTCCGATACTCTTCTTCCAGTCGAGCGATCTCAATCTGCAGCGCTTGCTTCTTTTCCGTGTAGGCGTCACGATCAAGCGTTCCATCCAACAGATAGTCGGTCAGCCTGGCTTGGCGATCCTTCACATCCGCCAGTTGCAACTCGAGGTGCTTTCGCTCGGCCTGCAGTTTCACTGGCACATTCCACGTTTCATACTGACGGCGCAGCGTGGCAATGTCCTCATCGCTGAACTGCAACTGGGACAGCTGCGCTACGATGGCAATTTCCAGCTGCTCCTCGCGCACCGTCTTCCCAACACACCCAGCTGTATGACAGCGGTAGTAGACACGGCCCTTCTGGCGCTCTGGCGTCAGCACGGTTTCGCAGGCGGCACAGGCAAAAAGCTTGGGCAGCAAATGATCATGCTTGGTCTTCTTCTTGGTGTACCGGCCTTGCTTGATGGCATCGACCCTTTCGAAGTCCGCCACCGAGATCAGCGGTTCGTGCTTGCCTTGGAAAATTTCACCCGTGCGGCCGTTCTGCGTCAGGCCACAATAGAACTGGTTCTGGAGGATGTTCTCAACGGTTCGGCGTGAGATCGGCTTGCCACCTCGGCTGGTGAAGCCGCGTGCGACCATTTCCTGGTGCAACGATCTGATCGAATGCTCGCCGGTCAGGTACAACTCGAAGAGCTGTTTGATCAGCGGCGCCCGCACCGGATCCAAGCTTTTCAACTGGCCACCACCCTGGTTCAGGTAGCCAATCGGAGCATTGAACGGGTAAAACCCCTGCTTCAGACGCCCGTTGATGCCTTTCCGCGCCTCAATCGAGAGGTTGCGGCAATAGCCGGCGGCGACCGCCATCTGAATGTCCGCGACCAGGCGACCACCACGAGAGCGGAAGTCGAGGCTTTCGGTGGCGAAGTGAACATCGACGCCAGCGTCGGATAGTTCGCCGATCGCACCCCAGTCGCGGAAGTTCCGGGCCGAGCGATCAATCCGGTGAATGATGAGACCAGCCGCGCCGCCGCGCTTTAGCTCCCTCATCATCTGACCGAACACAGTGCGCCCGGCCTTGGCGGCGGTTTCCTTCTCTTCAAACCACTTAATGATGGTGAGGTTCTCACGACTCGCAAATTCCGTAATGGCATCTTTCTGTGCGTCGAGTGACACCCCATCGCCTTGCTTCTGGGAGGACACTCGGATGTATCCAAAACACGGCTTCATAGATCGTGGCTGTTATCCTTGGACTCTACCAGATCTTCAGAATTTGGCGAATCCAGCCACGGCCAAGAACCATCACGCAGCATGTCTTCAAAGCTGCGCTGGCAAAGGTCGAGGTGACGTTGAAGGAAGGGATCCATCACCTCATTCTATGGATCAGAGGCGGAGGTCGGTAGGGCGGTTGAGCTGCGCCAGGTGCAACTGAGCGGGTCTGGCATGGATGCGGCAGATCGGCGAAAATGTACCTACTTGGGATTTGAAAACGGGGTTTGCCGGACACGAGGCTCGAGGCCGTGTGAGGGCGAACGGGGTTTCACCCCTTCGCTCACCGCCCCTCACTCGCGGGTTCGATCTCGGCACCTCGGCAAACCCCGTTTTCAAAAATTGCGAATGACCATGAGTGCCGGAATCAAAACCCAAAAACCCCCATACGGCACCCCCAACCCGTATGGGGGTCATGTATGTGGAAACGTAGCTGAACATGCCGGAACATAGTTGACCGAAAACATCTCGTCTGCGACCGTGACTTCACCTGCTCTCGCAGGTGATTCTCGCGCCGCCTACGGCGACGCTCGCCCTTAGAACCGGGGTTCGGTACTCGAACCTCACAATTTGTTTCAGTCCCTGGGGTACGTACTGGGGTAGATCGCAAAACCACACGGCGGTTAACTATCTGATTTCAAAGGATTGCGACGTTTTCGCGAGTCCTCTCCTGGCACCATCAAGTCGATCCATCATGTTGTTATGGAAAGACTGGTACAGATTTATTTTGGCTTCACCCACTTTTATAGCTCTGATGATGTAACCGCCCCCCGACGGCATCTGTGTGCCAAGGTGGGTCTGTGAGGATCCACAAAGGGGAGCGGTCATGTCGGAGATTATCACGGTCGGAGTCGATCTGGCAAAGAATGTGTTTCAGGTGCATGGCGCTGATGCGTCGGGTCGTGCAGTTCTGCGCAAGAAGCTGAGGAGAATGCAGGTGTTGGAGTTCTTCAGCCAGCTGCCGCCTTGCATTGTCGCGATGGAAGCATGCGGCAGCGCCCACTTTTGGGGGCGCGAGATCGGCAAATTGGGGCATGACATTCGGCTGATCCCACCTGCTTACGTCAAGCCCTTCGTCAAGCGCCAGAAAAACGATGCGGCAGATGCCGAGGCTATTTGTGAAGCGGCAGTTCGCCCAACCATGCGTTTTGTGCCGGTGAAGAGCGAAGAGGCCCAAGGCGCGGCGATGATCTTCCGCGTACGGGAATTGCTGATCCGGCAGCGGACACAGGCGATCAATGCCCTACGTGGCCACCTGACTGAATTCGGGCAGATCGTGCCGCAGGGGGCGGCCAACGCGTCAAAACTCATCGCCATCGTTGAGAACCCGGACAGCAGCATACCCACCGATGCCATCGCCACTTTGAAGGTGCTGGTTCTGGCACTCGCCCACCTCGAGGCAGAGATTGGGAAGTTGGATGCCGAGATCGCCCGCCGGGCAAAAGAGAATGACGTGGCCCGACGGCTGATGACTATCCCGGGCATTGGTCCACTTATCGCCACGGCCATCGCGGTGTTGGCCCCGCCGCCCGAGACTTTCCGTAAGGCCCGAGACTTTGCGGCATGGCTTGGTCTAGTGCCACGACAGCATTCGACCGGTGGCAAGCAACGGCTCGGGGCCACGACCCGAATGGGCGAACGATCTTTGCGACGCTTGCTCATCATCGGGGCTAACAGCGTCATCATAAAGCGGCATGTCCACGCGGCGGCCAAGCCCGGCACCTGGCTTGGCCGCATGCTGACGCACAAGCCACCAATGTTGGTGCGGGTGGCGCTGGCGAACAAAATGGCGCGCATCGTTTGGGCCCTGATGGCCCGAGGTGGCGTCTACAAAGCTCCGGCCGTGGCGGTGTAAGCCGTCAGGGGCGCGAGGACGTCGGAGCGGAAGAGGGCAAGGAGCAGTTTGGCGCAATCGTCGTGAGACGGGATTGGGAGAACCAGTGTGCAACAGAGTGCCTTCGAGCACGCGGCTTTGATCTGGACCCGACCCTCGAACACCATACGGGCCCGCGGCACGAAGATGGCCGCACACGAGGCCGGATACATGTCAGCACCCGATGACGCGACAAAATCAGCTCTGAAAATATCTCTTGCGCAAGGGGCGGTTATACATGTTGCACAAGTCCTATGATGGATTCATCTCGTGATTCCAGCATGGTAGCTAGGCTGCATGAGCAGACCGACACACCCGACCTACAAGACCAGGAATTGGCCGGCCTATAGCAAAGCGCTGAAGCGCCGGGGCTCGCTGACGATCCATTGACCGGCAGGGCTTTGCAAAGCAATATCCCGAGAGGTTGGCTCGACCCCGAGATAAGCTGGGATGCCGCGCTGGCAGGCAGGCGTCGCCGCCAGCGGACCTATAATGGCGAGGCTGCCATTCCAGACGTGCCTTTCAATGAAAGTGCGGTTCGGCATGACGCTCCACCAAACGACCGGCTTCTTCGAGAGTCTTTTTTGGGGCTGGTCGGCTTGGACTGGTCTCTGCCCGACATCAGCACTCTGAGCCGCCGCAGAGGCCGCTGGCCGTAAATATCCCGTATCGCGGGTTGAAGGGCAGGCTGTCATTCCGCCACGGAAGAATGCCAAGCCGTGGCAGACCCTCACCGCCGGTGCCGCGTTGCGGAAAGAAAATTTTCGGGCCTCCTGTCAACGGAGGAGCCTTGTGGCAACGATGGAGCAGATACTAACGCCAGAGCCGCGTCAAAACGCAACCTCTCGGACAGCGGATGCATTGCATGAAGCTGCTGGGACAGCACCTCATGGCGCGGGATTTCGGCCACCACGTCGCGGATCTTTAGATCCATATCGCCGTGCTCAATGACTACACGGCGCTCGGCATAGCCGTCACGGACGCTGTTGGATAAGTCCGCCCTCGGAAAGGGGGAAGCTCGGCCTTCACCCGGCTTTTGAAACACAGCCGAGGGGCGGAGAGGCACGTCTAAAGCATGGGTTCCGCAACAGAGCCCAACAGCCCCCCTCAAAAACACTCCAGCAATAAGGCACGAGTATTTTCCGCGTTCATCTTGACCGGATTATTGGACACAGACGGATCGGCCAATGCGGACGAGACCAAGGCGTCTATATCAGGATCGACGACACCAAGATCGGTGAGGTTAAGTGGGACGGCCAACGACCTGTTCAATTCGCCCACAAAACCAAAAAAGCCATCAAAGCCTCCTGCAATGCCAAGATAGGCCGCAGCCTGTTCTAGCCGTTCTTCCACCGCTTCCCTGTTGAACCGCAATACCGGTTGCATGACCACCGCATTGGTGGTGCCGTGATGGGTGTGATGTACCGCCCCGATCGGGTGACTGATCGCATGAATGGCACCCAACCCTTTTTGAAACGCCGTGGCACCCATAAGGGCGGCTGACATCATGTGCGCGCGTGCTTCGATGTCATTTCCATCCGCGAAGGCGCGGGGCAGATAGTCTTTGACAAGTCGCATGCCTTCGAGAGCGATCCCTTGGCTCATCGGGTGGTAGTTCGGCGAGGAAAATGCTTCGAGGCAATGGGCAAATGCGTCCATGCCGGTGCCGGCTGTGATCATCTGCGGCATCCCGGCGGTCAGTTCAGGATCGCAGATCACCACACTTGGCAAAAGCTTGGGGTGGAAAATGAACTGTTTTTCGTGCGTTTCGGAGTTGGTGATAACACTGGCCCGCCCGACCTCTGAACCGGTTCCAGCGGTTGTGGGAACCGCGATAATCGGCACGATCCCGTCGGCATTCGCCCGGGTATTCCATGCAGTTAGACCACCATAGTACCAAAGGGCCTCGGTTTGGCCTGCCATAAAAGCCAGTACCTTGCCCAAGTCGAGCGCGGACCCGCCGCCAAAGGCGATCACACCGTCGTGGCCACCGTCACGAAAGAATTTGACGCCCGCCTCTGCATTTTGATCGGTTGGATTGGGGTCGACGTCCGAAAAGACCGCGCGACCCAGGCCCGCAGCCTCCATCAGGTCGAGTGTGGCATGCGTTATCGCGAGATTGGCCAATCCCTTGTCTGTCACCAGCAAGGGCCGTTTCATGCCAGTTGCGGCACAGGCTTCGGCAATCTCAGAGATCCGCCCCGCCCCAAAACGGATGGCGGTCGGGTAGGTCCAGTTAGCGGTCGGTATCATGCGTCAAACTTCTTTGCTGGTGTGGGTAGCGGTAGAAGGTCGCTCGTCGATCTCGCGCAGGCAAGCAGCGAGACCTCCGAGCTTTCCAACTTGCGAAACCCTCTATCGATCAAGATAAACGTTGTCCCACGGGCCATATGCCCCCCAACCTTCCAGCGGAATGTTCTTTACGTCAGAATTGAAGACGGTCCAGAAGCTAGGCACCAGCATCGGTGTCAAAGCAAGCTCCTCGACGACTGTTTTTTGAAACTGGGCGTAATAGTCTTTGCGCTCGTCAATGTCGTAAGTGGTCGATGCCAATTGCAGGAGCTTGTCGACCTCTTCGTTGCAATACCCTTCGGTGTTTGACCAGATGACAGGCCGGATGTTGGAGCAGAGAAACGAACGGTGGACACCGATAACAGGGTCCGAATAGCCGAGAGTTTCGTTGAGCGTTGCGTCATACTCGAAACTTGTTACCCGGTTGACCCAAGAGCCAAAGTCCGGGTGGGTGCGGATGTCCACCTCGACACCGATCTCCTTGAATGTCTGCTTGATGGTTTCGGCAATAATGGTTTGACGGTTGCGGCCCCAAGTCGGCATTTCGAGAGCGAAAGAAAAACGAATTCCATCGCTGCCTGCAGTGAGTCCCGCCTCATCCAGCATAGCGGCTGCCTTATCGAGGTCGAATTCGTACACCGGGACATCGTCACTGTAGAAAGGATTGTCCTTGTGGATAAAGGTTATGGCTTCTTCGTCGCCACCGGCCAGAATCTGGACCATCCGTGTTTTGTCGATCGCGTGGGCAAGCGCTTGACGGACCTCAAGCCGATCAAATGGTTTTTGCCTCAGATTGTATTCCAGGAAAAAAATCGGACCCATCGCACCGTGTCCGCCTTGATGAACCGTCAGTTCCGGATTCTTTTTTAGCCGGGAAAAGTCCTGAGAGCTGAGGAACGCCACCGGGTAGTAATCCAGCGCGCCTCGGTCAAGTTCGAGCACCTGTGTCGTTGTATTTCTGGAACGGGTATACAGGATTTTGTCCAGATAGGGCCGGCCCTCGATGAAGTAGTCGTCGTTTCGCACCAATTCCAGCTTTTCGCCCGGCACATGGCTCGCGACCTTAAACGGGCCTGATCCGACGACGTCTTCGTTGTTGCGCGGGTGCGTGTTCAGTTCCTGTCCGTCATCCAGAACATGGCTTGGCAAGACGGGCATGAAGAGCGGTTGAAGCGACGCCAGCAACGACGGTGTCGGCGCAGAAAGTTCGAAAACGGCCGTTTGCGGGTCAGGTGTGGCAACATCCGTCACGGTGCCGAACATGGCCATGCCAAACGGGTGATTTGTTTTGGATGCCAACAGCGAGAACTTGACGTCTTCCGAGGTAATCAACTCCCCGTCATGAAATCTCGCATCTTCGACCAGCTTGAAGGTGACGGACAGCCCGTCTTCAGCGATGCTCCAACTTTCAGCGAGATAGGGCTGCGGCTGAAGGGCTTCGTCAACGCGAAGCAAGCCTGCAAAGATTTGGGACGCGGGCAATCCCGTTGCCGTCCCGGACTGAACGGCAGAATTCAGCGTCCGCCACTTCGAGATGCTCGTAACATTCAATGTCCCTCCCGGTTTCGGCTCTGCCGTGGCGGAAATGGCCAAAGTCCCGGCCAGGACAGCCGCCGTAAGCAGAGTTGTCCTTGCGCTTCTCAGCACTCCAGATACTTGCATGTTATATCTCCTTGAGATTTGGGCTGTCGGACAAATCGCTGTTTTACCAGAACTGGGCACTGACGAAATTAATGGTTCTGACAGCAAGCCGCTCGGAGCGCCCGCGTACATTAACAAGGTAGAAGTACGGGCGACAGAATGTCTAATTTTACTGATTGGGCATGACATAACCCAACCTTATATACATACTGTACTAAACCATCGGTACGCCCCGCTCAGGCGAAAAGCGGTGTAAAACCCGCATGTTGGCGTGTCAGGCCCCTTCAAAAGGAACGATGTATGTCCAAGATCACGCTTAGGCAGTTGAGGGCGCTCGACGCGGTTATTCAGGCTGGCAATGCCAACAAGGCTGCTGAAAACATAGCGATTTCCCAACCTGCGTTGAGCCAGTTGATTTCAAACCTTGAGCATTTCTCCGGCCTCAAGCTCTTTGATCGCAACAATAGGCGATTGGTGCCGACGGAAGAGGCCTATCTGCTGAATTTTTATGCAAACGAGATCTTTTCTGGGTTGAACCAGATTGATCAGGTGGCGTCCGAAATCCGAAGCCGTGCCCGGGGAAAGATTACGCTCGCCTGTTCTCCTGCGCTTTCAGGTTCGTTCGCGGCTAGCGTTCTGGCACCCTATCTGAAAGAGCGACCTAACCTTGAAATCAACCTTCAGTCCACGAGACTGCATCGGTCGATCGACATGTTGTCACGCGGTCGATGCGATCTGGGGGTAATATTGGGCAAAACGGCCCCGTCCCCCGAGCTGAAGACATGGAAGTCCTACCAGTTGCCCATGGTCTGCGTGATGCCGCCGGACCATCCGCTAACTGCAAAAAAGACGATAACGACGCAGGATTTCAAGGATGAACCTCTTGTACTGTTATCGACTCCCAACGCCTTTCGCGACGACGTGCTCGCGCAACGCGCCGAGCAGAAGACGCAATCGACTGGTTTCTTTGAAGCCAACCTCGGTGAGACGGTATGTGCGATGATCGCTCAGGGCCTCGGAATCGGCGTTGCTAATCCGTTTCTTGGTGAACTGTTCAGCAGCACGGGTGCTGTAGAAATCCGCCCGATGTCGCCGCAGTATCCGATGAGCATAGATCTGTGTACGCCTTCCGGCGGACGGGAGTCGCTGATCGTGAACGACCTGATTGATCTGTTCGCCGCTGCGATCGAGGACTTTCTAAAAGCGTATCCGATCGAGCCGAAGTAAGGCCAAGTCCTTAGCCGGAAGCGGCGGCGAAACGGATCCACATAAGGCCAACCTATACAGCGACCAATCAAGTGAATTTGAACTTGTTACGGGTGCTTCATACGCTTGGCCAAGGAAAATCGGGAAAGGTCGCGTGGCAACATGTACCTGCTCGCACCGGACGATAGGCGAAACATATGTTGAACATCGCGAGTGCAGTACTGAAACGGCTGGCCTTTTCGGTTGTTCTGATCGTTATGGTCATTGTACTGAATTTTCTTCTCATTCATCTGGCACCCGGCGATCCGGTGGATATTTTGGCCGCGGAAATGGGAGGTGCCACTCCTGAGTTGCAGGCACGCCTACGCGAGCTTTACGGACTGGACCTGCCTGTTCACGAACAGTTGCTTCGGTACATCGTGCGGGTGTTGCACGGGGATCTGGGTGTCTCTTTCTTTAACAACGCCCCCGTCACGGAGCTGATCCTGCGGCACCTTTGGCCCACAATGCTACTGGTGCTGACTGCATTGTTTTTCTCGTCAGTGACCGGAACCCTTCTGGGCGTATTCGCATCCGTTTCACCGCGCGGCATCGGTAGCGCGATCATTACCGTTCTTTCTCTGGTGGGATATGCGGCGCCGGTGTTTTGGACAGGGATTATGATGATCATCCTGTTCGCTTGGCTGATTCCCGTGTTTCCGGCGCAGGGAATGATGACTTTCGGACTGGACGGTGGATTAATGGTTCAGTCGTTGGACATCGCACATCACCTTGTCCTGCCCGCCTTTACATTGTCGACGATCTATATTGCACAGTACTCCCGCATATCGCGCGCCAGCATGTTAGAAGTACTCGGCTCTGACTACATCCGCACGGCGCGGGCCAAGGGCATGCCAAAACAGACCGTGATATTCAAACATGCTTTGCGGAACGCGATACTTCCGGTGATCACACTGGCAGGCATGCAGTTCGGCAATCTGATTTCGGGCGCGGTACTGGTGGAAACTGTGTTCAGTTGGCCTGGACTTGGAACATTGGCATATGATTCCATTCTTGCGCGTGACTATCCCACGGTTCTCGGCCTCTTGCTGATCTCCTCGATCGTCGTGATCACGGCAAACTTTCTGACCGATCTTTGCTATCGGCTGGCAGATCCGCGCATCAAAAAATCTCAAGGTTAATGACAGGTACATGACACGCAACGAGAACCACTCAGTGACTGCAGCGGAACAACCTTTCCTCGAAGGGTGGCGGGTGTTTCGGCAGAATAAGGCAGCACTATCGGGGCTAATCATACTTGGCTTCATTCTGCTGATAACAGCAGTCGGGCCCAGCCTGTACGGTGTGGACCCCTACTCGATGATTGCGAGCCCATTAATCCCGCCGCTTACCAATCCCAATTTACCGCTCGGCACTGACTTTCTGGGGCGCGATGTTGTCGCCGGTCTGATCAACGGAGGTCGGGTTACCATCCTGATCGGTTGTTGTGCTGCGGGCATCACCGTGATTATCGGGCTTCTGGTAGGTGCCTTTGCCGGGTTTTACGGCAAGACGGTCGATGACGTCCTGATGCGGGTGACCGAGTTTTTCCAAGTCCTTCCGGCATTGTTGTTCGCTATGGCACTTGTCACGCTGTTTTCGCCCTCCGTCTATACGATCATCGTGGCTATCGGACTGGTTGTATGGCCGCAAACCGCGCGGCTGGCCCGGGCTGAGTTCATGCAGTTGCGCAATCTGGAATACGTCGCATCGGCCAAAGTGATCGGGTCCAGCAATACGCGGATCATCTGGCGGGTCATTTTGCCCAATGCCATGCCGCCGCTAATTGTGTCGGCGACCCTGGCCATCGGCGTATCGATCTTGTTTGAATCTGGTTTGAGTTTTCTGGGACTTGGCGATGCCAACGTGATGAGTTGGGGTTTGATGATCGGACAGAACCGCCCCTATCTTCTGGATGGCTGGTGGACTGTGACATTCCCGGGCTTTGCCATCTTTCTTACCGTGTTGAGCGTGAGCCTTATTGGTGATGGCCTGAACGATGCGCTGAACCCCAAGCTGAGGGAGCGTTGAGATGACCCGAGAAAAAGAGCAAACCGTGCTTCACGTTGATCGCTTGTCGGTAGAATTCAAGACCCGGCGAGGCACGATGACAGTGCTGAATGGGGTCAGCTTTGACCTCAAGCGGGGTGAAACGCTTGGGATCGTCGGGGAATCGGGGAGCGGCAAGAGCATGTCAGCCCTGTCCATCATGGGGTTGCTGCCGCAACCAAACGGACGGGTGACCGGCGGCAGGATAGCCCTGTCAGGCAAGGATCTTCTCGAGCTTTCAGAAAAGGCTATGAGTGCTGTCCGTGGCAACGATATCTCGATGATTTTCCAAGAGCCGATGACGTCACTCAATCCTGTCCTGACCGTGGGTGAACAAATTTCGGAAACGATCCGGGTTCATCGCGGCTGGGACCGGAAAAAGGCTGATGCTCATGCCATTGAGATGTTGACCGCCGTCGATATTCCTTTTCCGCAAAAGCGTTTTAATGATTACCCACACCAGTTTTCCGGCGGTATGCGCCAAAGGGTGATGATTGCAATTGCGCTGGCCTGTGAGCCACTGGTTCTAATCGCGGATGAGCCGACGACCGCGCTTGATGTCACGGTACAGGCGCAGATTTTCGATTTGCTGGAAAAGATGCAAAATGAGGTCGGAACATCCATTTTCCTGATCACTCACGACATGGGCGTAGTGGCCGAGATGGCATCGCGTGTGGCGGTGATGTATGCGGGGCGGATCGTGGAACAGGGCGCAGTCACACAGGTCCTGTCCGCGCCGCAACACCCCTATACCCAAGGGTTGGTGAACTGCGTGCCGCAGATCGATACAGATCCCGGATCGGAAAGACCGTTTCTTGAAGAGATCCCCGGTGTCGTACCTTCGTTGATGGATGTCGGGACTGGGTGTGCTTTTGCCGCGCGCTGCGGCTTTGCCACATCTGAGTGCTGGGATCGTGATCCACCGCTGCATGTGTTCGAGGGCGGGCATCAGCTGATTTGCTGGCATCCACAAGGGCAGAGGACAGCTGGAAATGGTTGAAAACAACGTTTCACCCCCTTTGCTCAAGGTAACTGACCTGAACGTAAGTTTCTCGCAGAAATCCGAGGGGATTTTCGGGAAATCCCACCCCGTCAAAGCAGTGGACAATGTGTCGTTCAGTATCGAACGGGGCGAAACCTTTGGTATCGTCGGTGAAAGTGGCTCTGGTAAGTCGACCACAGCATTGGCAATCATGCAGTTGGTTCAGGCGGAGTCAGGATCAATCCTCTTCGACGGACAAGAACTATGCGGGTTGAGCGCAAAGGCACTGACGAAGATCCGACAGGACTTTCAGTTCATCTTTCAGGATCCCTACTCATCGCTCAATCCGCGGACGCGCATTGGTGCGATCGTTCGCGAACCGATGGATGTGATGAACCTTCATTCACCACAACTTCGCGATGAAAAAGCCAGGGATTTACTGGCAAAGGTCGGGTTGAGGCCGGATCAGTTCAACCTTTTTCCGCACCAGTTTTCTGGCGGACAGCGCCAGCGTGTCGGAATTGCCCGCGCTCTGGCCTCCGGCCCTAAACTTGTTCTTTGCGATGAACCTGTGTCGGCACTTGACGTGGCCATACAGGCCCAGGTCCTAAACCTGCTGCGGACGCTCCAGACAGAACTCAAACTGACCTATCTCTTCATCTCCCATGATTTGGGTGTGGTCCAATACATGTGCGACCGGATAGCAGTCATGTACATGGGGCGAATCGTCGAAGTCGGTGACCGGATATCGTTGTTCAAATCACCTAAACACCCCTATACGAAATCCTTGCTCGCCGCAGTCCCCTCGATGAAAATGATGAGGCGAAAAGGCCGAACCGTGCGGGCTGCGCCTGATGCCCCAAAAGATGCAGGGGGCACAACGGGCTGCCGTTATGCTGCACAGTGTCCGTTTGTCCACGAGGAATGTCGATCTGTGGTGCCACAAATGCGGCCGACTTCATCGGATGGCCACATGGTCGCGTGCCATTTGGACGATTGATGTGATCGGTCAGATGGGACGCTGGACCGCCCTACGCTCATAAGGCCGGCCTATTCAAACGGCACTTCTTTCAATTTGAATTTATTCCACCTGCAGTGTGATTGTTGCAAGACACGACGTTCTTACGCTGCCGGAAAATGGACCTTTCATGCTAGAGAAAACGCCAAACGCCACTGACATTACAACTTTGTCCACTATTTCGGGCGCCTTGTCTTCGGTGGTCGACGAGATGAGCAGCGTCGTCATCAGGACAGCCAGAAGCGCCGTCTTCAAACTCGCAAAGGACTTCTCTTGTTCGCTTTGCGACTGGGATGGCCGGCAACTGGTTCAGGGTGATGCGGAGCTACCCGTACAGGTCGGAAGTATCCCACTTGTGTGTCGCGCTGTTGCGAAGGCATTCGAGGGCCGCGTCTATGCAGAGGATGTTTTCCTTTGCAATGATCCGGTTTGCGGAGGGACCCACCTGAATGATGTCGCACTTTTGCGACCCATTTTCGAAGGCGACGAATTGTTTTGCTGGACCGTTATCCGCGCGCATTGGCTGGATATAGGCGGTGTCGCGATGGCTGACCTGCGCAGAGCCCAGACTGATGTATACGGCGAGGGTCTAAGACTGGCGCCAATAAAGATCATTGAAAAAGGGCAGAACCGGCAAGACATCCTCGACCTGCTATTCGACAATTTCCGTTTTCAGAAGCAGCAGCGCAGCGACATGCTGTCGATGATGGCCGCCTGCACGGTTGCCGAAAAACGCATGAGGGCCTTGCTCTCAAGATATGGCCTTGAGACCTTCAAAAACTGCGTCGAAGAGCTTTATGACCGCAATGAACAAAAGGCCCGGAAAGCGATCATGCAGCTGCAAGACGGTGTCTATCATGGCAGCGCATTCATGTCCGCCCGCGAGGGGGACCACAATTACGAGATCAAAACAGAACTGAAAGTCTTCGGCGACCAGTTGAAAATCTCACTGAGCGCCCCGCCGCAGTTGCGGGATGTGCGAAACTCACCCTTTGGTGCAACGCAGGCCGCAGTCTATCATTCTGCAGCAATTTCCCTTCGACTGAAGCCCCCGTTCAATGACGGGATCTTTCGCACGATCGAAATCGACTATGGTCCACTGGGAACAATCGTGAATGCCCAAGTGCCGCCTGCGGCCGTACTGGGGTGCACGTCACAGCCCTTTAACGAGATCATCGACAGCGTGCGCATGGCCTTTACAGAGGTGATCGCGGACGAGAACAAGACTGCGGGATGGTGCGCGGCCTCTCCTACGACCCTGTCCGGCGTCGATCCGGATACCGATACGTTCTATGCGCATTATCATCCCAATGCGGCAGCAGGTGGTTCAGGCGCAACCTGGGGTGGGGATGGCTGGTCTGCTGTCGGATCAGAAGGCACAGGCGGTGCGGTCCAGCGTGAATCCATAGAACTCGTCGAACACGAACTGCCGATCAGATTTCACAGCATGGAGTACCGCACCGACAGCGCCGGGGCAGGCCATTGGCGTGGAGGCTTGGGGATGGATTGTTCTTGGGAAGCGATCGACCACGAACAAACCAGCCGTTTTCACGGTACGATCGAACATTTGCCACCTGTATCGGTTGCGGGGGCAAAATCCACGCTGATGGCGCCGAAAATCGGGCAACGCTTTGCCATCGATGCCGACGGCACACGTCGCGCGGCGAACGGAGCCAGCAGGCTGCACGCGCAAAAAAACGGGTCTTTTGAGATGCGCCCGCCAGGCGGGGGCGGCGTTGGCGATCCGTTCGGAAGGCCACTCGACAAAGTCGTGGAGGATGTGCGCAATGGCTATGTCTCTGTTGGCGGTGCACGCCTCGATTACGGCTGTGTGATCGACCCCAATACGTTCGAACCCGACATCCAGGCCACCAGAGAGCTTCGTAGAAAATGAAATATCGCATTGGCGTTGATATCGGCGGCACCTTCACCGATTTTGTTCTGTTGAGCGATCTCGGTGAGTTGGCCATCACAAAAGTCCCTTCAAACCCAAAGAACATTGCGGGTGTCATCCTCGACGGCTTGTCGAAACTGTCAAAACAAAGTGGTATCGACCCTGAAATTTTAATGCAGTCGATCGACTTAATCGTGCATGGCACCACCATCGCAACGAATGCAGTCATCCAGCACAAGCTGGCAAAGACGGGCATGATTGCGACGGCCGGATTCCGCGACATTCTGGAACTTCGCGAAGGGCTAAAGGAAAAGCTCTACGATTATAGCTACGCGCCGCCAAAACCGTTGGTGCCGCGCCAGCTGAGGTTGGGCGTTAGTGAAAGAGTGCTCAATGATGGTAGCGTTCTGACTCCGCTGTGCGAGGATGATGTCAGGGCGGCGGCGGACATCTTCAAGAGGGAGGGAGTCGAGGCGGTTGTCATCGGATTGATCTGGTCGATCAAGAATCCTGTACATGAAATCAGGGTGCGTGACATAATAGAGCAGGAAATGCCGGGCGTACCGGTGTTCATGTCGTCCGAAGTTCTGTCACAAATCCGCGAATATCCTCGCTTTTCAACGGCTGCGCTTTGCGCGGCACTTGCCCCGTTGCTCACGAATTACCTTGATACGCTTGAAGCCAACATCGCCCAAGTCGGTTTTGACCGAGCATTGCGATACATTCAGTGCAACGGCGGCACGACCTCAAGTGACTTGCTGAAAAAGCGGCCTGTTCTCGCTTTGGATTCTGGCCCTGCCGCCGGTCCCAGTGCGGCCTTGTTCTTTTCAGAACAAGTCGGAAACAGGAATGTGATTTCTTTGGACATGGGGGGCACTAGTCTCGATGTCAGCCTTGTGAACGACGGCAAGATCGAAACCCGGCGCAATGTTGATGTACATCGCTACCGCGTGGGTTTGCCGATGGTAAACGTGCTGACCATAGGGGCAGGTGGCGGCTCTATCGCGCATATAGACGATGCCGGGATCCTGAACGTCGGCCCGCAAAGTGCCGAAAGCTATCCGGGGCCAGCATGCTATAATAGAGGCGGTATTGCTCCGACAGTCACGGATGCAAACCTGGCGCTTGGATACTTTTCACCCGATGCTGTGCTGGGAGGCTCGATCAAACTCAACTACAGCAAGTCAATAGATGTGCTGAAGAAGGAAATTGGTGACCCGCTCGGTGTTTCCGCACAGGCCGCCGCACATTCCGTTTTCTCGATAATCAATGAAAATATGGCCAATGCCGTCCGATCGATTTCCAGCGAAAAGGGTCATGATATTCGTGATTTCACGATTGTTTGCGGTGGCGGATGCAGTCCGGCACACGCTGCGGCCATTGCACAGAGTATCGGAGTCAAGGAAGTGCTGGTGCCTCGGGTGTCGTCGGTCCTCTGTTCTTTCGGGGCAGCGATTACGGATGTACGGCACGACTATTCCAGCAGCCTTTCGGCACTATTGAAGGATTGCAACATCGGTGATCTGCGCACGGCATTTGAACAAATGCGCGCCGAAGCGTTTCGTGATCTGGCACGAGAAGGGTTCGATCCTGATCGAGTTGAAATCGAGATGGATATGGAATTGCGTTATGTTGGCGAAATCGGAGAATTGCGTCTAAACGTACAGACAGCGCTTAACAAAGAAGATTGGATAGGCGCCATCACCGAAAGCTTTCATGAACTTCATGAGGCAGCCTATACATTTTCTGACCCTCAATCGGATCTTGAGGTCATGGGGCTCAATTTAGTCGCCTTCGGAAAACGAGAGAACACCGTGACCAAAGTTTTCACACCCGACAAACAAAGCGCCGAAGACCGAGAGGCCGTTTGGGAACTGCCACCCCGTGCTTGCTGGTTTTCTGCCGAAATAACGACACAAACGCCAATTTTTGCGGGCAAGGCTGCCAAACACGGACAGATCGTCAAAGGCCCGGCGGTCATAGAAGAAGAAACAACGGCGATCCTTGTTCCCCCGGGGTGGCAGATCGAATTGACGGATAAACATATGTGGGTCTTGACGGATCAGTCACATTGATCGTGGCCGTTGTTGCAGAACTCTGACCGTGGAAAATGCACGTCGCGAATTCCTGCGGTTAGACGCGCTGCATTCACAAGCCGTCCCCCGCCCGCTACCGCACGACGAACTGGTCCAGCTACTACGAGGCGCTCAAGGCGGATTCAAACGGTCGTCGCAACATCCTCAATCTTCCCCTGTTTGAGGAGCCGGTCGAGAGCCGCTGTGGGCGTTTCCAAGGCTCAGGACTTATAGCCAATAGATGACGGTTGCAGCGAGAGTGAATGCAGAGAAGAAGGCTTTGGGGCATCTGTCGTATCTAGTTGCGCCGCGCCGCCAATCCTTGAGCCGCCCAAACATGATTTCGATCACCGCCCAGCAGTGCATTGCGTAGCAATGTCACGAAAGAGGCGGTTGCGTCGTTTGTATCGACGCTTGTCGTATTTGACTGGCGTTTTCCGTAGCCGTCTACCGGGGATGCAGGCGCGTGTGCCTTTGTCTTGCAAGGCTGCCCGGAACCAGTCAGAGTCGTAGCCCCGGTCCCCAAGCAACCATTTGACCTGTGGCAACGTGCTCAAAAGAGCCCGCGCCCCGATGTAATCGCTGCCCTGCCCTGCGAAGACGAAAAAGTTGATTGGACGTCCCAGACTGCCGCAAATGGCGTGAAACTTCGTGTTCATCCCGCCCTTGGTGCGCCCGATCAGACGGCCACGCGCCCTTTTTTCGCGCCCAGACGGGACGCGGTGCGATGTGCCTTCAGGTAAGTTGCGTCGATCATGACCGTCGTCTTTTCGCAGTGCTCAGCCGCCAGTCCCACCATCCTCTGGGCGAAGATGCCTTTGTCGCTCCAACGCAACCATCGGATATACAATGTCTTGTGCGGGCCATACTCTCTCGGTGCATCTCGCCAACCTAAGCCATTGCGGTTTACGAAAATAATACCACTCAACTGGCACAGGTCATCAACGCGTGGCTTGCCGTGGGACTTCGGGAAACAGGGCTCAAGGCGCGCCAACTGCGCTTCGCTTAGCCAGAAAAGACCAGACATGTCACCGCTCCGGTTTCGGAGCCGTGAATCGCGCAACAGATCTGAAATCAGTGGGTCCTGAACCTAACCTCTCTTGGGCGTCATTTATCGCGCAGTATCTCCTGACAGTTTGGGTCTTGCTTCATAGGTGAGACTGCCCCCCAGAAATCCCTCGTACATCGGCCAACCCGCTGTCTTTGCCAGTCGGACGAGTATCGAGACAACGTGGGGGCGGAGCACCAGTTTTCGTAGCTTCGCCCGCCACTTTCTGCACCTTCCACGCGCTGTCGCACGAGATCTCCGGGCCACCTAATTGCCGGTGCTTCTATGCCAGAAGCTTATCGTATCCAGTTTAGGCTGATCAATACTAGGGATGCCCGCCCAGACAAACGCTGACTGGCCGGGACGCAACACGCCAGATCCATCGCCTTGACCCCGACGCCGGGGGACGTTCCGATGTCACACTGACCTTCTACGCAAAAAACCATGGTTTCATGCGGATCTGTCATACGGTCACCGTCCAGTTGGGTCACGGCCACGCTGGCAAAGAGCCGCGTAGGATCGAAAAACA
Organism: Antarctobacter heliothermus; assembly: GCF_002237555.1. Classification (NCBI taxonomy): domain Bacteria; kingdom Pseudomonadati; phylum Pseudomonadota; class Alphaproteobacteria; order Rhodobacterales; family Roseobacteraceae; genus Antarctobacter; species Antarctobacter heliothermus. The sequence goes on along the minus strand of NZ_CP022540.1, from coordinate 1,440,619 downwards.
GGTTCAAGAACCGGATCGGACCGTCCACGAGGCGTCCCTGAACCTGTCTGTGGCCCTCCAGACGGATCGGGGCAAATGGCGTGATCCGCTGCCAGTCGCCCCCGGACTTGTCCGCAACATCGGTCCCCGCGCCTGCGATCACGGTGCTGATCCTCGTCAGGCCGGGGAACTGAGAATAAGGGCCATCTTGGGCGACGATGGCCGTGCTCAAACGCCAGAGCCAAGCGTCGCCCTCTTTGTGCGCTGCAATTTCCGACGTGGTGCCGCCGCCGTTGAGCCAAGGCATCTCTGTCCAATCGTCGGTGCGAACGACCCGGATCGGCGTGCTCATGTCGCCGGGCCAAAGTTCTCATCGAAAAAGCGCAGCCAGTTGTCGCCCATGACTCCTGCGGCCTCCGTGTCAGAGAAACCCGCGCGACGAAGCCCCGCCTCTATCCCGGCAAAGTCGCGGCTGTCTTGAAACCACTTTGGCTGCGGCGGAAATCCTGCGGCGCTGGCAGACCCTTCGCCATAGTCCATTTCACGGGTCCAGCGCCCGACACGCATCCATTCGACAACACTGTCAGGCTGATCCTGACACAAATCACTGCCAATGCCGATCAGCTCTGGCCCCATCAAATCCGCGGCCCGAGCAGCCATTTCACAAAACGAATCCAGCGTGCAATTGCTGCCGTCCTTCAGGTGATGCGGGTACAGCGAAAAGCCGAGCATCCCGCCGGATTGCGCGAGCGCCCGCAGAACCTCATCCGATTTGTTGCGCCGCGCGGGGTGCCACGATGACAGATTGGCGTGCGTGATCGCGATGGGCCGTTGCGAAATTTCAATCGCCTCAAGGGTCGAGCGGTCGGCAGAATGGGACATATCCACGACCAGACCGATGCGGTTCATCTCGGCTATGGTCTGACGCCCCATGCGCGTAATTCCGGAATCCTCTGCCTCATAACATCCCGTCGCCAGCAGCGATTGGTTGTTGTAGGTCAGTTGCATAAACCGCACGCCCATTTCGTGCAGAACCTCGATCAGGCCAATATCCGCCTCGATCGGGGCGGGCGTTTGCAGGCCGAGAAAAATGGCGGTTCGTCCCGTTTCGCGGGCGCGTCGCACATCGTCACCGGTGCGCCCCTTAAAGATCAGATCGCTGTGGCGCTGAAACCGCAGGTTCCAGTCGGCAACATTCGCCGCCGTGGCACGAAAGTCTTCGTGGTAGGCAATGGTCACATGGACAGCATCCAACCCACCTTCGCGCATCTGAGAGAACAGCTTTTCCGACCAGTTGGCATATTGCAGGCAGTCGATCCGATAGGATTGGGGCATGACGGTCACTCTGTTGTTGCGGGTCACCCGCACTATGGCGCGGGAAGAAAACTTCAGTCACACTCAAACCTCTGAACCGGACTTGAGGAAAACTGAAACGCTATGGCAATCAAGATCGAGATGCTCCGCTGCTATGTGGCCGTGGCGGAACTGGGCAATCTGAACGACGCCGCCAGCCGACTGGGGCGCACACCCTCTGCCGTGTCGATGTCGCTCAAACAGTTGACGGATCATCTGGGCGCGCCCCTCTTCGAGAGTGACCGCAAAAACCGTCTGACAACCTTGGGTCAACTGGTGCTGGCGGAGGCGCGAGCAGGCACTGTGCATTACGACCACTGCATCGACAGCATCATGAAACTGACGCAGGCCCGCAGCGGCAGTGTCCGCATTGGTGCCGTCCCGTCTGTAACAACAGCCATCCTGCCAGATGTGGTGCAAAAGTTTCTCAGCGTGCGACCGAATGTGGTTATTCAGGTTCGGGACATGGATTCCCCGACGGTACAACGTGAACTAGAGATGGGGCGCATCGACATCGGCATTGGGTCTTGCAAAAGACCCAGTGGCGCGCTGCGGCGTGTTTCGTTGTTTTCAGAACCTTTCGGCGTGATCTGTTCTGTGGATCATCCGCTGGCAAAAGTGACAAAACCACTGGCTTGGGCGGATCTTCTGGCGCATCCGGTCATCTCAAACGCATCGGGCGACGTCATAGAAAATGATGCTTTTCGCGCCATTGATGAGGCCGCGAACCTGCGGATTCGCAACACCGCCTCTGTTTTGGGGATGGTCCGCGCCGGGGTGGGTGTCACGGTCTTGCCACGGCTCGCCCTGGAAGGGTTGGGCCCTGGTTTGCTCTTTGTGCCTCTTGCGGATTCATCCGCACGGCGGCACGTCGAAATTCTGACACGGGTGAAATCGGAAATGTCCCCCGTTGCCAGCGCCTTTGAAGCCGCTGTGGTGGATGGAATCGCGCGCGCACGAGAGGCTGGCACGATTGCAGGCATATGACTTCAGTTTTCCTGAAGTTGAAGACACAAGTTCTTAATTGATTGAAGCATCGCGCGCGCGTCTCCTATGGGGCAGTTACCAACGGCCGCACGGACGATCCCGTGCTATTGATGATGGAGACCCGAATGACCGACTCAATCACCCGCCGCAGATTGCTTGCCACGGCAGTTGCCGCGCTGCCCCTTGCCGCCATGCCGCGTTTGGCCCTTGCACAGGCACCCGACTTTCTGACCATCGGCGGCGGCCCCTCGGGCGGTGTCTTTGGCATCGTTGGCACCGGCATGGCCGATATCCTGTCGCGTGTCTTTCCGTCAACGATCATCGACGTTCAGCCCGGCGGCTCTGGCCCCAACCTGTTGCGGGTCCGCGACGGCAAGGCGGATTTGGGCATCACCTCTGCCAACAATGCGCTGGACGCCTGGGAAGGCCGCGATCCGGCCACACCGGACTCTCCCGTACAGAACGCGCGCGGCCTGATGAACATCATGCAAAGCGCCATTCAAATCTGGGTCGACGGCGATAGTGACATTCGCACGCTTGACGATCTGCGTGGCAAACAGGTCAGCGCGGGCCAGCCCGGCCAGACCTCTTGGCTGGCGTTTGAGAACCTGCTGGCCGCCGCTGGCATGACAACCGACGACATCGAGGCGGACGGAGGCAAATTGCACCCCCTGAGCTGGAGCGAGTCGCACGAGGCGCTGCGCAACGGTCAGCTGGATGCAGTGATGTGGCTGTCGCTGTGGCCGCACCCGACGGTGATGCAGAACGAAACCGTGCGTCCGATGCGCGCCCTGTCCTTTGACGACGCCGTTCTGGACAAGTTCATGGAAGACAGCGGCGCAGGCTTTGAAAAGGTCTCGCTCCCCGCCGGACTGTTCGGCGGTCAGGACATCCCTGCCAACACTGTTGGCACCAATACGATCCTGTTTGCTGCGGCTGAGATGCCAGACGATTTTGCCTATGCGGTCGTCAAGCAGCTGTGGGAAAACCTGGATGACTTCAAGGCGGTGCATTCGCTGTTGGGGAACATCTCGGAGGAAACTGTTGGACGCGGCATGATCATTCCGCTGCATCCCGGCGCCGTAACCTTTTACGAAGAGATGGGCATCCCCGTCTCTGACTCCAAACTCGGGGCATAAACCATGACAGAGACCGCGGCAGGGCAAGACAAGGGGTCCGTGCGCCGGAACGGGGCAATCACCGTGCTGGCTTTGACTATGGCCGCCTTTCATCTTGCCGCGGCCTCGCCATTTTGGCTGGCACCAAATCTGGTCCTCAGAGCGGTTCACGCCCTGCTGGCGGTGGTGGTAATCTTGCTGCTGATGCCTGCCGCCCGTAACCGGGCGGGGGCCGCCATTGATCTGATACTGGGCGCGCTGGCAGTCGTCACGCTCGGCTACGCAGTCCTATTCGAACCCTCTATCGTGGTGCGCCCACCATGGACCCAAGAGGCCACCGGGGTTGAGCTGTTCATCGCGTTAGGCGCTTTGGTCGTGATTCTAGAGGCAACGCGTCGGGCATTGGGCATGGCGATTGTCTGGCTTTGCCTGATCTTCATTGCCTACGCCTTTGTCGGTCCTGAGTTGCGGTTTGTCAGTTGGCTGCGCCCCCTTGCCCATGGCGGCGTCGGGTTGAGCGAGTTTGTCGACCAGATGTATTTCAGCTTTGAGGGCGTCTTTGGCACCGCGCTTGGCGTGTCGGCGGAGTACATTTTTCTCTTTGTTATGTTCGGTGCTGTTCTCCAGGTTGCCGGCGGCGGCGATTTCTTTATCACCATCACGCGTGCGATGACCGGGCAAACCCGTGGCGGACCTGCGAAAATTGCCGTGGTGGCCAGCGGTCTGATGGGCATGATGTCGGGCAGTTCGGTGGCCAACGTGGCCACAACCGGATCGCTGACCATCCCGATGATGCTGAAACTGGGCTACCCGCGCCGTTTCGCTGGCGCGGTTGAGGCGATTGCCTCGACAGGCGGGCAGATCACGCCGCCGATCATGGGCGCTGCCGCCTTTTTGATGGCCGCAATTCTGGGCATTCCGTATCTAGAGGTGGTCGCTGCCGCGTTTCTACCAGCAGCACTGTTCTATGTGGCCCTTCTGTTGGCCGTTCACCTTGCCTCGCTGAAATTGGGTCTCAAGCCGCTGGACAAGGCCGAGGCGGGATCAACGCGCCGGGTACTGGCCAGTGGATGGACCTTTCTCTTGCCAGTGGTCCTGCTGGTGACGCTGATGCTGCAAGGGTATTCGCCGGGCTACAGCGCCTTTTTTGGGGTGATTGCTGCCTTGGTCGTGCCCTACCTGCGCCCATCCACCTTTGTCGGTTGGCGGCAGGTGGTTGCCGGTATCCGGCTGGGTGTTGAAGGGGCTGCCGTGGTGGCCGTTGCCTGCGCCTCTGCCGGGATCATTGTCGGTATTGTCCAAATCTCTGGGCTGGGGTTCAAGTTCAGTTCCGTCGTGACCGGGTTTGCGGGCGGATCGCTGGATATGGCGCTGGTGCTCGCCATGATTGCCGCGTTCATCTTTGGCATGGGGATGCCGACAACGGCCGCCTATATCGTGCAGGCGACGCTGGTGGCCCCCGCGTTGGTCAAGCTAGGGGCCGACCCGCTGGCCGCGCATATGTTCGTCTTTTACTATGCCGTCCTCGGCCAGATCACACCGCCCTTGGCGGTGGCGGCCTACGCCGCCGCGCCCATTGCTGGCGAAAAGGCCAGCCGCGTCGGATGGACCGCCTTCCTGATCGGCCTGCCGATCTACATCGTTCCGTTCATGTTCGTGTCGAATACCGTTCTTTTGACGCCCGAAGTCTCTGTCGATCTCATCTACACATTGGGCCGGTCTGTTGTCGCGGTTGGCGCCCTGTCAGCGGTCGTGATCGGCTGGCTGTTCGGCGCGTCGCTGTCATGGCTGGCGCGGGGCGGATTGATCCTCACAGCGGTTCTGATGGTCCATCCGGGTATCTGGACCTCATTGGCTGGCGTCCTCCTGCTAATTGGCGTCTACGGCCTTCAGCGTCGTGTTCTGCATACAAATGAAAGTGTGACGTGATGAGTCAGAGCAATGTCCTGCCGGAACCTATCGGGACCGAGTATCAATATCTGATGGCGGCACGTCACGGTCGTGTTTTGCTGCTGGCCAGCCAGATCCCCAAGACCGACCCAAGAACCATCTTCGCAGCCGGTCGGTGCGGCGAAGACATCGACATGGTCACTGCCTGCGAAAGCGCGCGCCTTGCCGCCGGGCAGGTCCTTGCGTGGCTAGAGGCCGAACGCCTGCCCGATGAGACCGTGGACCGCGTCCTGCGCTTGCAGGTCTATGTCGCGGTCGCGGAAGGAGGCTTTGACATTTCAAGCGTCGCCGATGCTGCATCGGAGACGATTATTGCAAGGCTCGGCCCATCTGGTCGCCACCCCAGAACAGTCCTTGGGGTCAGTCGTTTGCCGCGAAATGCCCCTGTCATGCTGGAGGCGACAATCGCCATGAGCGCCGTTCCGGGGGTTACCTAGACCCCTCCTTGGCGCTGTCTGCGCAGGAACGGGCCCTTTTGTTGGTCCCGATTCAGATGCTCTGGGGGCTCATCCGGGCCTCCCCTGTCCCTTCGAATCGCAGTCCTTGCACCACATAGGCGGCCCGATGTTGTCTGGCCCCCCGTGATTCACCGATGGCCTGAACGGCGCGCCTCTAGATTGCTTAGTAGGCGACAGAACTGTGTGCGCCCAACGCGATTGGGCAATAGCGCGTCTCCCGCCTTATGAATATTATATAATTTACAACAAGTTAACCAGACCTCCACTCGGACAGAGCTTTGCAAGAACTGTACGGCCGCATGAGCTGATTGCCGCCTGACAGAAATCGACTGAGCGAGATCTTGCGCGCGCGCGCCCAATTCGTCGTGTGTTAAAGGCTCGTTAACGGACCCGCGCCAGATTGAAGAAAATTGAATGCGGGAAGGTCGTGCAAAGATGTCCGAAGAACTCATCAATCGCGCCAGATTTGCAGCGGATCAATGCGAAGCCCAAGGGTTTCACGCTACGGCCCAGTCGCTGCGTGTTCTGGCGCAGCAGATGCACGAGTGTACTTATGCGGCCCTCCCGGAAACTGAGGCCCAGCCGCAACACCCTGAGGCGCTAAAACCCCTATCAACCGCAGGACGTTAATCTCTGGTTCACACACTCGTCATAGCCATGGTTGCGGTCACTTTGTGAAAACAACCATGGAGGCTGATATGACGGGCCTGTATGATGAAATCATGCAATTGCTCCACGATACCCGCATGTCCGTTGAGGGCGGCCTGCAAGAAAAGGTGTCTCAGGCCGTGCGCAATGTACGTCTGGCCGCCGAAGCCGAATTTCAGGCAAATCCGGCCCCCCAGGGTCACGGCATCCGCGCCTGAGGTTTCTCAACCTGAGACCAGACGTCAGATCATGACGTTGACCCCGGCCTTCCGAAAGGCCGCGATCTGTTCTGTCGTTGCGGCCTTGTTCGTGACGAGGGTACCAATCTCTCCGGGTTCCCAAGACCGAACACGGCTGGTTTCTCCCAACTTGCTTTGATCGGCCAAAATGATAGAGCGTGACGATTGCGATGCCATGGCAATCGCGATTTCAGCCTCTTGCAGATCGTAAAAGAACGCGCCTTTGACCGGGTGAACCGCCACAGGGGCGGAGAAACACAAATCCACACTGAATCGACGGATCTCTGACAGCGTCAACTCTCCGACGGTGGCAGGTACATCGGCCAGCATCCTCCCCCCCAGCAAAAGAACCTCTTTGCCAGCCCCCTGCAACGTGGTGGCCACGTCCAGCGAATTGGTGATTACCGACACGCCCGACAGTTTGGCCAGTTCACGCGCAAAAATCGCCGTGGTTGTGCCGGCATCGACAAGGATCGTCTGGCCCGGCTGGATCAGTCCGGCAGCCTTGCGTGCGATTTCTGACTTGGCGCGCAGCTGGACGGTCATACGCTGGCGAAACGGCTCTTCGGTGCGGGGCTCTGGCAGAACCGCGCCGCCGTGGACCCGGTTCACCTGCCCGGTTTTCTCAAGATCCAGCAGATCGCGCCGCACGGTCTCTCTGGAAACGCTTAGCATCTCTGCAAGATCATTGGCGCTGACCTGTCGGCTGGCGGCCAGCATGGACAGAATCCGTTGGTGCCGCTCCTGCGCCCACATCAGGACGCGCCCTTTGGTTCGCTCCGCTGCCCCATCAACAGCATCAGACCCTTCATGCTCAGGAGCGCCAGACAGACCACCGCCATGACACATGTGGAAAAGGCCGCCGCCTGTGAGGTCAGCCCGGCATCGTCCAGTCGCATGATGGTCACGGCGGCGACGCTCAGCTTTGGCGTGGTCAGGAAGACGACTGCCGACAAAGTGACCATCGACCGCATGAACAGGAAAAAGAACACGGCGACCAGCATGGGGGCAATGAACGGCGCGACGATATCAATGGCTGTTCGCCGCAGCCCAGCGCCTAGACTGCCAGCCGCTTCTTCCAGCGCGGGGGGCAGCTGTCGAAAGCCGGTCATCAGCGTCAGAAAGCCCTGCGTGTGATAATGGTAAAAGTTGACGATCGCGATCAGCGCAGCGGTGCCATAAAGCAGATACAGCGGCGTGGCGGTTGAGTTGAACGTCAGGATATAGGCAAGCCCCAAAACCATACCCGGCACGGCGGCGGGCATCGCGGCCAGCAACTGGATCGGTTGTGCCACACCACGCGGCAAGCGGCGCAATCCCAAACCCAGCAGAAACAGCGCCAGCGTGCCCCCCACCGCCGCCATCAGCGAGATGACAATGGTCATCCAGAGCGACGAATACCCACCGGCCAGCGTGATGTTGTAGTGCTTGGTCGACAGGGACATGTTGTAGGGCCACAGGGTGACAAAGCTGGCGTAGACCACGATGCCGATCACTGCGACGATGCCCATGCAAATCAACAATGACAGCCCGGCCATGATCGTGTCGCGGAGTGGCGCAAAGCTGGGCCGATACGGAACCTGCCCGGCGTTGTGCCCGGTTTTCTGCCGCTTCATCGCCTGCCGTTCGATTGCATAAGAGATTACGGTGGGAAACAGCAACATGATCCCCACAACAGCGCCCATGTTGAAATTCCTCTGTCCGACCACCTGCGAGTAGATCTCGGTCGCCAATACGGAATAATCGCCGCCGATCACCGCCGCGTTGCCAAAATCGGTAATGGTGATGGTAAAGCAAACAAAGGCCGCATTCAGGATGCCAAAGCGGGCGGCAGGCAGCGTCAGGTCACGAAACTGGCGCGACGGCGCGGCGCCCAGAACCTCTGCCGCCTCATAGACACGCGCGTCCAGCAGGACCAGCGCGGCCCCGATGATCATCACCGCCTGCGGCAAGCCATAGAGGGTGTTGGCAATCAACAATCCGGGAAAGCCGTAGATCTCTATCTCGACCCCAAGCGCCCGGCTGACCACGCCGTTGCGCCCCAGCAGAAAGATCAGGCCAAGCGCCTGCACCAATGAGGGTGCAAGCAGCGGCAGGATTATGATGCCGCGGATCAGCCATTTGCCCGGAAAGGCACAGCGATGTAGGCCATGCGCAATGATAAAGCCCAAAAAGACGCTGAGCGCCGTGGTGGCCCCGCCCATGAGCAGCGAGTGCCACGTCGCGCGCCAGAACCCGACAGAGCCCAGAACCTGCGTGTAGTTGCCCAAGCCATATCCGTCGTCGACGGTGACAGAGCGCAGGAACACGATGACCATCGGGTAGAGGAAAAACAAGGTCAGCCCCAGTAGGGGCAACCCAACACAGACCAGAACAAGCAACCGATCGGCGTCAAACTGCGGGCGGCGCGCGGCGGCGGGCGCGGTTTTTGCGACGCTCATGCTGGGGTCTCTGCGATGGGGCGGGCAACGATGTCGTCTGCCAGCCATGTGCAGGCCTCTGGCGCGATGGTCAGAGTGACGCGGTCGCCTTCCCGACAGGGGTTTGCGCCGTGGGTTTCAACCACCAGCGTCCCGCCCTCGCTGTCGATTTCCAGCCGCCGCAGATTGCCCAGAAAGCTGATGCTGCGCACCGTTGCGGTGCCATCCTGCGTTGGAGCCACACCGATCTGTTCGGGGCGAATGCAGGCAACAAGCCCGTCGCCGGTGTCACCTGGCTGCGTATCCAGCAGGTGCGGAAAGGCGCGTCGGATCGCGTCGGTGGTTAACATGTTGCTGATCCCCATGAACTCCGCAACGAACCGGGTCTTGGGGCGGTGATACAAATCCTCAGGGGTTCCGGCCTGCACCACGATCCCGTGGTTCATGCAGATGATCTTGTCCGCCAGAGCCAGCGCCTCTTCCTGATCGTGTGTGACCATCAATGTGGGGATACCAAGCGAGCGTTGGACATGGCGGATCTCTGCCCGCAGGTCGGCGCGCACCTTGGCGTCTAGCGCCGACAACGGCTCATCCAGCAACAGCACACGCGGATCGACGGCAATGGCTCGCGCCAAGGCGATCCGCTGTTGCTGACCGCCTGACAACTGTCCCGGGAATTTGTCGGCCACCTGCGGCAGCTTGATCAAATCCAGCAGTTCGGTGACGCGACTGGCGATTTCGGGTTGCGGGATACCGCGGATTTTCAGGCCATAGCCGACGTTTTCGGCCACCGTCATGTTGGGAAAAAGCGAGTAGGACTGAAACACGATACCAAAGCCCCGCTTGCGCGCTGGCAGGTCTGTAAGAGTCTCGCCCTCCAGCAGGATTTCCCCGCCGTCTAGGTCAGTGAGCCCCGCGATCAACCGCAACAGCGTCGTCTTTCCGCAGCCCGAAGGCCCCAGCAGACACACGAAATCACCCTGTTCGATCTCTATCGACACGCGATCTAGCGCGGTGAATGTGCCATAGGTTTTGGTCGCTTCGCGGACAGTCAGAAACATAGGGGTAATGTCTTTTTTAAGTTGAGGCGCGGGCCCTTTCTGGCCCGCGCGCAAGGGAAGGCAGCCTGTGCCGCCGAGGTTTCGATCAGCGGCCCAGCTTGTCTTTCCAGGTTGCTTTGACGGCAGTCTGGTTCTCAGCCGCTTCGACAAAATCGATATCCGCAAGGATTGTGGAGATGTCCGCCGGCAAGCCTGCGTCTTCGGCAGCTTTGGACGCATCGACACCCGGCACAGTGATCAGCGCCTTGTACTGCTGGTACAAACCAATGGCCTCATCCGACATCGTCCAATCAAGAAAGGCTTTCGCCGCGTCCTTGTTGTCCGAGCTGCTCATCAGGCCAGAGGCCTCCAGCTCATACCCGACACCACCTTCGGGAAAGACCATCGCCAGAGGATAGCCCTCAGCCACGGACTGCATTGCGGTAAAGGCCAATGAGATCCCGACGGTGTATTCGCCGACACGCGCCGATTTACAGGGCTTTGACCCCGATGACGTGTATTCCGCCATGTTCGGATCGACCGCTTCGAGTTGCGCCCAACCGGCCTCTGCGCCGAGGGTCTGCAAAACGGCGTTGACGTGCAGATATCCGGTGCCCGAGGAGTTCGGGTCGGGCATCAATACTTCGCCTTCGAATGCCGGATTCTCCAGGTCTTTCCAGCTTGTCGGCATCGGAAGACCTTTTTCTTCCAGCCGCGCGGTATTCACGCAAAAGGCGCCCATGTAGCCAATCGGCGCAAACCATTTTCCGCCTTCGTCGCGGAAGGTGGCAGGCAGGACATCGACACCCTCAGCCGCATAAGGTTCGAGCATCTCAAGGATCTGGGGGTCCATCATCGCGCTGACAGCCCAACCCCAGATCACATCGGCCTGCGGGTTGCCCGCTTCGGCCAACAGGCGCGCGCCCAGCTTGCCGGTCGACAGGCGCAGCACGTTGATTTCCGTGTCGGGCATCGCCTTTTGCGCCGCGTCGACATAGGCCGCGATCTCTTCTTCTTCGAGCGCGGTATAGACGGTCAGTTCATCCGCATAGGCCGGTGCCGCCAGGCCGAGTGTCGCCACCGTCGCCGCCGTGAGTTTGGTCCAGGTCTTCATGTCATCTCTCCTTGTTGCTCCACGCATTGCCGACCCGGCGCCCGCCCAGATCGGTGCAGGCCCTCGCCGTGGCCCATTCTGATTGCCGCGCCCACAGTGTGCGGGTTTGGGGTTATTTGTGCAGTCTTGCACTTTTGTGCGCTTTGTCTAATGTTTATTTTTGACAGCGCACTGTCTTGTTGTGCCAGCCCCTACAAATGAGGAAAAATCATGCAGAGCCCTGTGGGATCACATGAGATTGAAATGCTGGCGCAGTTCGCGGATGAGCTTGCCGATGTGACTGACGCGATGGCGATGACCTATTTCCGCAAGCCATTGGATGTTGAAACAAAGGATGACCTGTCCCCGGTGACGCAGGCCGACCGCGCCATTGAGACCGCCATGCGCGAACGGATCACGCAGCGATTTCCGGCGCATGGCGTCTTTGGCGAAGAGCATGAAAACGCCCGTCTGGACGCGGCGCATGTTTGGGTTCTTGATCCCATTGACGGCACTAAGAGCTTTGTGTCCGGGATGCCGACCTTTGGAACATTGATCGCCTGTCTCGCCAATGGCGCACCGGATATCGGCATCATCTCGATTCCGCCGATGGCCGAACGCTGGGTTGGGGTGCGCGGCCAGCAATCTACGCTGAACGGGCAGCCGTGCCGAACCAGCAATCGCAGCCAGTTGGCTGAGGCCACGCTCTATTGTACCACGCCGGACATTTTTGACGCAGAAGGGCGCAAGAAATTCGAGACGCTGTCAGCGCAGGTCGGGATGCGACGATTTGGGGGGGATTGCTACGCCTACGGGCTGTTGGCGTCGGGTCATGTCGATCTGGTGTTCGAAATGGACCTGCACCCGTACGACTACATGGCGCTGGTTCCGGTGATCGAGGGCGCTGGCGGCGTCATCACCGACTGGGACGGAAAGGCGCTGGGGCTGCATTCCGATGGGCGCGTCATTGCCGCTGCCAACCGCGCCCTTCATGCAGAGGCGTTGGTGGCAATGTCCTAGGATCAGGACGCAGGCAAAGGTTTCGACGTCGCTAAGAGAGGGAAGGTAGGTTCACCGCTGCCGCAAGCGGGGTGCTTGATTTGGTTCAGCCCGAGACGGCAACACTCAGCATTGGGCTGAAATGTCCTGCCGTCTGGATGGATTGAACGTGCCTTAATAGATTGGCTTTGCCGCCGTCAGCGGCCGAGAAACCGCTGGTTGACGCGATCCACGATCATATCGCGGTCAAGTCCTCGGTCCGTAAGTTCTTCGTCGGACAGGGAAGTGAGGAATTCGAACTCAGCAGCCGCCGAACGTGCGCGCGAAAAGGCTCCGACTGTCTCGGTCAGGAAGCGAAACAAGCCACCGATTAGGCTTGTCTGAGGAATGTGGGATTCTGTGACAGTCGTCATCTGGATCAACCTTATCTATTTCGATTGGCTATTGCGCCGCTGTGCTAGAAATGGGCCACATGTGTGGACATGACCACCGACGATCCGGAAATGCCGCATTGCAGCAAACGCATAACTTGCGCGCACGCCTGTCCGCCTTGCCGAGGCGTCGTCAACCTGTGCCGTGGTCATTTTTGAGTTGTTGCCGGGCGGGTGCATCGTGGAAAATCCTGCCGCCTTATTCCTCCACCGCTCCAATAAGGCGGGTGCGAACTGATCCGAGGTGTGCACGCATGGCGTCTGCAGCGGCATCTGGGTTCTGGCTTTTGATTGCATCGTAGATCGCCGCGTGCTCGTCGAGCGAAGGGTATCCCTTGGTGGGACCAGTCGTTTTGCGAACGGTCTGCCAGGTCGAAGAGCGGCGGACGGCATTCAACGTCTCAAAAACCGTGATCAGCAGTTTGTTCCGCGTCGCCACGGCGACGGCGTAGTGAAACCGGTTATCCCACGACTCAAAAAGCCGCCAATCTGTCGCCGACCGACAGCGGCTGTTGCAATGCCGCAATTCGCGAAGATCGCTCTGTTTCGAGTTCAACGCGGCGAGGCGCGCCAGCTCGGGCTCGATGATCAGTCTGGCGTCGCTGATTTCCGAAGGCCGCGTTATACTGCTGAGATAGCGGACCTCTGCCAGATTGATTACCGACCTTGCCCCGATAAAGGTGCCGCGTCCGACCTGACGCCAAATCAGTCCTTCGCTTTCGATCACGTCCATCGCGTTTCGCAGGGTTGAACGTGTCAAACCAAGCTCTTCGGCAAGCATACGTTCCGGCGGCAAACGGTCGTTTAGTGCGAAGTCTTTCGTTTTGAGATATGTGCGCAATTTTTGCAGCGCATCGGACTGCTGATCACGGGCCATGGGCCACCAATCGCACAATTGGTTGGGCATTGCACCTTTTATTTCAAGCGGTCGCGCCTCAGTCTGAGACGAGGTGCTGAGGCTTGCCGCGTGGCCGCTGTGAGCCATTCAATCAGCGATGAATTCGTATTTCGGCCACAGCACACCAGGAGTTCCCAATGGCCAAGCTAAAGCTGTCGCTTGCTTGTACGCAAACCGATCGCGCTGCGCCAATTCTCGATGGCCGCGTCGAGATCGCTGGCTGCGAGGTTATCCCGCTCCCGGGTGTGACGCAGACAATTTTCCGGCAAGTACTGGATGATCAGGCGTTCGATATTGCCGAGATGTCGATGTCTTCACATCTTGTGCAGGTTGATCGCGGGGCGCAGGATTATGTAGCAATCCCCGTGTTCCTGTCCCGCGCGTTTCGGCATTCATCAATATACATCAACACCAATAGCGGAATCGAGCGCCCCGAGGATTTGAGCGGCAAGACGATTGGCGTGCAACAATTCCAGCAAACGATCGGCCTGTGGGTTCGGGGCATTCTGGGTGACGAGCATGGTGTCCCCGCAAAGGACGTCGAATGGAAGAACGGCGGTCTAGAGGCCCCCGGCGGCGGTGAACGTCTCAAGCTCGACCTTCCCGAGGACATCAATCTTAGTCCGATTCCGGCGGATCAGACCCTTAACGGGATGTTGGCGGAGGGGGGACTGGACGCAATCATCGCGACAAAGCCTCCATCCAGCTATGCCCAAGGCAAACCGAATGTCGCGCGCCTCTTCCCGGACTATGTGTCGGCGGAAATGGCTTACTACCAGCGCACAGGCGCATTCCCGATCATGCATTGTGTCGTTATTCGCCGGAGCCTGATCGAACAACACCCATGGCTGGCCGCAGAAGTCTTCAATGCCTTCGTGCGCGCAAAGCAAATCGCGTATGACGAGCTCAAACAGGTCAATATTCTTCGCCTGACATTGCCTTGGGTCGCGGAGCGAGCCGCTGACGCGCGGAGCATGATGGGCGGCAATTTCTGGAAGTATGGTTTCTCCGAGAGCAAGGCGGAAATCGAGATGATGCTGCGGTATGCGCATTCCGACGGCTTGACGGGTCGCTTGCTGAATGCCGAGGATGTTTTCCATCCAAGCACGCTTCCACTGAAAGACACCAGCAACTGAATGAGGTCATCGATGCCCGATACACGCGACAGCCACGAAGATCCTCTCTTCTCCGGTCTATTCGACCCGACGATCACGAGCATCCCGCAGGGGGTCTCTCAACCTGTTCCTGATCCGATCCCGAACGCGGCCAATATGGGCAGCTGGAAAGAAGAGACGCGAATGCCCGTCGCGACAGCCGAAATGGGTGTCGTTGCGTGCAACGGCAAGGTCCATGTGATCGGCGGCTACGCCCGCGGTCAGGTGAACAGCGATTTTCATCAGGTGTTCGATCCGGCCACGGGCGAGTGGGAGTTAAAGGCCCCGATCCCGTATGCCTGCAACCACTTGTGCAACGCCGTTATCGGAAACCGCATCTACAGCTTTGGCGGGTTCATCGAACAGAACCGGTGCCCGCACAGCAATTGCTTTGTCTACGATGCCGACGCTGACGAGTGGGAGCGCATCCCAAACCTTCTGCGCCCACGCGGAGCGACAATGGCCGTGCCCCTGAACGGTCAAATACACCTGCTGGGCGGGCGCAATGTCAGGTCACTTGACTGGCACGAGGTCTACGATCCCGAAACGAAAAAATACGAGATCCTGAACGATATGCGGGGATCGACGCCGACCCAGCCTTTCGCAGGACAACGTTGCCATTTCGGTGCGGTTGTCGTCGACGGCAAGATCCACGCGATTGGCGGCCGGAAGGACTCCTACGATTTCAATACAGGCCTGCATTCGGTCTTTGATCCTGAAACCGCCGCCTGGACCTTCCGCAAGGAAATGCCCACCGCGCGAAGCGGGCTTTCGGTTGCATATGTCGGCGGCAAGATTCTGGCTTTTGGTGGTGAGGCGCGCGGTCTCGTTTTCGAGGCGAACGAAGCTTATGATCCCAAGACCGACAGCTGGGAGCTCGTGGCGCCCATGCCGATTCCGCGGCATGGCCTGCACGGCTCGACCGCGGCTGTCATCGGCGACACTGTCTATGTACCCGGTGGTGCGCCAATCACGGGTGGTAGTGTTCAGGGCGCATACCACGACTCGTTTACGTTCGGCTGATCCTGTCGGACGCCCGTGCTTCGATTGAGGCACGGGCGTTTGCCCCCTACCGGCCCTCTGAAACATCGGTTCGCACCGACCTGTCGCGCAATCGGGCAAATTTTGCCCGATTGCGCGCAGTTGGACGTGCGCCCCCCCAACTCTCTGCACATGCGTCACGCTAATTCACCCCTTTCGCATGGCATGATTTTCCTCATGGCTTACATTTTTTTGATCCGTGCGCATGATACGTTTCGGTGGGCATCGCTGCGACCAAGGCGCGCGGGCGATCCATCGGATTCCGGCTGTCAAACGACCGTCACAAGCTGACCAATACGAGAATTGGTCAGCAATCAAGCTATCTAACCCAGCGGTTCTGCGCCTACGATTCAAGCCATGGAATACGGGTCTGCGCAAGCCAACCCGGCTCCGGGGTCCGGCACCACCAGGGTGCAGCAACGACGTTGTCCGCCAGAAGGCAGCGCAAGACGAGTCCCGCATCACTATTCCGTTTTTCGACACCGAGGAGGACCAACCCATGACATCCATCAAGACGACGACCAGAAATCTTGTGTCGGCAATGGCGATCGCCCTGCCGGCCGCTTTCGCGTTCGGCTCGGCCGCGCAGGCGCAGGACTACCCGTCCAAGCCCATCGACCTGGTGTGCACGACGTCGCCGGGCTCGGGCACCGCGGCTTGGTGCGAAATGGTGGCAGGTGAGCTTGCCAAGGAGGGTTACCTCGGCGTTCCGGTCAACGTGACCTACAAGAACGGTGCGTCGAACTGGGAGCCGACGCTGTATGTGTCGCAACAACCGGCCGACGGGTACACGATCATGCACTTCAGCCGCAGCTTCACCAGCTACTTCAATCTTCCCCACTTTGAACTGGAGCCGGCAGCCTTTGAAATCCTCGCGAAGTTCGAGGAAACCATCTACGGCATCGGCGTTCGGTGCGATGACCCCGATCTGAAGACCTGGGACGATATTGTCGCCTACGCAGAGAACAATCCCGGCCAGCTTGGCATGGGCTTTAACAAGATCGGGTCGACTCACCACTTGCAGACCACGATGATCACGCGCGACCCTAAAGGAGCCAAGCTGAACTTTGTGCCCTACTCCGGTACTGGCGGGGTCGTCAAAGACGTTGTCGGCGGTCACCTGCGCGTTGGCGCGGCCCAGCCCGGCCTCTGGAACAGCCACATAGAGGCAGGCACAATCTGCCCGGTGCTCATCCTCAACGAGGAGCAGCTGGATCATCCGCTGTGGGCCAGCGTTCCGTCGATCCGCGACGTCGGCATGTCCTACGACGTGCCGCATCAGTGGCAGGGCTTTCTGGTCAAGGCCGGAACTCCGGATGATCGGATGGACATCCTCACCGATGCCCTGCGCAAGGTCTCGGAGTCCGATCACTACAAGGAAGTTTACATGGATCGGAACCCGCATGTGGTGCCGAACTTCGTTGGCGGCGATCGGGACAAGCTGATGTCCGATTTTCTTGATGCCGTCGCGACGACGCGGGAATTCCTGCTCGAGATCGAGTTCATCCAAGGCTGAACAATCGGCCGCCCGGAATACACACCAGTGTTCCGGGCGGTCGCATAATCAAGTACTCCATCGGCAGGCGCCATTTGGCCAGACCCGCCTTTCCGAAGCACCGCTTTCCCATTGGACCACGCTTCATGTTGAACAAGCTCCGCACACTCACGCTTCATCGTCGCCGCAGCCTTCAAGTGACTACAGCGATTGCATTTGTCAGTGCGGCTTACTGCTTCTACATCGCAACGCAGTTGCCGAGATCCATCCTGCCGGGATACCCCGGAGACGGCTTTTTCCCCCGGATCACGCTGTCGGTTATCCTGATTTTTGCAGCAATTATCCTGCTTCGTGAACTCATCCGGACGCCCCTTGAGGAGGTCGATCAGGTCACGACGGCTGTTCAAGCCGACGAAGACGACGATGAGGACGACGACAAGTCCGGTCCAATCCGGTTCGACCTGTTGGAAGCGGCGACAATAGTCGTGCTTTCAACGGCATATGTCGTTCTCATGCGACGGGTCGGATTGGAGATCATGACAACGATTTTCATGTTCTGCCTTTTCTTTCCACGCATCTTGATGCCGTGGCCGAAGGCGGCGGCCTATGCGGCGGTCGGCGCGGTTACCACAACCATCTTCATCTATTTCGCTTTCGTCATCGGGCTTGGGGTTTCTTTGCCGCTTGCTTTCCTGCCGCGCTATCTGGGCCAGTATTGAGACACACATGGAAAACCTATTCACTTACGTTGTGCCTGCAATTCTCCAGATGGGAAGCTGGGCGGTCGTTTTCGCCATCATTTCCGGCGTCACATTCGGCGTCATCCTTGGGGCTCTACCCGGTTTTGGCAGCTCGCAATCTCTGGCGCTGCTCTTCCCTCTGACCTTCGCGATGCCTGCAGACGTGGCGATCATTTTCTTTCTGGCCGTTTATTCCGCCGCGGAATATGGCGGGTCGATCCCAGCCATTCTGATACGAACGCCCGGGACGCCCGCGCAATCCGTGACGGTGCTTGACGGCTACACGATGGCGCAGCAGGGCTATCCGAACCGGGCGCTTAAAGTGTCGCTGTTTTCGGGCGTGATCGGCGGGGTGACAAGCACGGTTATCTTTATCTTTGTGGGCGGCTGGATCGCGAGCGTCGCACTGGAATTTGGACCGGGCGAGATGTTCGCCCTGGGCATTTTCGGGCTTTCGGTGATCGGCAGCTTCTTTGGACGCGATCCGGCGCGGGGCTTTCTTGCGACCGGACTGGGGCTTTTCCTCGCGACGGTTGGCGCGTCGGATTTCGGCGGTATGCGCTTCACCTTCGATCAGGCATTTTTGACGGACGGCATACCGCTTGTCGTCGTCATTATTGCCTTCTTGGCGGGGCCGGAATCGCTGCGGCTGCTCATCAATCACCGCAAGACGGTTGAGAAGCCGAAAAAGGTTCTAGCTATCGAAAAAACGAGCGATGACCGTTTCCCGCTGCGCTACGTTCGGCGTCTAGTGCCGACATGGATCCGTTCGAGCCTCATCGGCACTGCGATTGGCGCAATACCGGGCGCAGGAGCATCCATCGGATCGTTGATCGCATACAGTGAGGAAAGACGCTGGTCCAAACGGCCTGCAGAGGAGTTCGGAACCGGTATTCCCGAAGGCATCGCGGCGCCTGAAACGGCAAACAACGCGGTTGTCGCCGGAACGCTTGTCCCGTCCTTGACGCTGGGTATCCCCGGATCGGGGTCTGCCGCGATCCTGCTGAGTGTCCTGATCAGCAAGGGCATCGTGCCCGGTCCATTGCTCTTTGGACAGGAACCGTTGCTGATCACGACGATTTTCGTGGGCTTGATCTTTATCAACTTCTGGCTGTTGCTGCTGGGATTGATCTACACGCGTGGGTTCGCCTACATCTCGAATATCGCCCGGCGCATTCTGGGCCCGCTGGTATTCATTCTGATCCTGCTCGGAACCTACGCATACGCGAACTACTCTGCGCATGTGATGATGGTAATTTTCCTGAGCATGCTCGCCTATTGGATGGTGAAGGTCGACATCCCCGTTGTTCCGGTAGTGCTTGCCTTCGTCATGGGGCCAATCATCGAGACCAACCTCTCGCGCGCGATGACCATTCATGCGGGCGATCTGAGTGTCGTCATGACCCGGCCCATCACGCTGGTCATCCTCTTCCTCGCTCTGGCGACGTTCCTGTACAGCGCCATCAGCAGCATCCGCGAGCATCGGTCAAAGCTGCAAAGCAGGAACGAACAGAAAGAGTAATCCCAAAAGGCCCTTGGAACACAAACGTGGACATGATGGATGCGCGATCGCGTATCGCGCAGCACCGAGATTTCCTGGCGTGATCGTCTCAGAAGATCTCCGGCTCTCCGACTGCTGGTCCGAACGCGGTTTGAAGATAGTCAAAGTCGCATCCCTTGTCCGCCTGGCCGACATGTTGAGCAAACATCCAACCGTAGCCACGTCCGAAACGTGGCTCCGGTGCAGTCCAGCGCGCGCGCCGTGCCTGGAGAGTCGCGTCATCAACCTCAAGATGGATGGTCCGCTCTTGCAGATTGACCGCGACCATGTCGCCGTTCTCGACAAACGCAAGAGGGCCGCCAATATGGGCTTCGGGGGCGACATGGAGGATGCAGGCACCATAGCTGGTACCGCTCATCCGCGCGTCAGAAATCCGAACCATATCCCTCACCCCCTGTTCGAGCAGCTTTTTCGGGATCGGCAACATGCCCCATTCCGGCATGCCCGGCCCGCCCAGCGGACCCGCGTTTCGCAGGATCAGGACGTGATCCGCAGTCACATCGAGGTCGTCCTGATCAATCAACTCTTTCATCTCTGCCATAGAGTCGAAAACCAATGCCGGGCCGCGGTGATTGTGGAACCGGGGGTCACAGGCGCGAGGTTTCATAACGCATCCATCCGGAGCCAGATTGCCACGCAGAACCGCAATCGCCCCATCTTTAAAAATGGGGTTGTCGACCGGGCGTATCACGTCGTCCATGTAGACTTCGGCCCCCGCGATTTCATCACCGAGAGTCTTGCCGCTGACTGTCAAGCAATCGACATTGAGCTGCGGCCTGAGACGTTCCAGCAAAGCGCACAGGCCTCCTGCTTCGTGGAAGTCCTGCATCAGGTATTTCTCACCTGTGGGGCGCACGTTGGCGAGGATGGGCGTGTCTCTCGACACCCGGTCAAAGTCATCAAGGCTTATGTCGACCCCCGCGCGGGCGGCAATCGCCAGAACATGAATGACCGCGTTGGTCGAACAGCCCAGCGCCATTGCTGTGACCAGCACATTCTCAATCGAGGCCCGCGTCACGATCTGGTCCGGGGTCAGATCCTCCCAGACCATGTCCACGATGCGGCGGCCAGCCGCAGTCGCCATGCGGGTGTGGTTGGAATCCGGAGCCGGAATAGAGCTTGCACCCGTAAAGGTCAGGCCCATCACATCCGCCAACGAGTTCATCGTGCTTGCGGTTCCCATGGTCATGCAATGCCCGAACGATCTGTTGGTATGCGCAAGCACATCGTTCCATTGTTCCTCATCTATGGTCCCGCCCCGCAATTCATCCCAGTATTTCCACGCATCCGAACCGCTCCCGAGACGTTCACCGCGCCACATTCCGTTCATCTGCGGACCGCCGGGCACAAGTATGGTGGGAAGGTTCGCGCTGATCGCGCCCATGATGAGCGCCGGGGTTGTTTTGTCACAGCCCGCCAACAGAACCGCCCCGTCCACAGGATGGGATCGCAAAAGCTCTTCCCCCTCGATCGCCAGAAGATTGCGATAGAGCATCGTGGTTGGCTTCACAAAGGTTTCGGCGAGCGAGATCGCCGGCATCTCAAGCGGAAAGCCACCCGCCTGCAAAATGCCGCGTTTCACCGACTCTGCCCTGTCGCGAAAGTGCGCATGGCATGGGTTGACGTCCGACCAGGTGTTGATGACCGCTATACATGGCTTTTTTCGCCAATCCTCGGCGGAATACCCCATCTGCATGGCGCGCGCCCGATGGACATGGGATTTGAGATCTGGCCGATCGAACCAGCGGGCACTGCGAAGGCTTTCAGGCGAACGGCGGGTCATGGGTGGACTCCTTCTTTGTGGATCACATGGTTGGCGCATTGGCCAAATCGCGGCGCGCGAACATCAAGCAGACAGATGAAACGAAGCAGGCAATGGAGGCTGTCATGAGCATCGAGATTCTTGTGGGTGGAAAAATCCCGCCCGACAACGTGGAGGAACTTCGCAAAACTTTCACAGCGCATGTTGTGACGGAGACTGAAGACCCTGATGCGCTGATCGCTGAGGTCGGTCCACGGGTGCGCGGTCTTGTGGTTCCCGGTTTTCGCGGCTTCGACCGGGCGATGTTGGACAAGTTGCCGAAGGTCGAGATGGTGTCCGTATGGGGCGCGGGCATCAGCGAACTCGATCTGGATGCCGCGCGCGAAAGGAACATTGTCGTCACACGAACGCCTGACGACTCCAAGGTGGCCGTTGCCGAGCTGGGGCTTGGCCTGATGCTGGCAGCCGCGCGCTGGATTCCCGATAGCGAACGCGTGGTCCGGTCCGGGGCTTGGGAAACTGACGGGTATCCGCGCATGGGGGTTGGGCTGGCGGGCCGACGATGCGGGATAGTCGCACTTGGTGTCATCGGACGTTTCGTCGCCGAACGCGCCGCCGCCTTTGGCATGTCGATTGCATATTTCGGCCCCCGGAAAAAGGTCGACGTTCCCTACAGGTTTGAACCCGATCTCAAGACCTTGGCGCAGCAAAGCGACTTTATGGTTCTTTGCTGTCCCGACACGCCCGAAACCCGTGGACTGATTGATGCCGAAGTTCTTGGCGCGCTTGGCCCGGACGGCACACTTGTCAATATCGCGCGCGGCCCCGTCGTCGATGAAGATGCCCTTATCGAGGCACTGGAGAAGGGGACGATCCGCGCTGCGGCCCTTGACGTCTACGCCAATGAACCGCACGTCCCGGAGCGGCTGCGCAATTCGGACCGCGCAGTTCTGGTGGCGCATATCGGGACACAGATTCAGGATGTCCGGGAAAAAAGAAAGCACTTCTTCATTCAAAATCTGCAAGACCACTTTGCCGGTCGGCCCATTGCCCAAGCTGCGCGCGTTCTTCCCTGACAGACCATAGGCGCGCCCGCGACCAGTTGCGGGCGCAGAGGGAACTCCATGGAAACGCCTTGCGTCACGACTGGGCAATCCTGTTCGGGACATCGCCCAGAAGCCCCGCAGTTTCGGCCCGGAGCCGGGCAAGTGTCACCATCAGATCCAGCATCGGCGTGTCGACCTGAACCATTTCGGCAAGCCGCAGGATGATGCCGTAGGTGGATTCGATCTCCATCAGGCGACCGGCCTCTAGATCCTGCAGGATGCTTGGCTTGTGCGACAATGCCTTCATGAAACCGATCACACTGTCGATCTCTGTACCCGGATCGCAGCCATGCGCCTTGGCGACCGCAATCGTCTCGGCCAGCATGTCGCGCATTGCCCTTTCGCAAGGTGGTTCCGCCGCAATAACATCGACCGTGCTTTGGGTCAGGGTTGCCACAATCCCGGACGCCACATTGTTCAGCAACTTGGACCAAACGGTATTGCGGATCGTCTCAGTCACATCTGTCTGCAGGCCGCCCCGGGTCAAGACCTCGGCGATCCGACGCGCGCGCGCTGTGTCGGCACCGCCGGGTTCTCCGATTGTCAGCCTGTTCTTGGCCCCTGCAAGCCGCACAACGCCCGGCTCCACGACAGAGCACGCAGAGAACACGACACCCCCAAGCGCGCGATCGGGTCCGATACGGTCCCAAAGCTGGCCCTCAGGGTCTATCGTCGTCAGTTTCCTGCCGTCGAAGGGCCCGCCCGCCTTATAGAAATACCACCACGGGATGCCGTTCATCGCAAAAAGAACCACCGTCTCCGGCCCAAGTAGTGGGCCGATTGTCTTGGCGACATCCCCCAAAGCAGGCGCTTTCACGGTGACGATTACGGCATCCTGCACGCCCAGCGCGGCGGGATCGTCGCTGGCACTGAATGTTGCGCGCAATTCCTGCTCGGGTGCCTGAACCACGATGCCGTGATCGCGTATCGCCTTTAGCGTCTCGCCGCGCGCGATGATGGATGTATCCGCGCCGCCCAAGCTGCTGCGCACCGCGATGTGTCCGCCTACGGCACCCGCCCCGAAAATGCAGATCTTCATCGGCTTATCCTGCACGTTTTCCATGTGTCAGAACAGCATCATCCACGGCCAACAAACGGCATGTCTGACGCCATCACCATGACAGATTGGATATTTGCCGAAAGTTCAGTGTTGGCCATCATCAGAACCATGTTTCCAACGTTGCTGACATCCATTGTCGGCTCAGGCATGACGGTCCCGTTTGGTTGCGGAACACCGCCCGCCATACGCGCGGTCATCGGCGTTGCCGCATTGCCGATGTCAATTTGTCCGCAAACGATATTATGAACCCGCCCGTCCAGAGATATGCACTTGGTCAAGCCGGAAATGGCATGCTTGGTTGTTGTGTATGGCGCAGAGCCCGGACGCGGAGCGTGAGCGGAGATTGATCCGTTATTGATGATCCGGCCCCCCTGCGGGTCCTGATCGCGCATCATGCGGTATGCCGCGTTCGCGCACAGAAACATGCCGTTCAGGTTGACCTCAACAACTTTGCGCCAAGTCTCGTATTCAACATCGCCGAAATTGGTGCTTGGGGCACCACCGCCCGCGTTGTTGAATAGCGTGTCGAGGCGACCGAACTTGTCCTTCACCGCCGCGAAAAGCGCTTCTACAGCCTCGGGGTCGGTCACATCTGTCGGTACGACCAGCGCCTCGGCACCTTTGGCCATTTCCGCCGTCTCTTCCAATGCTTCGCGACGCCGCCCCGCCAGCGCCACCGCATATCCACCCCCTAGCAAGGCCAGAGCTGCGGAACGACCGACACCGCTTCCGGCACCTGTCACAACTGCTACGCGATTCCCCATGGTGATCCCTCCGAATTCCTACGTTTCTTGACTATGCGTCTCCGCTGAACCTGTTGAACAGAAACACCGAACGATACCTTTCGGACCGGAGCCCCTGTAAGGCCCGCCTTCAACCCAATCGGGCAAATGGTTGGGTTTGAAAACTGCAACTGCGTCTGTCTGGGCCTAATATCGACACTGACCCGGAGCCGAATTCGCGGTTTGTGGCGTCATTGTTTGTCCGTCACGCCAGTAGTGCGGGGCGCTCTGCGCCTGAAACGCGCGAGCACCTTCCGGCATCAGGTGGAAATGAAACAATCGTGTCGATTCATGGCCGCGCATCAATGAAAAACGTGCGGCTTTGGCCGCAAGACGAATGCCGGGGTGGCAGTGCCGTTCCGTTCACGCAAGACGAAGGGTGAAGAAATGCTCACTGAGTTCAAGCTTTCGCTTCACACATGGACGATCCATACGACCCCGCTGGAGACCTGTCTTGAGGCGGCGGCCTACGGCGGCTTCGATGCAATCGAAATCAGAAGAAGTGACATCGTTCAGTGCTATGAAAAAGGCATGAGCAAGGACGATGTTATCGGAATGATACGCGACAGTGGCGTCACGGTAAGCGTCTTGGGGACCGAATATGGGTGGTGGTTCACACCACCTGACGAGACACGTCGATTGTTCGAAGTGCTCCGGGAGACTTGTGAAATAGCCTGCGCCGTCGGTTGCGATATGATCATGAGCGCACCGGGTCAGGTCACCGGGACCATCGAAGACGCCGTCGAAGCGACGAAGGTCGCGGGCGATATCGTGGGGGAGCACGACCTATCGCTTGCGCTGGAGTTCAATTCACAGCACCCCCTTGTGAACAAAACTACGGTCCTCAGAGAGATCGTCGAGCGCGCCGACAGAACGAATTGCGGGATGCTGCTGGACGCCTACCACCTTCATAGAAGCCAAGGCATGGAAACGGGACTGAAGGACGTGACGGCCGATGAGCTGTTCGCGTTTCAATACAGCGATGTCCCGCCCGTTCCCGAGCCGGGCGTTCGCCGCCCTGTCGACAGGCTTGTGCCCGGTGAGGGTGTTATTGACTGGACCTTCCTGCTCTGGCGATTGAGCGAAATCGGCTACGACAGCTACCTGAGTTATGAGGCCCCCAATCCGGCCTTGTGGGAGCGTTGTCCCAAAGAGGTCTGCGCCGAAGGCGTGCGCGTGACGCGGGAGTTGGTCGAGAAAGCCTCAATGGAAATGCAGAAAAACTGATCGGAAAGAGGAAAATAAACCATGACAAGTATTACACTTAAGGATGCCGCCGAGGTGGTCGACAATGTGCTCGCAAAGGGGCGAGAACAGGAATTCGAGCCTCTGACTGCGGTGGTGCTTGACGCGGGTGGCCACGTTGTCGCGGCAAAACGCGAGGATGGAAGCGGCATCATCCGTTTCGAACTGGCGCTCGGGAAAGCCTACGGCGCGCTCGGTTTCGGGCTCGGCTCGCGCGATCTGGCGGGCAAGGCCAAGAACGCGCCGGGCTTTATGGTCGGGGCCTCGGATGCGTCGGGGGGTCGTTGCATTCCGGCACCCGGCGGTGTGCTGATCAAGAACGCGGACGGGCACATCATCGGTGCCGTGGGCATTTCAGGGGACACTGGCCCCAATGACGAGATTTGCGCCATTGCCGCCATCGAGAAAGTTGGATTTACACCCGACGCCGGATAAGCATCCCGATCGCGGCGACCGGTGCGCCGCGATCAAATCGCCGATGAGACAAGTGACGAACCTCCGCACACATGCAACAACTGGCCCGTCACAAAGCTCGCTCTTCGGTCGAGCAGGAAACCGATTGCGAACGCGACCTCATCTGGCTGCGCGAACCGGCCCAGGGGAATACCCGACAGAAACTCCTGACGCCTCTCCTCCGCGCCCGGTCCTTCAAGATTGTTGCGCTTGAACATTTCCGTTTCCGTCGGTCCCGGAGAAACCGCATTCGCCGTAATTTGATACGGAGCGAGTTCAAGCGCCCAAGTCCGCGTCATACCTATGATGCCAGCTTTGGCGGCACCATAGCTCGTGCGCCCGGCGCGACCAAGCGCGCCCCGGCTTGAAAGGTTGATGATCCGCCCGTACTTACGAGACTTCATCCCTTCCAGCGCTGCCTGAGCAACCTGAACCGAGACACGCAGGTTCAAGTCCAGAACCCGTGCCAGACTGTCCAGTTGTACGTCACCAAGAGGCTCCACGATATTGAGGCCGACGTTGTTGACGATGCAATCCACCTCAAACCGCGCCAGTATGGCGTCCATGACGGAGTGAGTTGCAGCGATGTCTGCTAGGTCCGCAAGAAAAAGCTCGCCCGGAAACTCGGTGTCAGGCGCGCTGCGACCAATGCCGACGACCCGGAAACCCTGATCAGAGAGATGGTGCGCCGTGCTCAAACCGATGCCCCGCGTGGCTCCTGTGATCAATACAGTATCTGTCATTTTCCCTCGCTTAGGTCTGCGTCGGTCGCGCCAAGGAGATCGGCGCTGATGCGCGATGCTGCATCCACAACCATCGGCGCAATTTCGGCAATGCGGGCCGGGCTCATCCGCACATCCGGGCCGCGCAAAGAGACAACCGCCAATGGCAATCCCGCGCTGTCCAGAACCGGCGCCGCAATTGCTGCCGCTCCGGGCGTGACATCGCCTCGGGTGACGGCGTAACCTTGGCGCCGAACTGTGTTCATCTCTTCCAGAAATTGTCCGGGCTCCGAGATCCCGCGCTGGTTGACAGGGTCCAGACCTGTGATCTCAATTATTCGGGCGCTGTTCGCGGGCGGCATGAACGCCATGAACGCCAGACCCGACGCGCCCGAGTATATCGGTGCAGCGCTGTTAGGACTTGGCACAACTCGCAGTTCGTGACGCGCCTCAACTGACAAAAGAGCAACACGTTCCAAACCGCGCTGAACGTTAAGCGAGGCCGATTCTTCTGTCTTGTCGCGCAAAGTGGTCAAATGCGGCAGCGCCATCGTCTGGAGGCTACCCTGCATTGCCCCGGCCAGATGAAGCGCTGCAGGACCAATGACATAAACAAGTTTGACCGGATCGCGCGACACAAGGTTGAAATCCTGAAGCGTTCCGAGCAACCGAAGCGCGGTCGCCTTGTCGACTGACGTTCCCGCGCTGATTTCCGTGAGCGTCATGGGACGCCCCGTGTGGGCCACATGAAACAGGATCGTCAAACTCCGTTCCACTGTCTGGACCGGTTTCCGTGGTTCTTGGTTCACCATCCGTCCGCTGCCCTTAATCCAAACACTGGTCCCCAGGGACGTCGCCCCGCCGCCCGTTGCAGGCACGTTCCATCATGACATAGCCTTTCCAACCAATAGGGCCGCTGTTCCCACCAATACGGTCAGAACGACATACCGAAAGCGCCTTTCGTCTATTCTGTCGCGCATCCGATTGCCGACCCACATTCCCAAAAGTGCGGGAAGGACGGCGACGCCTGAAAGTATAAACAGCCGGGGATCCACCACGTTCCAATACAGAAACGCGCCAATCGTCGGCACAATGCAAGCTAGATAGCAAAGGCTGACAACCGAGATGAAGAGGTCCTTCGGCAATCGAAGCGCCAGAAGATAGGGCACTAGGATCGGCCCCGCGAGCGACGCCAATCCAGCAGACACGCCAGCAACCGAGGCAATGGGAACGCCGACCGTCAACCTCAGTCGCTTTGGCAAAACAAAGGACGGAACAAGGACAAGGAACATCGCGGCGAAAGTGGTAAGCCCGGCCACGATGAGAAGCAGGATGGTTGGCGGAGCCACCCGAAGAAGGCTAACACCGATGAGCGTGGCCACAAACAGCGTTGCTGCAATGGGCCAGTGCGGCAAAACCGAACGAGCAGGATGCGCGCGGGGCCAAGCCTGAACGAGATTGATCGCCAGGGTCGGAATCTGGGCAATTGCGACCGCTGTCGGCACATCGGACTGGAGCGCAACCAAAGGGACAACAACGGATGGCAACCCAGAACCGGAAATCCCCTTGAGGAGGCCGCCCAGCAGGCAAGCAACGCCGATTGTTGTTATGAGCAGGAAAGTCATATCCATCCCACCAAGTCTGGCGGACACCCGTTGGGGGAGTCAAAGCGCGTGCCGGTTTTCGCGTTGCCAACTACGGGGATGGCCAGCAGACTCCGTCGACACCCGAAAGAGCCGCCCCCACCGCGACCAACGTCACCCGTCAGCAAGCTGCCATGAGCCATAATCAACATTGATCACCGACTTGTCCTTGCCATTGCGACGGTCGACAAAAATCTTTCCGTCCTTCATGACCACCTTGATATTTTCGCGCGGCTGCAAGACCGTAATATCCTCGGCCGGGTTTCCATCGATCAACAGGATGTCGGCGAGTTTGCCTGCATCCAGCGTGCCGATGTCCTTTTCCATATGCAACGCCTCGGCCGCATTCCGCGTCGTTGTCAGGATCGCCTCCATCGGCGTCATACCCAGCTGAACGTAGACCTCCAGTTCAAGCGCGTTGCTGCCCATGTCGGGTTCCTGACCCATGTCAGTGCCCATGATGATCTTGACACCCGCCTTGTGCATTGCCTGAAAGGTTTCATAGGTGAACGGCTGGATCTTTTTCATCTTGTCCAAGGTGAACTGCGACGTGCCTGTTCCGCTACGGATCTCGATCGCGCGGTCGGTACGATGGAGCAGGGTTGGACAGACCGGGATACCGTGCTTGACGATTTCCTCGTTCATCTCGTCACTGTGGAACACCATGTGTTCAATCGTATCAGCCCCCGCCTTGATCGCCATTTTCTGGGATTCCGGGGTAAAGCAATGAATAGAACAATAACTGTGCTGCGCATGCGCCTCGTCACAGACCGCATCCAACTCTTCCTGAGTGTGATTGCGAACTTTGGGGCTTTCTTTGTCGGTGCCACCACCACCAGATGCACAGGTCTTCAACCAATCCGCGCCCCGGAGCAGGTTCTGTCGGGCAAGCTTGCGCATTTCATCGGCGCCGTCGGCGGTTGCGTCCGGATCCCGCAGCGCGGCACGGGGATGAATGAGATCCAGATGTGAGCCAGTCCCCACAGTAAAGGCGGCGACGACAAGACGAGGTCCGGGGAAAATCCCAAGATTGATTGAATCCCGCACCGCAATCGTATGATCCGTCAGCAGGCCGCGCGTCGACATCAGCCCTTCGTCACGCAACGTGGTAAAGCCGCGCTCAAAGCACAGTTGAGAGTGGAACAGCATGTAAAGCTGCTGAAGTTCCGGCGAAATCTCATACTGCGCCACACGGTAGTTCCGGAAAGTGAGGTTGTTGAACTGCCCGATATGCAGATGAACGTCCATCATCCCCGGCATCGCCGTCAGGCCGGGCTCTTCGACCACCTCCGCATCAGGCGGCACCTGTATGTCAGACTGCGCGCCGACAGCTGTGATCCTGTCGCCCTCAATGACAATAACGCCATTGTCCAGAACCGGCCCGCCGTTCCCGTCAATCAGCTTGCCGACTTTGATCGCCATAATTTTGGACATGTCCGGTGCCTCCCATTTCGTTTAGCTATAATTTCATTCAGTGAAATCATTATTTCATTTTCTATGCAGCGGCAGCAACACATGTCAAGCACCTCGCTGCCAACGCTCAGATAAAATAAATTAACTACAATAACTTACGAGAACGCCCTTCCACCGCTTCGACAGGAACTCCCCGTTCAAAGCGTCTAAGGACTGGTTGGGTGCACCGAAGGAAAGCCGCCCTTTTAACCGACTAGGTCCAGCGTTGAAGGTTCGAACAGGTCATCCAGGGCGACCCGGTTTTTCAGAACCCCCTGAGACACGCAGCTTTCAATGTAGGTTTCAAGCAACTCCCGATTGGGCGCCAGACCGTAGGGCAACGGATCCTTGCCCCGGTCAAGAATTCTTCGGTGCATGTCGTCGATATGATCGGGGTTCTTGATCAGGCCCGCCCTCAATGCATCGACGTATAGGTCTTTCGACTGGGAAAACGCATCGAACATGGCGCGTGGCAATGTCGGGTGCGCGTCCAGAATGTCATTTCGCACAACCATCAGATGGTTGATGGGATAGTGCCCGCGCGCATCGAACGCATCCAGTCCAGCCTGAAGCCCGTCGGGGTACAGCGCCACGATGTTTTCGTATTCTGCCGGAATGTCGTGCGGGAAAAAGCCGATCACACACGATAGTGCGCCATTGTTGAGTTCCTCCCGCAACTCGCGGCCCTCCTCAAGGTACTCGACATTCGCAGGCGGTTCGAAATTCTCCACATGTTCGTCGCTCGACAGAACCCAAGTGATTTTCGACAGGTCAACGCCGTATTCATCTGCCAAAATCGACCGGGCCCAAACGCCGGTCGTCACGGTAAATCCGCGGTCTACGCCGACGCGCTGCCCCTCTAGCTGGCGAGGATCGGTGATGCCCGCATGTCGGTTGAACAGGATCGCTCCGTGATGAAATTCACGGACCAGAAAGATCGGCAGCGCGGTGAAACGGGCGCCGTATTCACGGGCCACCACATAGGTCGTCAGTGCCAGTTCACTGACCTCGAACTCGTGGGATCGGACCATACGCCGAAAGGCGCCCTTCATGGTGGACTCGTTCAAGATCGACAGATCGAAGCCTTCAACCGACACCCGGCCATCTTCTAGTGGCGCCACGTTGCCTTGCATCCGCAAGACCGTTGGGAGGAGGGGGTTGCTCATTTTTCTATCCTGTCGATTTTTCATTCCAGTGGGTCTGGACTGTGCTGTATCGGCAGAGCCGACAAAGACTGCCTCCGCGTCCCGATGTGTGAGGTTGCGTGCCCGACAGGCACAACAACCATCTTGAGTGGAAAGTATTACGCCAGATTGACGATCGTCATCGGCTTAGTCCGACCAATTCGGGGAAAGGTTGTGTATCAGCGGCTTACAATCGGACACCGCGTTGCCCGCGACCGCCTTGTCGATCAATCGGGGTCCGTGGACACTTTCTGAGCTTCCAGCCACTGAACAACCGATGCTCGTTTGGCATCCATGTGATCCAGCAGCGTACGGGCCAACCTACTGCCATCCCTCTCGACCAGAAATTTCAGGATGGTTTCGTGCTCTTGCACTGCGGCATACCAGCGGCCCTCAGACATGTTGGCCAGATACCGGGCGCGCTGCATCCGCAGGGACAGCGCTTGGCAGGATGTCGTCAGCGTGTCGTTGCGTGCCGCCAGCAGGATCGCGCGGTGGATTTTCTGGTTGATGGCAAAATAGCTGTCCAGATCCCGTTTCTCGTAACTGCGGATCATGTCTTCATGCAGGCCGCGCACGGCAGCGATTTCTGCGTCGGTTATGCTCTTGCAGGCCAGTTCGCCTGACAACGCCTCAAGCGCACCGAGCACCGGGAAAACCTCTTCGACCTCGCTGATCGTGACCTGCGTGACCCACGCACCCCGGTTGGGTTCCAGCCGCACCAACCCCTCGGACGCCAAGACCTTGAGCGCCTCGCGCAGCGGGGTCCGTGAAACGCCGAACCGCGTGCAAAGCATCTTTTCCGGAACCTTGGAACCGGGGGCAAGCTCACCCCCGATGATCAGCGGCTGCAGGCGGTCGACCAACTCCTGGTGAAGGGATTTCCGCTTGATCGCCTGAGACCCGGTGTGGTTCATCATCGCGCGCCGTTCCCCATTATTTCAGCGCCATTTCCAGCAGCCGAGCCACATGGATCGGCTTGCGCCCCGTCGTGTCGGACACCTGATGCCGACAGGACGTTCCATCGGCAACAATCAACGTGGCGTCGCACGCCTTGCGCACGGTGGGGGCCAGGTCGATCTCGGCCATCTTGAGCGAAATATCATGTGTGTCAGTGCCGTAACCGAAGGCCCCGGCCATACCACAACAACTTGTCTCAACCGTCTCGATTTCGGTATCGGGCAAGCGTGACAGGGTCTTTTGAATGCTGGTCATCACACCCATCGCCTTTTGATGACAGTGGCCGTGCAACAAAATCCGTGGCGCAGGAGATTGTAGCGAAAGGGTAAAGTCTGGATTGTCATCCTGATCGGCAATGTACTCTTCCAACATTCGGGCCTGCCGGCCCAGCAGTGCCGCATCCTCGCCCGGCAACAAGGCGGGGATCTCGTCGCGCAGGGTCAGCAAGCAGCTAGGCTCCAGCCCGATGATGGGTATCCCCTGCCGCGCGTAAGGCAGCAGCGCAGCCAACAGGCGCTGCGCCTCCGCCTTGGCCTCGTCCACAAGACCTACGGAAAGGAACGTGCGCCCACAGCACAAGGGGCGTTCGCCGCGCGGTGCTGCTGCCACATGCAGCGGCACGTTCGCCGCGCCCAGCACGTTGACCGTAGCGCGCAGATTTTCCGGTTCAATATAGCGGTTGAAACAGTCCGCAAAAATCACCGCCTTGGGCGGCTCTACTGTCTCGACTTCATCATTTCGAAAGGGCCGCGCACTCCAACGCGGCAGGTTCCGTGAGGCGGTGAAACCGGTCAAGCGCTCGGTCAGCTTTGCCAGTCCCGGAACGGAGTTTCGCAAGTTCGCCAGGAATGACAGGCGCGACGCCCACGGGGCAAAACGCGGCAGATAGCCAACCAGCCGATCATGCAAGGTCAACCCATGTTTGTGCGCCCGCGCGGCCATCACCTCTATCTTCATGCGAGCCATGTCGACCCCGGTGGGGCATTCACGCGTGCATCCCTTGCAGGACACACATAGCTTCATCGTTTCGGCCATCGCGTCCGAGGTCAGCGCATCGGGCCCCAACTGCCCGGAGATCGCAAGGCGCAACGAATTGGCCCGCCCCCGTGTCACGTCCTGCTCTTTGCGCGTCACGCGGAAAGACGGGCACATCACGCCCCCCTTGAGCTTGCGGCAAGCACCGTTGTTGTTGCACATCTCGATAGCGCCCTGAAACCCGCCGCCGCTGCCAGTCCATTCGGACCAGTCAAGCTCGGTCCGCATTTCGGGCGCGGCGTAATCGGGACCGTAGCGAAACAGCCGACGGTCATCCATTTTCGGGGCATCGACGATCTTGCCCGGATTAAACAACCCGTCCGGATCAAAGCGCTTTTTGACCTCGGCAAAGGCCGCGACCATGCGGGTGCCGAACATCTTTTCGTGAAACTCTGACCGAACCAGCCCGTCACCGTGTTCGCCGGAATGGGAGCCCTTGTACTTGGCGACAAGGTCAAAGCATTCCTCGGCGATGGCGCGCATCGTGCGCACGTCCTTGTCAAGTTTGAGGTTCAGGACCGGCCGCACATGCAGGCAACCGACAGAGGCATGGGCATACCACGTTCCCCGCGTGCCATGTTTTTCAAAGATCTCGGTCAGCCCGGCAGTATAGGCCGCAAGGTCCGGCAGCTCGACGGCGCAGTCCTCGACAAAGGACACGGGTTTGCCGTCATCCTTCATCGACATCATGATGTTCAGGCCGGAGCTGCGCAGATCGGCGATCCGGCTTTGCATTGCGGCGTCCGTGACCTTGGTCACCCCGCCCCATGCCCTGCCCGTACCGGACCATGTATAGCCAAGATCACCCATCATTTCTTCCAGCGCGTTCAGCCTTTCAGGGTGGCGCGTTGAGTCTTCTTCGGCGAACTCAACCAATAAAAGGGCCTCTGGCGAGCCGGTGACCACCTCTTCGATTGTGGTGCGGAACATCGGGATGTCTCTGGCCAGCGCGATCATTGTGGCATCCACCAACTCGACGCCCTGCGGTTTCAGTGTCACCAGATGCTGCGCGGCGTCCATCGCCTGATGGAAGGTCGCAAAATGGCAAACGCCCAGCACCTTTTGTGCGAGCAACGGCCAAAGTTTCAGTTCGATAGCCGTGGAATAGGCCAGCGTCCCCTCAGAGCCGACCAAAAGATGGGACAGGTTGTGGGGCGCTTGTGCAGGCGTCAGCGCGTCGATGTTGTAGCCGCCCACCCGGCGCATGACTTTGGGAAACCGCGCGTTGATCTCCTCGGCCTCGCGCGCGCCCAGGCGCAACATGTCATCTGACAGCGCCGCCAACGTGCCAGAAACGTCGCCCACACCAAAATGGTGATGGCCGCCATCGGCCAGAAAGGCGTCGATGGACAGAACATTGTCGCGCATCATGCCATAGCCCAGCGATTTCCCGCCGCAGGAATTGTTACCGGCCATGCCGCCAATGGTGGCCCGCGACGCCGTAGAGACGTCCACCGGAAACCACAGCCCGTGCGGCCTTAGTGCGCGATTCAGTTCATCCAGAACGATGCCAGGGCGCACAACGCAACGCATGTTGTCGACATCCAACTCTAGAATGTCATTGAAGTACAGACTGTTATCCAGAACCAGCGCGGTATTCACCGTCTGCCCGCATTGTGACGCCCCCCCCCCACGCGCAAGGATCGGCACGCCCTGTTCGCGGGCAATGTCCAGCGCGGCGGCGATATCATCCTTGGATTTGGGGGCCAGAACACCCAGCGGCATCATCTGGTACAGAGAGGCATCGGTGGCGTAGCGTCCTCTGGAAAAGCGGTCGAACAGGACATCGCCTTGGGTGCGCTTCCGCAGGATTTCGGCCAGATCACTCATGTTTGGTCCAATCCATTGCCCGGCGAGCGTCTATCACATTCTGATTAATAAAATTTTGAATTCAAAATCATGATCTCGCAACCGCAAAAGGTTACGCACCCGCGCCATCGTTGGGTCCGGATGAAATTCAAGAGTGGTTTCATGAGAAAAGCCGGCCGTCACTTTTTGCAGATTCCGGGGCCAAGCGCCTTATCTGACCGCATCCTCAGCGCGATTTCGCAGCAGACCATCAATCACCGCGGAGCAGATTTCTCCGAAGTCGGGCAAAGAGCGCTGAATGGACTCAAGAGCATCTTCAAGACCGATGAACACGTCTTCATCTACCCGGCTTCCGGAACCGGTGCGTGGGAGGCGGCGCTGGTCAACACATTGTCGTCGGGCGAGCGTGTTCTGATGTTTGAGACCGGGCATTTTGCGACGAAGCGGAAGAAACTGGCGCAAAAACTCGGGCGTCGGCCTGAGTTCATCTCTGGCGACTGGCGCCGCGGCGCGGCGCCGGACAAGATCGAGGCATAGCTGGCTGAGGATCGAGCGCACCAACTCAAGACAGTTTGCGTGGTCCACAATGAAACCTCGACAGGCTATAGTGACATCTGTTGCGGCTGTTCGCAAAGCCATCGACAACGCCAATCACCCGGCCCTGTTCATGGTGGATGACGTGCCCGCCGCCAAATCCCACACCATGAAGTAGAGTCTGCCCAACCTATTTAGGAGCAGACGAATGCGTAAGAGCCGTTTCACTGATGCGCAAATCATCGGGATGATTGAAGAGCAGGAAGCCGGGATGTCGACAGCTGAGGTGTGCCGTCGGCACGTCCTGAGCCCGGCGACCTTTTACAAGCTGAAGTCCAAGTATGGCGGCATGCATTGCCCGGCAACATATGCGCTGCATGTGTGAGAGGGAGGTGTCGGAAGCCGCCGACTGAAGGCGTTGGAGGACGAAAACGCCAAGCTGAAGCGGCTGCTGGCTGATACGATGCTCGACAACGTGGTTTTGAAAGACTTGCTGGGAAAAAGCTGACGGCACCGAAAGAGCGGCGAGAGGCAGCGCTCCATGCAATGCGGGATCATGATGTCTCGCAGCGCAGGGCCTGCCGGCTGGTCCACTGCCCGGCAGTGGTTTTGCTTGAAAACCATGAGAGGGGGTGTCGATCCAAAGACGGTCCGGCGCGAACGCCCGCCTGACCATCCCGAGATCCGCCAGGAGATGAAGGAGATCGCTGGCAAACGCCGCCGGTTCGGCTACCGGAGGATCGGCGTGCTGCTTGAGCGCAAAGGCATGAACATGACCCACAAGAAACTCTACCGCCTCTACCGCGAAGAAGGCCTTGCGGTGGAACGGCGGCGGTGCCGCCGTTGCGCCCGGGGCTCGCGCACGCCGATGCCCGAAGCCACACGGCCGAACCAGCGCTGGTCCCTGGATTTCCTGGCGGACAACTTCGGCGCATCGCGGAAGTTCCGCATCCTGGCCGTGAACGATGACTGCTGCCGGGAAAACCTGTGCCTGGCCGCCGACACCAGCATTTCAGGCGAGCGCGTGACCCGAGAGCTGGACGCACTCGCCCGGATCTACGGAAAACCCGCTTGCATTGTCAGTGACAACGTCCTATGCGCGGAATAATTGGCTGATTTGGCATCAGGTCATTGTCATGCTGAAGCGTTCCAGCACGTTCGAATGTGTGTCAGTTCGGCATTTTGGTCAACAACATGTCTCTCCCATAACAAACACAGAGTACGCTTATTGCGGCTCTCACCGTCCTTAAGACGAGATCTTCGGGTCGTTGAGCAGAAGGCCTGAACATTATCTACGAGGTCGAATGCTCGCCTCTACGGCCCTTACAGAGAAAGGTCCTTCTGCTGTCAATCATCCCTCAAAGAAGGGACGATAGGGTTCGCCGCGGTTTATTATCCCATGCACGGTGCGGGCCATTTTTGCGGCGATTGCGGTATACGCCTTGCGACGTAAATGCGTGTTTTGACGATCCTTGGCGATGTAACGCTCGAACTTGTCGCGGAAGCTGTTGGTCTTTTGCATGATGGCGACCTGACCGGCCATCCAGAGCGTGCGGCGTAATCTGGCATTCCCATATTTTGAGAGCTTGGTTTGGCCACGGAATGTGCCCGACTGGATCGTTGCGAGGTCCATCCCACAGAACTTCAAAAATTGGCGGTGATGCCGAAAGCGGCGCAGATCGCCTGCTTCTGCAAGGATGGTCAGCGCGTTGATCGGCCCGATCCCTGGGATGGATGTTAGCAGTTGATAGTCGTCGTTGGTCTTGAGAAGCTCAACGGCGCGATCCTCAATCTCGTTGCGTTTGGCAATCAGGCCGCGCCCTTCACCCAAGACCAAACGGAACATCCTTGCAGCGTCGGAGTCCGGCGCAATTGGCAGGCCTACAGAGAACTTGGCGGTCTGATAAATATCTGCAAGCAAACGTTCTTTTGACACTTTGCGGCCGACCACGTCCCAAGCATCTGCAATGAAAGCCTCTTGGTCCATGGCAGAGATGAAATGCGGTGAAGGATAACGTTCGAGAAAGGCAAAGAACCAATCGCTGCGTGAGCTGCGATGAAAGCGGTCAGCCTCGGGCCAATACAGCGGCAGGTAGTGGGTCAGCACCCGATGCCAAAGTTCCGTCTTTGAGCGCGAGACTATGTCGTGCGTCTTGGACAACTCCTGAAGATCATTCGTACCGCTCAGCATTGGGTCGTGGTAAAACTGCTCGTTCCCGATCAGCATCATATGCAGGATGACTTGCGCGTCTTTCGGATCGTTCTTGTCCCAACTGTTGTTCAAAGCCTCACGGGTGCGCGCCAATGCGACCGAAGACACCAGCTTCACATCGAAACCGGCCACCCCAAGCCGGTAAGCGAGAGCGCGATGGTAATTGCCTGTAGCCTCAAAAGCCGCGCGGACAGGACGATCATACTCTGAGAGTGTAGAGATCAATCGATTGAATTCGTCGAGCTGGTTGAGAACGGTCAAACGGCGGCGGCGCTTTCGGCCCGGAACAGCGATCAAGACTTCATGGCGGGCCTTTGCGATATCAATCGCAACCAAAACAGGCTCGGTTTGTGCAATAGTGGCATCGGTCATAGTCGGTCTCCCTTGCGGCGTGGTTTGTGCAAAACCACTGTAGGGACCTGAGACCCGGCTATGATCACCTGCTGCGCTATTTGGGGGCTGCGCAGGCAATCATAGCCTCAACATCAACAACATTCCGAAGGTGTTACGGCACGGAGTTCACCAGCCGGGCAAGCCTGAAATGGGCCGACAGGAACGGCGTGGATTGGCACTATATCGACCCCGGAAAACCGTAGCAGAATGCCTTTATCGAGCCATTCAACGGCAGCCTGCGGGACGAGCTCCTCAATGAAGAGTTGTTCGATACCCTGGACGATGCCCGCCGCAAACTGGCGCTGGGGCGCTACGATTACAACAACGTCAGGCCGCACTCTTCGCTGGGGAACAAAACGCCAAAGCAAGCGCGGCAGGTGCTTGAGCTATTTGAGGGCTCCGCGCCCGCCGCGCTTGCCAAACCCGAAACCGACGACCACCAAAATCAGACCCGCAGACTCTCGTCATGAGCGAGGGACCAGCGGGGGGCACGTCACGAATGGTACTATCCTCGCCACGCAGGCCATCAAGGACGATCCTGATCATCGCAAACTACCACAAGGGCCTGAAGGCTGCGGCCGCCAAGGTGCTCGGCGTCACCGTCCAGCGCTGCCGCGCACATTTCATGCGCAACGCGCTGGCCTGCGTCGGCAAGATGGACCGCCCGATCGTCACTGCGGCGCTTCGAACCGCTTTCGATCAGGACACGCTCACAACGTCGAAAGAGCACTGGGCCAAGCTGATCGACGCCTTCGGACCGCGCCACTCCAAGCTCGCGGAGCTGATGCGCAGGGCCGAGGACGAAGTCCTGCCCTACAAGAGCTTCCCCAAGGAGCACTGGGCCAGGATACACTCGACGAACCCGCTTGAGCGTCTGAACAAGAAGATCAAGCGCCGGACCAATGTCGTCGGGATCTTCCCGGACGAAGCCGCGGTGACGCGCCTGGTCGGCGCCCTGATGCTGGAGCAAAATGACGAATGGGCGATCACGCGGTGCAACATGACGCTGGAAACCGTCACCGCCATTTGTGACACTGCACCAATGGACCCGGCGAAAATCGCCGCCCTGTAACTGCGGCCGAGCCAAGGCCGAAGAGCAAAGTTATTCCAGTCCTCGGGATACTATCCCTGCTTTGCGGCAGCGTGCAGGTCCTCCATGCCGAAGGTCTCGAGCAGGCGTAGCACCTGAACATACTCGCGCCGCCCCATTTTCAGCATGCGCGCTTCCATGAGACGGCGCAGGGTTTGGAGCTCTTTAGGCAAATCCTACTCCGTCAAGGGCGCGGCTTGATCCAGGGCATTGATCTTGCGCTCGATAAGCGGAAGGTAGTGGACCGGATCGAAGACCATGTCCTCGCGGTCGTAGCAGCGCGCATGCCGCGCAATGACATTGCCGTCGCAGCCTATCATCACCCGGTCGATGCAGGCGCGGGTCCAGACATCCTGATGCCCATAGGCGACCGGGACCGGGTAATCGTTGGTGTCGTAGCTCACGCGCAACTGCGAGTTGACCTTGCCGTTGGCTTACCTGGCCTGCCGCCGGTTCCGAGGCAAGACGCGGGATCGACGCGCGGATCACCTATTGCAACGAGAGACGCCCGTACGCATCCCACGTGTTGCTGACGCTAGCGGAGGCCTTTGATACCGGGAGCCAAAAAGTGGCAACCGCCGCTAGACATGAAACCCATGCTGAAGCCCGTTGGCAAACTGGTCGAACATTCGGGACCACCTCGCTGCGCTAAAACTCGAAAAGATCTCTCGGAGCACATGTGGCATTGGCTCCGCGCATTTCCGTCTCACCACCTACCAGTTCGCGTAGAATTTATCGACATGCGGAAAGAGGTCCGCTGCAAGCTGGACCCGAGATTGTTCGCAGATTTGTGGCGAACGGCCCAAACTGGCCGCGATCTCATCAAGTATCTGGTCGCGATCCACATTCACGAACCGACCGTCCTTGAGAACGCTGCGACCGCCAATTAGCACCTGCAGCACAAACTCGGGCCGGGCGCGGCGCACCAGAACCTCAGCAAAAGGCCGCGCGGGGTCTTGCCAAGGATAGGTCAGCCGGGCCCAATCCAGCAACACCAGATCGGCCTCGCAACCGACTTCCAGTCGTCCGACCCGGTCGGCAAAGGGCGTCGTCGCGGCGCCATATTCGGTCGCCATCTGCAGCACCTGCGCGGCCGACGGGGTCGGCGAGCTGTGCCCGGACGGTCGGTGCAGAGTCTGCACCAGCCGCATTTCCTGCATCATGTCGCGGTCGTCGTTTATGCCCGCCTCATCAATGCCCATGGCGACCGGAACGCCAGAGGCAAGAAAGCCGTTGAGGTCGGCAGTTCCGCTTTTCAGCCGCAGATTGGACGAACAGTTGTGGCATAGACACACGCCGCGCTCAGCACAAAGCGCAATGTCATCGGCGGTCATCCAGACGGCATGGCCCAGCGTGGTTTGCGGGCCCAGCAGTCCGAAACGATCCAGATGGGCAACGGCCGATCCGCCGGTGCGTTGGCGGGCGTATTCGACCTGATACGGAGTCTCGAGCAGGTGAATGTGCATAGGCGCGCCGGTTCGCCCGGACATCTCCGCCGCGCTTTCCAGCGCCGCATCCGACAGCCAGTGCAGGTTCGACGGGCCGATCTGGATCGCAGTCATCGGATCCCCGGCATACCGGCTGCGTAGGGCGTCAAAGATGGCGACCTGGTCCGACAGGGGCAAGGCAAAGGCTCCAAGGTATTCCGCGGTGGGCGCACGCAGCGGTTCTGGCAACGTCGCCACAAAGTCCTGATCCGCCGCATAGACCAGCCGGTTTTGATCACGCAGGGCAAAGGAATAGGACACCCGCATCCCAAT
This sequence comes from Antarctobacter heliothermus, assembly GCF_002237555.1. Classification (NCBI taxonomy): domain Bacteria; kingdom Pseudomonadati; phylum Pseudomonadota; class Alphaproteobacteria; order Rhodobacterales; family Roseobacteraceae; genus Antarctobacter; species Antarctobacter heliothermus. The sequence continues at coordinate 1,399,813 of NZ_CP022540.1, read as the reverse complement.
CTCGGCGTAGGCCGAAAGGATCTCATCCGCCCGCCCCAGCACGCCCTCTGGTGTCCCCGGCGCACGCGCGTGCAGGTGCTGAACCGTCGTCACGCCAGAGGCGATCATCTCAAACGCTGAAAAAAGTGTGTCCAGTCGGGGCGCGACTTCACGCAGGCCGATCCGCGCCGCGATCCACAGTTCCAGCGGCAGATCAGGCACGCCCAGTTGGAATGGTGTCAGACCCACATGATGGTGGGCGTTGATCAGTCCGGGGATGACAACCTGTCCCGAACCCCCAATCCGTTCGGCATCGGGGTGATCGCGGCGCAACGTCTCTGCCGGGCCGATGGCGGCAACCTTGCCGTCACGGATCAGCAGCGCGGCATCCTCTCGCAGGTCGGGGGTGTGGTCGGGTCCAAAGCCGACAAGGATGCGGTCGGCTGTTACGAGCGTTTCGGTCATCCGGGAATTCCATCTGTATGAGCGGTTGCAAGCAGGCGGCGCACCGCTGCGGGAACGGGTTCGATCAACGGCACTGGAGCGTCCGCCGAAATGGTGCGCGCTGCGACAGCCAGCGGCCCGCCGCCAATGATGATGGCTCCAAGCGCGCCGTCCCGTTCGGCCTCGGCACAGGCGCGCTGACAGGCCGCAAGCAAGGCATCCGTCAGCGCCGACGCATCGGACATAAGCTGCTGGGGATCGCCGGGAGTGACCCAGGTGCCTGCATACCCATCGTGACTGGCCCGCTGTGCGGCAAGGTCGATCCGCCCGACCAGTTGCGGCGTCGTCGTCACCACGGCAAAGCGAGGCGCGAGGGCGGCGGCCTCAGCGATCGACGCCTCTGCAAGGCCGGTGGCATGGGATAGCCCCGCGGCGCGCAGCTCCATCAGCCCCGGATCGCCGAACCCAGCCACGATCACCGCGCCTGCAAGAGACGGTGCCAGCGCCGCGACGCGGATGGCGGCCGCGTCCAACGCATCGGGGTTCAAAATGGTCGGCGGGGCGTCCGGGATGGTCACGCCCTGGACAGTGACGCCGGGCGCGACCGAGCGGGCAATAGCAACCATCGCCTCTGTCACCGCGCGCGAACTGTTGGGATTAACCAGCGTGATTTTCATCGTGTGTTCCAGACCGGAAGATCCAGCCCTGCCCGCCAGGCATGTGCAATCTGGTCACGGCGCGCGATCCAGACATCGGGGTGGTTCAGAACATGGTCCAACACCTGTTCCAGTCCGCTGATCCGTGCCGGGCGCCCGATAATGCGCAGGTGCAGCCCGATGGACAGCATCCGTGGGGCGTGAGCGCTTTCGTCAAGCAGCCGGTCGAAGGCGGCGATGCAATAGCGTGAGAAGTCCTCGGCAAAGACAAAGCCGCCCCGATTGAAGAACCGCATGTCGTTGGTGTCAAAGGCATAGGGCAGCACCACATGCGGGCCATTCGGACCGGGGACAGTAAAGGGGATATCGTCGTTGTAAGCATTGCTGTCGTAAAGAAAGCCGCCGTTTTCCTGTAGCAGATCGCGCGTGCGCGGCGAGGTGGCAGAGCGGGTGTGCCAGCCGACCGGAGCCTCACCACAGGCCGCCGCAATCGCGTCGCTGCAATCGGCAATCGCCTTGCGCTCTTGCGCGGCGTCCATGTGAACGTGACGCTCCCACCGATACCCATGAGCGGCGATCTCATGGCCGTCCGCGACGGCCTCCTGCGCAAGCCAGGGAAGGCGAGCGATTGCCCGTCCGCAGGCGTTCAGGGTCGCCGGGACACGACGATCCTGCAGCGCCTGCCGGATGCGCGGCCAGCCCGCGCGCGGGCCGTATTCAAAATGGCTTTCCATGCACAGGTCGATCTCACCCTCGACCGGCTCGACCGCCTCATAGATGAACTCGTTGCACTCATCCCCGTCGGCGATTGACAGTTCTGCACCTTCCTCGACGTTGACGACAAACGATACGGCCAAGCCGGCCCCGTTCGGCCAGTGGCGCATGGGGGGCTGCCCCCCATGTCCGATGAAGTCCCGCCGGTCAGTCATGACGCAGCGGCGTCGACCAGCGCGCGGGTCAGCCCCGCGTCCCAGCGCAGCAGGTCGCCCTCGGCATAATCGGGGCGCATCAGAGAGGAGGAGACGATCGCGCCATCCGCCGCCGCCAGCACGTCCTGCGCGTTCTGCGCCGTGACACTGCCGCCGATCAGGATTGGCCGTTTCACCCCGGCCCCCCGCGCCGCGCGGATGCGCGCTAAGCTGTCGGGCACGTCCGATCCGGTAATCACAAGCGCATCAGCACCATTATGCACCGCCGAAACTGCGGCGCGTTCAGGCGTGACGGCGATCGTCGGCACGCAGGTGCGGTCAAAGACGTCGGCCATGATTGCGACGTTGTCGGCCTGCAACCGGTGGCGATAGCTGACCGCCTCAACGGCAAGCGCCTCGCGGTGGCCCTCAAAGGTCATGGCCGCACCGACAAAAATCTTGAGACGGACGAAATCCGCGCCAGAGGCATGAGCAATGGCGATGGGCGCGCAAGCGTCATGAGCCTGCACGATGATGCCCAGACTCATCTCCGGAAAGGCCCGCTTCATCGTCCGTCCCAGCGCTGCGGTCAGTGCCACGGTTTCCGGCGCGGCTTCACCTTTTTGGCGAGTTTGATCCTGAAGGATCACATGGTCGATGCCTCCCGAAACCAACGCCTCAGTGTTGGCCAAGGTGTAGTCCTCGAGGAAGGCAGGGCTGAGATGGCGGCGCACCGACAGATCGGGCAAATGCAGGGCAGCCACAAGGAACGGCTTGCCGGGACGGGGCGACAGGCCGGGGTTTTGCGTGGTGTCGGTCATGTGTGTGCGGTCTTTCCAGTCAGGTCGGGGTCGGCCAAAAGGTTCAGCCCGTCATCAAGGCGGAACAGGTGCAAGGCGGCCAGATCAAAGGCCAGCCGAAAGTCGCTGCCGGGCTGCGGCGCGGCGGCAGGAGCGACGCGCGCGACGATCTCGCGCTGCCCGGTCTTGAGAAAGACCAGAGTGTCGGACCCAAGCGGTTCAACCACGGATACCGGCAGCTCAATCCAGGCAGAGTCGATTCCCGGTTCGGGGGTTGCAGTGAAATGTTCGGGCCGAATGCCAAGGGTCATTTTGCCACCTGCCGACGCCTCCCGTTCAACCGCATCGCGGTATCGGGCGGGGATCGGAATCCGTGCGCCGGATTCAAGTTCCAGCATCCCGTCCACGGCAGTCACCGGGATCAAGTTCATCGGCGGCGCGCCCATAAATGCGGCGACAAATCGGCTGCGCGGTTGGCTGTAGATTTCGTCAGGGGTGCCCAGTTGCTCGATCCGCCCGCCGTTCAACACGACGATCTGATCGGCGAGGGTCATCGCCTCGACCTGATCGTGGGTCACATAGACCACCGTGGTTTTCAACTGACCATGCAAGCGCTTGATCTCTGTCCGCATCTCGGCGCGCAACTTGGCGTCGAGGTTGGACAGCGGTTCGTCGAACAGGAACGCCTTGGGGTCGCGCACGATGGCGCGGCCCATGGCGACCCGCTGACGCTGACCACCGGACAAATCGCGGGGCCGCCGGTCCAGCAGATGTTCGATCTGCAAAATTTCGGCCGCATCTTCGAGCCGTCGCTTGGCCTCGTCCTTGGGAACGCCGCGCATCTTGAGACCGAAGCCAATGTTTTCACGCACTTTCATGTGCGGGTAAAGCGCATAGTCCTGAAACACCATGGCCACGTCACGACCGCGCGGCGGGATGTCGTTGACCAGAACGCCGCCAATCTCGATCTCGCCCCCGCTGATCGTTTCCAGCCCCGCGATCATCCGAAGCAAGGTGGATTTGCCACAGCCAGAGGGGCCGACGAAAACCGTGAATGCCCCCTCGGGTACGTCCAAATCGATGCCATGCACGACTTGCGTCGTGCCATAGCTTTTCGTGACGTTGCGAAGTTTCAGACCGGTCATGATGAGAACTCCGCGAAACGATCATCGGAAATGCGCGACGACGACGCGCTCCAGAACCCCTCGGGAGGTTCCATGAAGGGCGCAAGCCCAGCGCGCTCAACGATGCGCTCGGACTCGCGTTCGGCGCGGGCTTGAATCGCACGCGCATCAACGACCTCAGGGCAGCGATTTTCCATCAGCACGCGGCCATCCACTACAACGTGATCCACATCCTGCCCCGCCGCCTGATGGACGACCCGGTGGACCGGCATGTACATGGGCGTCAAATGCGGACGCAGACCTCCGCCAAGGGTAATCACGTCGGCCTTTTTGCCGACTTCCAGTGATCCGATGTCACTGTCCATCCCTAGCGCCTTGGCGGCATCAATCGTCGCCATCTCCAGCAGCTTTCCGGTCGGCATGACGGCACTGTCCTGAAAATGGTTCTGTTGCAGGCGCATCGCGACGCGCAGGTTTGGCAACAAATCAAAGCTGGTGCGCGGCGAGGTGCCATCAGTGGTGATCGCCACGTTCGCGCCGGCCTCGATCAGTTCGACAACTGGACAGCGCGCCCGCCCCATCGACCCAGCCAGCGGCGCGTGCCCCACAGAGGTGCCGGTGTCCGCGATGATGCGCACCTCATCGATGCCCAGCCCGGTGCAATGCTGCACCAGAACATCCGGCCCAAGCAGCCCGTTGGGATCGCGGCTTGCCAGCCGCACCATGCCGCCAAAGGCGTCCGAATGGATGCGCACCCCGTGTTCACGCGCGGATTCGCGGATCCGGCGCGATTGCATCAAGTCGTGATCGGTCAGGCGCGCCTTATCGGCGGGGGTCGGGCCGGAACTGTCGCAGGACGGCACAATCAGAAAGGGCGTCAACATCACCCGGATGCGGTCATTCGCACCGCCGTGCCAGTCGCGGATAACCTGCTCGGCGCCGGTCATTGCGTCTTCAAAGGTGAACGGCGCGTCATGTGGGATGCCGTCGCGCCACCGGGTGGCGGGCCGGGGGTAGGGCGGATTGCAGGGGCCTGTCGCCACTATCTCACGCAGGCCAGCCTCTGCATAAGAGGCGGCATGGGCCCCTGCCAGCGCCGGATCATCGCTGCGCGGTTCGGACGCGATGACGCACAGGCCGGTGGTCACACCGAACATCAACCGCTCCAGCGCCGAAAGCTGGCCCTCCGCCGACCAGAAATCGGTATCGGTATGATGGTAATAGGTGCGCGTCACCACTTTGCCCCAGAACGACGGCGTGTCCGAGGCGATCGTCTTGAGCAGGCCATGCCCGCCGTGGCCGTGGGCATCCACCAGACCGGGCAGGATGATGCCGCCGTCAGCCTCAAGCACCCTTGAGGCGTCTTGTGGACCGGTGGCGGCGGGTCCGACATATGTGATGCGCCCGTCGCTGACCGCGACGCTTGCGTCGGGGATGATGCGGCGGTCTTGGTCCATCGTAACGACGGTTCCGCCGCGGATCAGGAGATCGGTCATCGGGAAAACTCCGGCAGGGTGTTGAAAACAATCGCGCGGTGGCGGAGCGCGATCTCGTCGGGGGTGGCGGTCAGGGCATGCAGGGCACCAAAGCCCCCAACCGCGAAAGAGGCAGAAACGGTGCCGCAGGCCGCAGCATGGCGGACGTCCCGCCCCGCCAGGTATCCGGCCGCAAAGCCGCCGCAAAATGCATCACCTGCACCGACCGGATCCGGGGCATCGACCTCCAGCGCCGGAACATGAACGATCCGGTCCGTATCACGGTCCAGCAGCAACGCGCCCTCTGCGCCGATCTTGACGGCCAGAACCGCAGACGAGGTCCGGCCCAGATCCTTCAGGGCCGCAGCGGGCGAAAGGCCCGGACGCATCGCCGCAAGTTCCTTTTGGCTGGGAAGAAAGATGTCGACCTGACCCGCCAGCGTCTCAATCTCGTGCGGGGATTGGGCGCCCGACGACCCGGGATCAAGCGACAGGATCGCCCCGCGTGCCCGGAACGCGGCGATCAGGTCAGCCTGTGCCGACAAATTTTCGGGGGCGAGATGCACGATGCGCGGTCCGGGCGCCGCCCGCAGCGCCTGATCGACCGACACCGGGTAGAGTTGGCGTAGTGCGCCAAAGCCAAGCCCCTCAGGGGTGCGTGTCTTCAGGCGGGAGAGAAACCGCGCGCGATCCTCGGCATCCAACGGCTCGGCAAAGCCGAACGCTTGGAACACTTGGGATGGCGCATACAGAAGATCGACACGCGATCCGTCGGCGTTGTTCAGGAACCACTCAGTCTCGCTAACCTCTTCGGGCGCACGATCGATCCCGTCGCAGCCGATGCCGGCAGCGCGCAGCTGGTCTAGCAGCGCGTCGGGGTAATTTGCCGCGACATTGCCCGCCAGCGCCACCCGGTCAGACCAGAGTCGGGCGCCGACCGCCGAATAGACGGCATTGCCGCCCATCTGTTCCAGCGACACGCGCCCGTCGGCGGTGATCACGCTGTCGCGGATCACCCCCCCGGTCGTCAGAATATGTGCATCGGTATCGGTCATGTCGCCTGAAGGTGGCCCGGATACCCGAGGTTGCGGGCGAACCGCGCCTCGGCAAAGTGATAGGCCACGAGGTGCAGCGGCACAGAATAAACCAGCGGCGCCAGAGCATCGTCGACCTGCGGCATCCGCCAGCTGTGGGCGATGCGGCTGTCGATCTCGTCATCGGGCCCCGGCAACAGGGCGACCGTGCGCCCGCCCGCATCCTCGCTGACCAGCGCGGTGTCGAGCGCGCGTTCGCGCGATGCGGCGTCGGGCGCGATCAGGAACAACGGATCGTCGCGCTTCTGCGAGCGATAGTGGTGATATTCTTCGAGCGGCATCGCCATAGCGTGGATCGGGGAAAGCTCCCGCACCTTTGCCGCACCGAACGCGGCCGCGGCGAAATGCGGACCGGCCCCGGCGAACAGCACGATCGAGGCATCCGCGATCTGCGCCGCCCAGTCGCGCGCGGCGTCATCGCAGTCGCGTGCAACCGCATCCATCGACGCCCCCACAGTCGACAGCCCCTTGCGCAACGCATCGACATCCCGCCCAAGCAGCGCGCCGATCTCGATTCCCAGAGCAATCAAAAGGCCCGTGGTCGCTGTACTGGATTGTGTCGGCCAGCCCCGTCGCTGCGCGTGTACGACCAACCCTCCGTCGAAATCAGTCAGAACCGTGGAACCCGTGGTGTTGGAAACACCAAAGACCAGCGCCTCCTGTGCCTTTGCCGCCTGCATGGATGCCACGACGGCAGGCGTGCTGCCGCCAGACGAAATGCCGATCACAAGGGTCGAGGCGTCAGCCGTTGAGCTAGCGAAATGCGCCCAGTCAAAGGCTTGCGCAGGTTCCACCACAAGGCCGGTCGCCCGCTCAACGGCCAGACGGGCACCGATGGCGGCGAACCATGAATCGCCGCAGCCAGTGATCACGATGCGTTTGACCCCACGCTCGACCACAGCACGCGCAAGAGTGCTGCAGGCTTCGCGCTCTGCGGCGATGGTCGTATCCAGAACGCGGCCTTGATCCATCATCTCATCGCGGGTGCGGCCCACGCGGCCGCGGCGGGCGGCATCGTCTCCGGTGTCTTTCGAGGGTTCAGCAGTCAACGCCTTTAGGCGCGCGGTATAATCGCTCATCTTGTCTTTCCTTGTTGTCATGTTCAGCCTTTGACGCCGCCCAACGTCAGGCCGCCGGCCAGATGCCGTTGCATCAGGATCACCAGCACGATGGGGGGCATCACCAGGATCGCGCCGATCGCCGACACTTCGCCCCATCGGATCGAGTATTCACCGATCAATTGCGCGGCATAGACGGGCAGTGTCCGCGCATCCGCAGTGGACAGGGTCAACCCGAAGAAGAAGTGGTTCCAAGCCCCCACTGCGTTGTAAAAACCCGTTACCACCAGACCCGGACGGGCCAGCGGCAGCGCAATACGCAGGAACGCGCCGAACCGGGTGCACCCGTCCACCAGCGCCGCTTCCTCAAGGCTTTTCGGCACTGACTGGAAAAAGCCCAGCATCAACCAGATCGTGTTGGGCAGCATAAACGCCGTGTAGGCGACCGTCAGACCGGGCAAAGTGTCGATCAGACCGGTGCGGGTGAAGACAACAAACAGCGGCAGGCCCAGAACGATGGGCGGCAGCGCCCGGATCGCAAGCGTGGTGTACAGCAGTGGTGCCCCACCGGCCCGGTCACGGGCCATGCCATAGGCGGCCATGGTGCCGACGCTCAGCGTGACGAAGGTGGTAGAGACGGTCACAATGGCGGTGTTGACCAGTGCGCGCCAGAATTCCGGCCGCGCGAACACCGCATCGAAATGCTCCAGCGTCGGGGAAAAAATCCAGGTTGGCGGCGAAGTCAGCAGTTGCGCCGTCGGTTTGAACGATGTCAGCACGATCCACAGCAACGGGAGGCTGAGAAAAACCCCCAGCAGGACGGCTGTCAGATAAGTGATGACAAGTCGCGCGGCCGACCGGCTGCGGATAGAGGACATACGGGCCATCACGTCGGCTCCTTGCTGGTCAGAAGCCGGATCAGCGGCACAGTCAGGATCAATACAAGCAGCATCAGCAACAGGGCTTGGGCTGCGCTCATCCCGAAATTCCCCCGCTCATAGGCGGTGTAGTAAAGCTCCAGCGCAAAGACGCGCGTGGCATCACCCGGCCCGCCCCCGGTCAGGCTGTAGATCAGATCGAATTCTCGCAGTGCGTCGATCACCTTGATTGTGCCGACGATCAGCAGGACAGGGCGCAGCATGGGTAGGGTGATGTGGAAAAACATGCGCAGATCACTGGCGCCGTCCACCTCTGCCGCCTCATAGAGAGAGCGCGGGATTGCCGCCAAACCGCCAAGGATCACCAGCATGGCAAACGACATGCCCCACCAAACCTGCACCAAGATCACTGAAATCAGCGCCATTCGCGGATTGGACAGCCATTGCAGGGGACCGCTTCCGACCAGATCCAGGAAATAGTTCGCCAGTCCCCAGTCGTAGTTCAGCATCATCCGCCATGAGATACCCACAACGATGGGCGTCACCATCATCGGCACCAGCGCCAGCACCATCAGTGCAGCCTTGCCGCGAAACGCCCGGTTGAAGGCTAAAGCGCCCAGCATGCCAAGGGTCAGTTGCAGCGTCACGGTGGCCGAGGCAAAGATCGCCGTGCGGATCAGCGCGCCCTGGGTCGAGGGATCGCGCAGGATGCGCAAGAAATTTCGTGTGCCCGTCCATGCCCACTCAGGGGCGCGGATGTTCAGCAGGCTCACGTTGTGTGTCGCCATCCAGAAGTTGAACAGGAAGGGATAGAGAGAGACGCAGAGGAACACGATGATCGCTGGCGCGATCATCACGCGGCCGATATTCCTGTCGATACGGTCGAACAGACCGGCGCCGCTGGGGCGTGTTTTTTCCATGGGCATCCGGTCTGTTCCTTGTCGTGGTCGCTTAGCAGCCGCCGAGGATAGCGCGCATTTCTTCGGCCGCTTTGATCAGCGATTCCTCGGGGGTGATCTGGCCAGCGATGGCCTGCTGGGCATAGCGGTCGAACGCTTCGGCCACTTCGCGCGATTCCGCGATGCGCAGGGTGCCCATACCGGCCTTGGAGGCCTTCAACACCTCAGGCACCCAAGGACGTTCAGAGGCGACCTCTTCATTGGCGAGAACACTTGACCGCGGGCTTTGACCGCCAGCCTTGCTATAGATGACTCCGCCTTCTTTCCCGGTGGCGAATTCCAGAAACGCCCAGAGCGCGTCCTTGTTCGGGCTTTGCGCGTTCATCATCACGCCAAGCGGGTTCACACGGGTCTTCGATCCCATCGGACCTTCGGGCTGCGCGACCAGTGCAAGGTTCTCACAAACGTCAGGGGATTGAGCACAGTCGTTCAGGATCGGCATGCCAGCAGTAAAGAACTGCGCCTGAGCAAGCGTGCCGTTCTGAAGACCGACCAGCAGTTCGGGATAGTCCCATGCGTTGATGTCGGGCGGCGTCACCTTGTCCTCGTTCTTCATGTCGACGAACATCTTCCAGGCGGCGGTGACTTCGGGGCTGTCGGTGGTCACACAGCTCTGGCTGTCAAGGAAATCGCCACCATGCCCGCCCATAATCCCGAGAAAAGCTGCCATCACGTTGCCGGGCGAACCGGCATAGGCAAAGCCGTACTTGGTGGGAGAGTCGGGATTGTGCGACTGGGTGAACTTCAACGCGTTCTCGCGCAGGTCGTCCCAGGTCTCAGGGGCTTCCGGGATCAGGTCGGTGCGATAGACCAGCGTTTCCAGCGTGATGTCGGTCGGCATCATGTACCATGTGCCGTCGTATTTCATCTCGGACTGGATGATCTCGGGAAAGTCATCGGCGTCATATTCGGCCGCGCCAGCGATATAATCGTCATAGGGCGCGATCAGGCCGCCGGCGGCCAGGGCCGGCACGAAACGGCTAATGTGCAGAACACCGTCGAATTCTGTGCTACCTGCCGCCAGCGCGGTCTCATAGCGCTGACGCCACCCGGCCCGACCCTGCGGGCTGATGGTGACGGGGTTTCCCGTGTTTTCGGTATAGGCCTTGGCGACCTCACCCAAAGCCTCGGCCTCGGGACCCGATTGCACCCAGATCGTGACATTGGCAAGTTCTGCCTGGGCCAGCCCCGGCGCGGCCAGAGCCAGCGCGATCGCAGTGCCAGCCCCCATAAGCGTACGTCTTTTTAGTGACATTCTCTCATCCTTGTTGACCGCGAGGTGGACCATCGTTGGGGCCACCCCTTCGGGCCGTTATTGCACCCGGGCCAAGTGGCCCGGCACCGCCCGTCGAATGGCCGGCTGCTACTTCGACACTTTCACAATGTGCCTGAATGAAAGCTAAGGCAAGCACAAAGAGATTGGCAAGTTTTTTGTTCGCAAGGCCGCACGATGCTCCAACTCTGCCGATCTTACCCTGAATTTTGCTTACTATTTGCCCGAATATGGCAAAATCTGCACACATTCAGGCAAAATCGCAACCGCGCCACGCGGCAGGACAAGCCTATTGACAGACGTTTCCCCGAAAGATTCAGCTTTCGATAATTCTAGATTAGAAAGAAATAACCAAATGTCAGGCAAGGGTAACGTTCAGCCCTGTCCCTTCCAGTTCTTCAACTGCGGCGGCAGCCATCTGCGAGTCGCTTACAAGAGCGGATGCCTGCGAAAGCGAAGCGATGCGCGCGCTGCCGATGTGTCCCACCTTGGCGTGGTCGGCCAGGAACACCACCTTCCGGGCGGCTGCGATCATCACCTTTTTCAGTTCCGCCTCTTCCCAGTTTCCGTTGGTGAACCCGGCGTTCACATCGATCCCGGTGCAACTAAGATAGGCTGTGTCAGCGTTGACTTCTTTCAGCAGAAGGGTCGCGAGGGGCGGCACCAGCGTGTGCCAGACGTCGCGCCCGCTGCTCTTGCGCAGCAGTCCTCCGGTCACGATGACCGCGACTCCCGGATGATCCTGAAGCGTCAGCGCTATGTCGAGGCAGTTTGTCAGCACTACCACGTCGGTCAGGGTGTGGGGAAGCGCGCTGGCCATCGCCAGCGTCGTCGACCCACTGTCCAGAATGATCGTGTCACCATCGCGCACCCGCAAGGCGGCCGCCGCGCCGATGCGTTTCTTTTCCTCCGTGAAATTCAGCCGAGTCAAATCGGTCGGACGTTCAAAGCGCGCCGGATGCACCGCGATCGCACCGCCGCGCACCCGGCGCAGCAGTTGTCGGCGCTCAAGCGCTGCAAGGTCTGAGCGCACTGTAACAGCAGAGACACCAAAGCGGTCAGCGAGGTCAGCGATGGTAACCATCGCGCGCGACTGAAGCAGTTCGACAATGCAATCGTGGCGTTCGGAAGATGTGAGACTTCGCTGGGGTTCGGCTGACGATGCCGTCATGGGATCTTCCTTCAAGTTGGGACTGACCAGTCCGGTGGCGTGCGAGAAGAAATGCCCGGTCAACTTCACGCTGTCCAGTAAGGTACAGGCCACGAAAACGTTTGCGGCTGTTGCCATAGCTCCCATTCGCACGCGAAGTTCACGATTGTCATCTCCGCTGGGCCTGCTGGCGACGTCTGCGCGCACCCTTCCCGACAGTTCCACTACTTGCCGCTGCGAAGCCTGCAAACCTTGCCAATGGCAAGTGCTTGGCGAACTCACGGCGAAGTGCAAACTCTGATCTGTTTTTTTCCAATCGGTTCTGAATTCCCAGGAGCTTTGCCTCGAAAACCTCCGCAGGCGTTCGGTAACCGAGGCATTTGCGCGGCGTGGAATTGAGGCGCTGACAAATCGACCTCAAATATCGATTTGTCAGCGCCGTCGGTTCGGTTGATCGGGGCAGGTACTTCCGCAGCCTGTTGTTCGTATTTTCGACGATGCCTTTCTGGTAGGGCGCTTGAGGATCACAAAACCACGCTTCGGCGCCGATGCCCGCTTTGAGATGCCGCCAGGCCGAAAACTCGGAGCCTCGGCCGAAGGTAATCGATTGGCGCGCGCCGGCAGGCAGGGGAGCCAACGCCTGGATCAGCGCCTCCATGATCGGCTTGGATTGGCGATCTTCGTTGCGGAACATCATCAGATCACACTCCTCATGTGTGGATACCTCGGGCGATGCAAGCTTTCCTTTGCACGGTTCGAACATGTGATCGGGTACGGTCATGTGTCAGGCCTCGATGTGCGGCGCATCACATGCCGCGGGCCGGTATGGCGATGCGAAGGTTGGGTCCATATCAGTGCGCCCGAGCTGAATGCCCTTTGGGAGTGCCTGGTTTCCCCAACCTCGATCTGGCCGATCGTTTGTCCTTACTGTCCAATGTCCTTCTCACACCTGCCAGCCGGTGTCGCCTTAGGCGACCACCGCCGCCTCCTGCTTCGTCATCATTGCCCAGATCGCCCGGGCGGTCTTGTTCGCCAGGGCGATGGTGACCGGCATCCGCGGTTTGCGCGCCAGCATCTGCTCCAGCCAGGAGCCCCGCGGAGCGCCGTTCCGGACCGCCCATCTGATCCGGGTCATGGCACCGATGATCAGCAACCGCCGGATATCGCGCTGTCCCATCTTTGACGTCCGACAAAGAACCTGTTTGCCTCCAGTGGATTTCTGTACCGGGACCAGCCCGAGCCAAGCCGCACAGTCGCGTCCGCGCCGGACCCCCCCCTTTCCCGCACGGCACCTCACCCGGTGGGCGCCCGCTCACCTGGGACGGGCCGCGTCGTGTCGATGGACGATTGGCGCAGGCTGTCGGACTGGGATCGCCATGGGCCGAATGGGCGGCATTAGTGCAACATCCGGAAGAGATGGTTCGCAGATAACGGCAATTGACCCTGCACGGAAAGAGACGAGCCGTTCGATAGCGCTTGTGGCTGACCATCAATGTCTCGGTCGAAAACCGCTCTCGCCGACGAAAGACATCCGTTGCCTGACGCCCAGCGGCGCCATGCTCTCGAACTCTCACGCCATTGAATTGGAACTGCACACATGGCCATAAGGAATAATATCGTCCCCGCACCGAAAACGGACACCCGCCCCAACCGCCAGAAGTACCACACGAGCATCCCCGATCAGATCCTCGACATGTCCCGCAAGGGCATGTTTCCCGAAGAATGGTGCGCGAGCTCGGGATCGCAATGCTAACGCTCTACGCGTGGGCCAACGAATATCCCGAGTTCGAAGAGGCTGTGGAAATCAGTTGGCACAAGCTTCACGCGTGCTGGATCAACTTGCTGCGAGAGAACATCACCAATCCGGCCTTCCGTCAAACCACAGCACTACAGGTCATGGCGACACGTTTTCCGGCGACCTGGGGTCAGCAGCCGCGCAATACCTTGGAGCACTTCGAAGCGCGCAACGCCTCAAACAATGATGGACAACAGAACGAAGAAGACCCCAGGACCCTGACCGACGAGGAATTGGCGGCCCGGCTGGAAGTGTACCGACTGCGGCGAGAGTCAGAGAAGTAGGTGGGCTGCAGTGCAGTGCGATAGAACTATAGAAATTGCGTCTATTCATTGAGACCCTGTTGCCCAAATCGTCTGAAAACCGAGGTTCCCCTTTACCCGGACGGACTCATTCCACAGGCTCTGTGACGGGTATGCCGAGCGCTGTGTGGCCATTCATGACGGCGATGCGGACCTGGAGTTCGGCGACCTGATGGTCGAAGTCCCGTGCCATGAGGCGCTGACCCAGCAGCTTTACACAATGCATCTTCGTCTCGACGCGGCTCCGGCGGTGGTTTCCGCTCCATCGTCGCCACAGGGCTCGGCCGAGGTCTTTCGCAGCGCGCAAGGCCTCGTTTCGAGCCACGGCACCAGCGGTCTTCCGCGGCTTAGCGTTCTTGCGGGGCGGGATGACTGCGTGGGCGCCGCGATCCGCGATGGCATCGTGGCACTTGCGGGTGTCGCAGGCACCGTCGGCGACCACCGAGCCGATCTTTTCGCCCATCGGGATCTGGCGGAGCAGATCGGGCAAGACCGGCGCATCACTGATGTGGCTCCCGGTGATCCCGACAGCCCGGACCTCCAGCGTTTCCTCGTCGACCCCAAGGTGGATCTTGCGCCAGACCCGCCGTTTGGGGCCACCAGGCTTGCGAGCGCGCCACTCGCCTTTGCCCTCGACCTTGATTCCGGTGCTGTCCACTGCCCGGCAGTGCATTGCGCAGCAATGTCACGAGAGGGGATCAACAGGTGGAGCGGGTCCTTTGACCCACGGTAGGGGATGTTGACGGCCAGGGTCTTCTGACAGCGGGACAGCGTGCTGAAGTCAGGCACCGTCCAGTCGAGGCCAACCAGCCTCAGCAGGCTCTCGACAAAACCGGTCGTCTGCCGGAGCGCCATGCCGAACAGAACCTTTGTCGTCAGGCACGTCTGGATGGCGGTGTCACTGTAGGTCTGCTGGCGGCCACGCCTGCCTGTCGGCACGGCATCCCAGCTCATCTCGGCGTCGAACCAACCTCTCGGGACATTGCTCTGCACTGCCCTGCCGGTCAATGGACCGTCAGCGAGCCGCGGCGCTTGAGCGCTTCGTTATAGGCTGGCCACTTCCTGGTCTTGTAGGTCGGTGGTATCGGTCTGCTCATGCATGCCAGCTACCACACTGGATTCACGGGCTTTGTGCAACATGTATAACCGCCCCTTGCGCAAGAGATATTTTCAGAGCTGATTTTGTCGCGTCATCGGGTGCTGACATGTATCCGGCCTCGTGTGCGGCCATCTTCGTGCCGCGGGCCCGTATGGTGTTCGAGGGTCGGGTCCAGATCAAAGCCGCGTGCTCGAAGGCACTCTGTTGCACACTGGTTCTCCCAATCCCGTCTCACGACGATTGCGCCAAACTGCTCCTTGCCCTCTTCCGCTCCGACGTCCTCGCGCCCCTGACGGCTTACACCGCCACGGCCGGAGCTTTGTAGACGCCACCTCGGGCCATCAGGGCCCAAACGATGCGCGCCATTTTGTTCGCCAGCGCCACCCGCACCAACATTGGTGGCTTGTGCGTCAGCATGCGGCCAAGCCAGGTGCCGGGCTTGGCCGCCGCGTGGACATGCCGCTTTATGATGACGCTGTTAGCCCCGATGATGAGCAAGCGTCGCAAAGATCGTTCGCCCATTCGGGTCGTGGCCCCGAGCCGTTGCTTGCCACCGGTCGAATGCTGTCGTGGCACTAGACCAAGCCATGCCGCAAAGTCTCGGGCCTTACGGAAAGTCTCGGGCGGCGGGGCCAACACCGCGATGGCCGTGGCGATAAGTGGACCAATGCCCGGGATAGTCATCAGCCGTCGGGCCACGTCATTCTCTTTTGCCCGGCGGGCGATCTCGGCATCCAACTTCCCAATCTCTGCCTCGAGGTGGGCGAGTGCCAGAACCAGCACCTTCAAAGTGGCGATGGCATCGGTGGGTATGCTGCTGTCCGGGTTCTCAACGATGGCGATGAGTTTTGACGCGTTGGCCGCCCCCTGCGGCACGATCTGCCCGAATTCAGTCAGGTGGCCACGTAGGGCATTGATCGCCTGTGTCCGCTGCCGGATCAGCAATTCCCGTACGCGGAAGATCATCGCCGCGCCTTGGGTCTCTTCGCTCTTCACCGGCACAAAACGCATGGTTGGGCGAACTGCCGCTTCACAAATAGCCTCGGCATCTGCCGCATCGTTTTTCTGGCGCTTGACGAAGGGCTTGACGTAAGCAGGTGGGATCAGCCGAATGTCATGCCCCAATTTGCCGATCTCGCGCCCCCAAAAGTGGGCGCTGCCGCATGCTTCCATCGCGACAATGCAAGGCGGCAGCTGGCTGAAGAACTCCAACACCTGCATTCTCCTCAGCTTCTTGCGCAGAACTGCACGACCCGACGCATCAGCGCCATGCACCTGAAACACATTCTTTGCCAGATCGACTCCGACCGTGATAATCTCCGACATGACCGCTCCCCTTTGTGGATCCTCACAGACCCACCTTGGCACACAGATGCCGTCGGGGGGCGGTTACATCATCAGAGCCATGACGCCATAAAAAACGTGGTTGGGATATCGCCCCGCCGAAGTTGATGAAGGTCGTTCCACTGCGGGTTACTGAAACCTGACTAACGACGCCCTCAACGGTCACTGAGGATCCGACATAATAGGCAGCCTCGTTGGGAGAGTTGGTTTCGGCATAAGCTGAAACAGCAAACAGTACGGAAAGAGTTGCGGCCAAAAAGAGTTTTACAAATTTACGCATCGGACCCGCTCAGTTTAGTTGGAAAAGCCCGACGCTCTTAAGCGTCAGTTACGAATTTTTGAAGGGCTAAATTGAGCGCCGAATGCGCAGCAGGGCGAAACCGGGTGGGTAGGCACTTACTGGAAACACGACGGGCGCAGTCGGGAGGCGGAGGCGGTGCATTTGCTCTCGAATCAGTTGGAAAGAGATGAGAGGCGCGGATGCTGGTTGGCGATTGACTGCCGAATCTGGAATGCTCCGCATGATGGCGTCGCCAACTGTTGCAACCAAACGCAATCAAGTTGGCGGGTGCATTGGCGGGTGTGGTTGGAAAGTCCCGAATGATTCAATAAGTACAATGCCATATGGCGGAGACGAAGGGATTCGAACCCTCGAGACCCTTCCGGGCCTACTCCCTTAGCAGGGGAGCGCCTTCGACCACTCGGCCACGTCTCCACCGACGCGTATATCCAAGTAAATAAAGCGATTACAAGGCTAAACTGCCCTCTTCTGCAAAAATCACCTTATCGTCAAAAACCTCTTCAAAGTACGCTCCGGGGCATTGCACGGCACTGGGTGAAGCAAAATATGTTCAATTTCCCTTATAGTATAAAACGGGTTAGGCGCCCGCTACGCCCCAACAAAGGCCGCTTAAAACAAGCAAACCCGCAGCGGCACAGGCGGGCGCCGTGGCGTTCTGTCGGGCCAATTTCCGCGAGCCACCGAACAAATCCACATTTCACCAAGACGAACACTCTTTCCGGACCCGATCGTAGCAGCGCCACGTTTCCAGAAATTGAAACTTATCTGTGCGGGAAAGTTGTTAAACGTCGCGCTGCGCTGAAGTCATGGCCACGAGACCCAAGTCACGGCGTCAAACGGCGATAGCCCACCGGAATGGCGAAGCCCTCCCCTGAGCAGGAAGCTCTAGCCCAAAATTCCAGTTTCAAACGATGCGGGCTTCAGGGAACCATGCATGTGCTGTTTGTGCTAACAGTTAGTTGGAAAACTTTTACATTCAGCACTGACTTCCCCTTGCGGTCCGCCAATTGGCGATATAACTAAGCCTCACTGTCGCGGGGTGGAGCAGCCCGGTAGCTCGTCAGGCTCATAACCTGAAGGTCGTAGGTTCAAATCCTACCCCCGCAACCAACAGTGTCGAACGCCCCGCAGGCTTGCCGCCTCGGGGCGTTGTCGTTTTGGACTCGTTGAGCGACAAGAGATTCTCCAGTTCCCCTACCAGTTCGAGCATCAACGATTCCGAGCCCGGAATCAGCCTGATTTCGGACAAAAGGCTGCGGACGATCGACGTCACCTCGGCCCTTCTGACAGGATTGTCGAGTGCAGCACTCAACTGTGCAACTTCGGCACAATACTGGTCCGCCAGCCCTGGGTCAGTAAAACCGGCGACCTTTCCGGCTCAACTACGAGTTGGGCCTCCAGTTCTCCCTTGCGAATGGACTAACGTTTGTCTGTGCGGCGCAGCTTCACCAGACCGGCCATTCGTTGATCATGCAGCATTTTGGATAGCCCGGTGACGGCAGTGCGGGCCTTTCTTGACCTACTTTATCGCAGCGACGACAAGTGCTGAAAACCGAAAATGATCCGCCCAATTGCGGCGGCGAAATCGCGGCGATGCATCGACTTTTCCCTACGCGGTCGTTCAATCCAGTTCAGACTGCGGAAACCAAGCCGACCATGCGCTGTGTTCGATTTCAACAGTCGACACGCGCAACGAAGTGGCTCGGGCGCGGTTGCTCGGCGCACGAGCAGGCGATGCTCCAATCAAGCCGGTCGCCTAGACGGCTGGAGAAGTCGTGGCTCGGCCAGTTTCGCCTCTGCTTCAGCTTGCAGGCGTCGGTAGGCCTCGATCACGATCGATCTGATCCAGATACCACCGGCGTCGTTGGCTAGGCGCGAACTCCAGAAAAAACGAACAAGAACCTGTCCGAGGTCGACAGGTGGCTTCATCGCAATCAGGCCGTGCGCCTCCATATCCCAAGCGAGCAGGACCGCCGGGAATGTGGCCAGAAAATCAGAATTCGCAAGGAGTGAGGCTACACCGGCCGAGTCCCCAATCATCGCGCTGACCCGCCGCCCCCCAACATCGGTGGAGGGCGTGGCCGGAAAGGGATTTTGCTGCGACCTCGTGACATTGACCATGACATGCGGGTATTTGCGCCAGGCGTCGATCCCCCAGCCCGAGACCGCAGGGTGCCCCTGACGCGCGAAAGTCACCCAGGAAAATGGCTCCATGATTTGCTGATCAAGCCCATCCGGCAATCGCGGCTGTCCGCCCAGATGGGCGAGGTCGATCAACCCTTCGCTCAGCGCCGGATAGACGTCGTGGTGCGCTGGCAGCCACTCGATCTTTACCTTTGGCGCTTCGGCTTCGACCCGTGCCGACACCTCTGCAATGACTTTGGTCAGCGTCGGCATGGCGATGCGAAACACGCGATCGCTTTGGCCCGGGTCAAACAGGTTGCGCGGCGCGATCACCCGGCGGATGCTGCGCAGAATGGGGCGGACATCTTCGATGATGGCCTCGGCGAACGGGCTGGGGTGCATCTTGCCGCCGACCCGGACCAGCACAGGATCGTCGAGTTGCTCCCTCAACCGAGCAAGCGAGTGGCTGACCGCCGACTGTGTGCGCCCGATCTTGTCGGCTGTCACCGTAACGCTTCGGGTCTCCATCAGGGACTCGAAAACAACCAGCAAATTCAGGTCGACGCGGTGCAGATCAATTTCGCTCATGATCTATGAAATCGTTTCGTTCGACTTTTGTGGGGCGAATGGCTCATCTTAATTTCACTAGGCGAAGATCAAGCAAGGTAGATCGATCTTATTCATAGAGGAGGTGATATGCAATGACACTCGAAATCATTGGCGCGGGGTTCGGTCGAACCGGGACTTACTCACTGAAGGCGGCGTTGGAGCATTTGGGCTTCGGCCCATGCCATCACATGTCCGAGGTCGTCAGCGACTCCGGGCAGATCGAAGCCTGGTCCAAGGTGGCAGAGGGGCGTCCCGACTTTGACGCGATCTTCTCGGGCTTTCGATCGGCCGTGGATTTCCCGGTTTCGGCCTACTGGCAAGACGTGCTTGCGGCAACACCGGACGCCAAAGTCATTCTTTCACATCGGGAAGCCGAGGATTGGTATGGCAGCTTTTCCCAGACCATCCTGCCGCTGATCCTCGACAAGGAGGCCTGGCCACAAAACGCGGTTCCCTGGTTTCAGATGATTGAGAGCGTCATCATCGGCAGGGCCCTTGGTGGGCATACCGACAGGGACGGCATCCTGAAGGTTTACCGCGCCAACGAAGCAGCCGCGCGGGACCTGGAGGCGGAGGGCAAGGCCCTGGTGTTCAGTGTCCGCGACGGATGGGAACCTCTCTGCCGCTTTCTTGGCGTTGACGTGCCGGATGCGCCTTTCCCCAAAACCAATGCGCGGGCCGATTTCTTCTCGTCGGTGAAGTCCGGGACGCAAGAACCGGCGGCCTGATCCAACCCACTGAAATTTTCGGCTACGGGGCGTTCGGCATGGGCCGGGCATACTCCCGGCTTGCCAACAACTGAAAGGAACCAAATCATGATCAACTTAGAAGATGTTCGCCGCGCCTCGGTCGCATTCTACGATGCCCTCAACAGCATGGCGAACGGCGACGATACCGCGATGCAGGACGCGTGGATCAAAGGCGGCGGCGCCACGGCGCAGCATCCCATCGGCGGGCGGGACATGGGTTCGGATTCCGTCTTGGCCTCCTTCAGCAAGGTTGCCGAAATTGCTGGCGGAGGAGACATCCGGCTGTTGGATCAGATGATTAACGCTGGATCGGACATGGCCGTTGAAACCGGCGTGGAGGTCGGAAAGTTAATCATCGCCGGCAATGAGGCCAAGATCCAACACCGTGTGACCAACGTCTATCAGAAGCAGGACGGAACGTGGAAACTGGCGCACCATCATACGGACCTGTCGCCAAGCATGCTGGAGATCCTTCAACGGCTGACCGAAGCAGCATGATCCGCAAACCTGAAAAGCATAGCGGGAGTGCCATGCGCCCGCTATGGCCTCGAAGCATATCTGCGGCGGCGGTCACGAAGGCGACGGGCAATCCCCTCGGACAGGCAGCGAAGCCAAGGGGCGAGGGCGACATGAGTCTTGCGGGTGCCCGACGGCCCAAGCGCGATCATGTTTTCTTTGCGCTCGATCCATTCGCAGCGTGCCAGGTCCAGCACCGTCATCGTGTTCAAGGACGTGATGGCCATGAAGTCGAAGCTGGTCCGTTGCCCTTCAGTGGTTTGCAGCACAAACCATGGAGGGGAGGCTTTTGACAGCCGGGAACTTTTCCGCCTTGATCCGGCGTTCCACCATGCGCCGTTCCCGGTCGACCAGTTCCAGCTCGGTCAGCCGGGCCAAATAGCACAACATATGATCCACTCCCTTTGCTGCGCCGAGACGGGCGATTGCGGTGGTCAGGGTCCGCGCTTGCTGCCGGGGTCTGGTAGTCCAAGGCCGAGTGCGGGCGTTCGGTATTGTCGTCGGCAGTCTAGGCCGCGATCACCATCCGCGCGTGGGCCAGGCTGCGGAACATGGTCTCGTTGAGAAGTTCATCCCGCATCCGTCCGTTGAAGGTCTCCACGAAGCCGTTCTGCATCGGCTTACCCTGCGCGATGTAGTGCCACTCGATTCGGTGCGCGGCAGCGAAGGTTAAGACTGCGTTACTGGTCAGTTCCGCGCCGTAACACCTTCGGAATGTTGTTGATGTTGAGGCTATGATTGCCGAGATATGCGCAGAAGTTGGTGACGCGTGATCAGGCGGCGTTTTGAAGTTGGCGGACGCCGTCGCGGAACTCAACCCCGCTGATGACCTCCGGGAGGCGATTCCGCCCGTCGAGTTTTCGCCATTTCGTCTGAGCAGACATCATCAGCCGGAAAGCCATGGCGAGCCCAGTCTTGCGGCTGAGGCAGCCCTTGGTGCGTTTCGTCCTGTGTCTGACGGTGGCGAACGTGCTCTCGATCGGATTTGACGTCCGGATGTGTTTCCAGTGTTCGGCCGGGTAGTCGTAGAAGGTCAGTAGTGCATCCCGATCCTTGACCAACTTGGCGACTGCCTTGTCCCATTTCACGCCGTAGGCATCGACGAAGAAGTCGAAGGCGGCCGACGCCGCGGCTCGGGTTTCGGCCTGCCAGATGTCGTGCAGGTGCGCCTTGGCCTTGGCTTGCACCGATTTCGGCAGCGCGTTGAGCACGTTCATGGTTTTGTGGAGCCAGCACCGCTGCTCCTGTGTCGAGGGGAAGACCTCGCGCAGTGCCGCCCAGAACCCCAGGGCGCCGTCGCCTATGGCGAGCTTGGGATCCTGCTTCAGTCCGCGGCGTTTGAGATCGAGCAGAACCTCGCGCCAACTCTGAGTGCTTTCGCGGAAGCCGTCGGTCATGGCCAGCAGCTCCTTGCGGCCGTATTCATCCGCACCCACGATCACCAAAACGCATTGTTTTTCCTCGGCCCTTCGCGGCTTGAAATAGACGCCGTCGGCCCAGATGTAGAGAAACCGCCGGGTGCCGAGGTCACGCTTTTCCCAGGCCTCGTACTCGGACCACCAGTCCGCTTTCAGCCGCGTGATCGTAGTGGCCGAGAGGCCCTTGGCGTGTGGCCCCAGCAGGGCGGCAAGCGCCTCACTGAAATCGCCGGTGGACACGCCCTTCAGGTAAAGCCAGGGCAGCAGCTCTTCGACCGACTTTGCCTTGCGCAGATACCGCGGCAGGATGCTGGGCGTGAACGCGATCTTGTCCGTGCCCGGCTTGCGGTCCCGCACACGCGGCACCGTCACGGCAACAGGCCCGACACCGGTCAAAATCTCACGCTCGGGCAGGTGCCCATGACGAACCAGTCTTGCGCGACCATCCTCAAGCTTGTGATCGGCAAAGGCGCCAAGCAGCGTGGACAGTTCCGCCTCAATCGCCTGCTCGATCAGCTTGCGCGCGCCGTCCCGGATGAGGTCGGTCAGCGGGTCCGGCGAAATCCCGGATGGATCAGATAGCTGGGTGATGGTATTCTCTTGCATGTGGCATATCCCTTTCTCGGTTGAGAATTGACGGCGCTTCGACACCGCCATGATATGTCGCCCCTCAGGGCATCACCAACTTTCGCGCATATCTCAGAGGCTTTCATTGCAGATGCTTGGGACGTGGTCGGCCGCAAAGTGTCAAAAGAACGTTTGCTTGCAGATATTTATCAGACCGCCAAGTTCTCTGTAGGCCTGCCAATTGCGCCGGACTCCGACGCTGCAAGGATGTTCCGTTTGGTCTTGGGTGAAGGGCGCGGCCTGATTGCCAAACGCAACGAGATTGAGGATCGCGCCGTTGAGCTTCTCAAGACCAACGACGACTATCAACTGCTAACATCCATCCCAGGGATCGGGCCGATCAACGCGCTGACCATCCTTGCAGAAGCAGGCGATCTGCGCCGCTTTCGGCATCACCGCCAATTTTTGAAGTTCTGTGGGATGGACCTCGCAACGATCCAGTCGGGCACATTCCGTGGCCAAACCAAGCTCTCAAAATATGGGAATGCCAGATTACGCCGCACGCTCTGGATGGCCGGTCAGGTCGCCATCATGCAAAAGACCAACAGCTTCCGCGACAAGTTCGAGCGTTACATCGCCAAGGATCGTCAAAACACGCATTTACGTCGCAAGGCGTATACCGCAATCGCCGCAAAAATGGCCCGCACCGTGCATGGGATAATAAACCGCGGCGAACCCTATCGTCCCTTCTTTGAGGGATGATTGACAGCAGAAGGACCTTTCTCTGTAAGGGCCGTAGAGGCGAGCATTCGACCTCGTAGATAATGTTCAGGCCTTCTGCTCAACGACCCGAAGATCTCGTCTTAAGGACGGTGAGAGCCGCAATAAGCGTACTCTGTGTTTGTTATGGGAGAGACATGTTGTTGACCAAAATGCCGAACTGACACACATTCGAACGTGCTGGAACGCTTCAGCATGACAATGACCTGATGCCAAATCAGCCAATTATTCCGCGCATAGGACGTTGTCAGAGACGATCATCCCCAGCTTTCCGTGGCGCTCGATCAGGGCCTTCAGATGCTCGGCCGCCTCGCGCTTCACAGCAGGCGTCACCACTTTTTTGAACTCAGTTCCTTAATCCAGGCGAGATCGAGCATCTGCTCGGCCAGCAGTTTCTTAAGCTTGGCGCTCTCATCCTCAAGCGTCTTCAGCCGCATCGCCTCCGACACGGTCATTTCGCCGAATTTGGCCTTCCAGTTGTAGAAAGTACCTTCAGACATGCCGTGCTTGTGGCACAGATCCGCGCATTTTGCGCCTGCCTCGTGCTCGGCTAGGATGCCCCCTCTCGGCAGCATTCTGCGCATGTGCCTGCCGGGCAATGGATGATCTCCTCGTTCGCTTCATTGTCCGTCCTCAAGTTGGGCCGGCCTCTAATCGACGGTGGCGGAAAGATCTCGTGGTAGGTCACCTGCTCCGCGGCGGACATCTCGTAAACGAAAAGAGGATACGTCGACTGATGCGCTTGATGAGGCTCATAGCGCACAGACTTCGACTCACACCGCCCGCGTTCAAGCCCCGCTGGTATGACTCTTGCGGAATATATCAACCGGTCAAAAGAGACCAAAACCTGAACAAAGCCAACCTGAATTAGCGGACTCCGTGGAGAGCATATTACATTCAAAAGTTTTTTGATTTATGAGAAAAGCCCCGCAGGTTTTCACCTACGGGGCTTTTTGTATTGGTTGTCGTATAGAGTATCTGGTTTTTTCTAGGTTTGGCGGCGACCTACTCTCCCACGTCTTAAGACGCAGTACCATTGGCGCGACGGCACTTAACGGCCGGGTTCGGAATGGAGCCGGGTGTTTTGCTCGTGCTATGACCACCAAACCAAGGAAAAACCAGGACGATGCATTTGTGATGCATCGTCAATCAATCAACACCGTCGCTTTTGGGGCGAGGTCGTTGTCCAGGTCGAAGTTTACTGTGTTTACGGTGTAGTATGCTTATTTGTCCGTAGAGCTCGGTGATTAACCTTGCTGTTACTGGATCAAATCAAGCCTATCGGACCATTAGTACCAGTCAGCTGAACACATTGCTGTGCTTACACCTCTGGCCTATCGACGTGGTGGTCTTCCACGGTCCTCAGGGAGATCTTGTTTTGAAGGGGGCTTCCCGCTTAGATGCCTTCAGCGGTTATCCTTTCCGATCATAGCTACCCAGCACTGCTATTGGCATAACAACTGGTCCACCAGTGGATCGTTCACCCCGGTCCTCTCGTACTAGGGGCAACTCTTCTCAAATCTCCTACACCCACGGCAGATAGGGACCGAACTGTCTCACGACGTTCTAAACCCAGCTCACGTACCTCTTTAAATGGCGAACAGCCATACCCTTGGGACCTGCTCCAGCCCCAGGATGAGATGAGCCGACATCGAGGTGCCAAACACTGCCGTCGATATGGACTCTTGGGCAGTATCAGCCTGTTATCCCCGGCGTACCTTTTATCCGTTGAGCGATGGCCCTCCCACTTGGGACCACCGGATCACTATGGCCGTCTTTCGACTCTGCTCGACTTGTCAGTCTTGCAGTCAGGCTGGCTTCTGCCATTGCACTCAACGAGCGATTTCCGACCGCTCTGAGCCAACCTTCGCGCGCCTCCGTTACGCTTTAGGAGGCGACCGCCCCAGTCAAACTACCCACCACGCAGGGTCCCGGATCCGGATAACGGACCGCGGTTAGACATCAAACAAAACAAGGGTGGTATCTCAAGGGAGGCTCCACAGAGACTGGCGTCCCTGCTTCGAAGCCTACCACCTATCCTGCACATGTTGTGTCTGATGCCAGTGCGAAGCTGTAGTGAAGGTGCACGGGGTCTTTCCGTCTAACCGCGGGTAGCCTGCATCTTGACAGGCAATTCAATTTCGCTGAGTCGATGTTGGAGACAGCGGGGAAGTCGTTACGCCATTCGTGCAGGTCGGAACTTACCCGACAAGGAATTTCGCTACCTTAGGACCGTTATAGTTACGGCCGCCGTTTACCTGGGCTTCAATTCAGAGCTTGCACCCCTCCTTTTAACCTTCAGGCACCGGGCAGGCGTCAGACCCTATACGTCGTCTTGCGACTTCGCAGAGCCCTGTGTTTTTAATAAACAGTCGCCACCCCCTGGTTTGTGCCCCCGACGCTCTTACGCCGGGCCTCCTTCTCGCGAACTTACGGAGGTATTTTGCCGAGTTCCTTCAACATCGTTCTCTCAAGCGCCTTGGTATTCTCTACCAGTCCACCTGTGTCGGTTTAGGGTACGATCTAATGGAGGGCTATTTCCAGGGACTGTCTTGGATACGCGCCAATCCGATAAGGCACGCACGCCGCCACAATCCGTCACATCCTCCTGGCCCAGGAATATTAACCTGGTTCCCATCGACTACGCCTTTCGGCCTCGCCTTAGGGGTCGGCTTACCCTGCTCAGATTAGCTTTAAGCAGGAACCCTTGGACTTTCGGCGAGAGTGTCTCTCACACTCTTTGTCGCTACTCATGTCATCATTCTCACTAGTGATCTCTCCACCGGATCGCTCACGCGCCGGCTTCATCGAAAGCTTCGTGTCTCCGGTCTCCCCGAAGGGATAAAGAGACATGAAGCTATATCACACTACGCTCCGCTACCATGCTCACGCATCCTAAGCTTCGGCTCATGGCTTGAGCCCCGTTACATCTTCGCCGCAGGACAACTTATTTAGACCAGTGAGCTGTTACGCTATCTTTAAAGGATGGCTGCTTCTAAGCCAACCTCCTGGTTGTTTTGGTCGTCCCACCTGCTTTCCCACTTAGCCATGAATTGGGGGCCTTAGCTGTAGGTCAGGGTTGTTTCCCTCTCCACTACGGACGTTAGCATCCGCAGTGTGTCTGCCATCTAGTACTCCCCGGTATTCGGAGTTTGGTTAGGATCAGTAAGCCTGTGGGGCCCCATTACCCATCCAGTGCTCTACCCCCGGGGGTATTCGGATGACGCTCTACCTAAATAGATTTCGCGGAGAACCAGCTATCTCCGAGTTTGATTGGCCTTTCACCCCTAGGCACAACTCATCCCGACCTTTTTCAACAGGTGTGGGTTCGGACCTCCAGTAAGTGTTACCTTACCTTCATCCTGGTCATGCCTAGATCACTCGGTTTCGGGTCTGATCCATCTAACTCGACGCCCTATTAAGACTCGCTTTCGCTGCGCCTACACCTATCGGCTTAAGCTTGCTAGATAGACCAAGTCGATGACCCATTATACAAAAGGTACGCCGTCACAAGACTGGACACTAATGATAACCTTATCTGCTCGGGATGGAGACACGGTATTGCACCGTTTCGATACCGGGATTGGCCTCGTAGATCTCCGCGTTTGACCGATGGTCATAGCTCAGCGCAAAGCGCCAGCCGCGGGACGTTTCAAAGCCCAGCTCGATCCCTGACCGGAATGCAAGCATTCCACCTAGATCAAAGCCGCCGTTATCGAAGTACAGCCCCGGCATCGTGTGCAGTTCGACGTAGAAGCCGCTCTGCCACAGATCAATCCGGTAGGTCGCGCCGTAGCCGACCCAGGCCTCTCCCTTTTCGCCAACTGAAAGCCCGACCGCATGGCCGAAGGGACCGTTGCGGTGCCCCAGATCGTAGCGCATGTAGGTTTCAGCAGCAGGTTTGGCCCGCC